>NZ_CALFXI010000062.1 GCF_937958065.1 uncultured Steroidobacter sp.
TCTTGTACATCTCGATGATGATGTCGGAGCCGCCGATCAGCTCGCCGTTCACGTACAGCTGCGGATAGGTCGGCCAGTTCGAGTATTGCTTCAGCGCTTCGCGCAGCTCCGGGTCCTCGAAGATGTTGACGTGCGCGAACTCGGCGCCAACGGCACCCAGGGCTCGCACCGCGGCCGCGGAGAAGCCGCACTGGGGAAAGTCAGGCGTGCCCTTCATGTACAGCACGACCGGGCTGGAGGACAGCTGCGACTTGATGCGTTCGATGACGTCCATACAAACCTCGATTAAAGCCAAAGACGGTTCACGGTGCGGCCTGGCTGCGCCGCTGCTGCGCCCGGTCGACGACCTGGCGCCGCTGCTCCTCCGTCATGCGCGACCATTGCGCAATCTCCTCAAGGGTGCGGCCGCAGCCAAGGCAGACCTGCTGTGCATCGAGTACACAGACCTTGATACAGGGAGAAGCTACGGCCGGAGATGGGGGCGACAACGACATGACGGAAGGGGCTGACAATTGAATTATGGGGATGCCTACCCTATTCTTCAAACGCTTTTTGCTGACAAATGCCGCAGTCCCCGGACTGGCAAGTCGCACGGATGCGGCCCATACCGACAATCAACGAACAATAACGGCGGTTTAGCGAGGAGTACGGTCATGCATCCACTGACTACGGTGCGCGGGGCCATCATCTCGGCTTTCGTGCTGGCCATCGTTCTGTCGGTCATCCTCACCACCACCATGATCGGGGCGGACGGGCTCGGCCTGCACCACACCCGTATCGATCGCTGGCTGCACATCGTGTCGGGCGTGATGTGGATCGGCCTGCTCTATTACTTCAATGTCGTTCAGCTGCCGGCCCTGGCGGACGCCACGGCCGATAAAGGCGGCCCCGGCGGCGCCGGAATCGCGAAATATGTCGCTCCGCGGGCCCTGTGGTGGTTCCGTTGGGCGGCGGTGCTCACCTGGGTCACCGGCGCCTACTTCCTGCTGTTCGGATATGGCAGCCCGGTGGCCCTGCACAAGGCGTTCACGCTGCAAGAGGGCTTCGTGACCATCGGCGTCGGCGCCTGGCTCGGGACCTTCATGCTGCTCAACGTGTGGGGCGTGATCTGGCCGAACCAGAAGAAAATACTCGGCCTCAAGCCGGCCACGGACGAAGAAAAGACCAGGGCCCGCAAGATCGCGCTGTACGCATCGCGCCTGAATTTCATTCTGTCCGTGCCCATGCTGATGTGCATGGGCGGCCAGAGCCACGGATTGCCGTTCTAGCCCGGCGTTCCTGCCTCGATCGCGATCAGAGCCCGGCTCCGGCCGGGCTCCGGCGTTTTGGCCCCAGGCCAATACAGCGTATCTTTCGCATCTCGCGTTCGAGGACCCAGCATGTCGATTGCCCCGCCCAGCTCCGAATACATCGCCCGCACCGTCCGTACCGCACTGGAGGAAGACGTCGGTACTGGCGATCTGACCGCGCAATTGATTCCGGCCGAGCGCGTTTCGAAAGCGACCGTGATCACGCGAGAGGACGCGACCCTGTGCGGTCGGGCGTGGTTCGACGAAGTGTTTCGTCAAATCGACGCTCGAGTACAGGTCACTTGGAAGGCCGCGGACGGTGATCGCGTGCGCGCGAATCAGCTGCTTTGCGAATTGTCCGGCCCGTCACGATCGCTGCTGACTGGCGAGCGCACGGCGCTCAACTTCCTGCAGTGTTTGTCCGCGGTGGCGACCGAGACGACTCGCTATGTCGAGGCGCTGAAGGGAACTCAGTGTCGCGTGCTCGATACGCGCAAGACGATTCCCGGTCTGCGGCTGGCGCAAAAGTACGCCGTGCGGTGCGCGGGTGGCACAAATCATCGCATCGGCTTGTTCGACGCGATCCTGGTCAAGGAAAATCACATCGCGGCCGCAGGCTCGATCGCGGCGGCGGTGGCCGAAGCGCGCAAGGTCAACAGCAAGGTGATGGTGGAAGTCGAGGTGGAGAATCTCGACGAACTCCAGCAGGCGCTCGAGGCGAAGGTGGATCGCATCCTGCTCGACAACTTCTCCAACGAAGACATGAAGACGGCCGTGCGTATCACGCGCGCGCACGAGAACAAGGGCATCGAGCTCGAAGCATCGGGCAATATGTCGCTGGACACGCTGCGCGCGGTGGCGGAGACGGGCGTCGACTACATTTCCGTGGGCGGGCTCACGAAGCACGTGAGAGCCGTCGACCTGTCGATGCGCTTCGCCTGAAGCTTTTTTAGAACGCCTCGGTGCCCGAGGCGAGCTTCATCACTCGCTGCGGCGTCGCTATGCCGTAGCCCTGCGCGTAATCCACGCCCAGGCTGCGGAGCATTTCGATGATTTCGACGTTTTCGGCGAACTCGGCGATGGTCTGCTTGCCGGTGAGATGGCCGATTTCGTTGATCGAGCGCACCATCTCGCGATCGATCGGGTCGTGCAGGATTTCTTTGACGAAGCTGCCGTCGATCTTCAGGAAGTCCACCGGGAAGTGCTTCAGGTAACCGAATGACGACAGGCCCGTGCCGAAGTCGTCCAGCGCGAAGCGGCAGCCCAGATCCTTCAGTGCATGAATGAAGCGATTCGCCTGCGAGAAGCTCGCGATGGCGGCGGTCTCGGTGATCTCGAAGCAGATCTTCGAGGCATCGATGCCGCTGCGATGGAAATGGTCGATCACGAACGGCAGGAATTTGTCGTCGCCCAGACTCTGGCCCGACAGATTGATGGAGCACAGCTCCAGCTTCTCGCGCTCGTCCGCCTCGGACACCAGCCAGCGCAGCGCGTGCTCGATCATCCACCGGTCGATGTTCGGCGTCAGGCCATAACGCTCGGCCGCGACGATGAACTGATCCGGCGCCACGATCTTGCCCGCCTCATCGCGCATGCGAAGCAGCAGCTCGTAGTGGAGCCCGTGCGCATCCTTTTGCTGTAGCGGCTGGATGACCTGACGGAAAATCTCGAACCGATTGTCTTCCAGCGCGTTGTTGATGCGCGCCGCCCACTGCATTTCGCGGCGCCGACGCATCAGGTCGATGTCGTTTTCCTGGAAGCTGTAGATCCGATTGCGACCGCTTTCCTTGGCAGCGGCGCAGGCACTGTCCGCGGCGGAGATGAGTGACGCCACATCCTCGTTCTCGGGCGACAGCGGCACGACGCCGATGCTGGCGCCGAGCCGGAACGTGCGCTCTTCCCAGACGAACTTGTAGTTGCGGATCGCCTCGCGCAGCATTTCGGCATTGCGCACGGCTTCTTCGAGCGAACAGCTCTCGAGCAGCACACCGAACTCATCCCCGCCGAGCCGTGACACGGTATCGCGCCAGCGGATCTTCGACTTGAGCAGTGCACCGACCTGGCCGAGCAGCGCGTCGCCCGCGCTGTGACCGCAGTTGTCGTTGATGATCTTGAATTGATCGAGATCGATGTGGCACAGCGCGTATGACGCCTCGCGAGCCTTGGCGCTCTTCAGCGCGCGCTCCAGCCGCGACTCGAACTCTCGACGATTGACCAGACCCGTGAGGATGTCATGACTCGCGTGGTAGGAGAGCTTGCGATTCAGCTCGCGGCTCTCGCTCACGTCATGGAACACCAGCACGCCGCCGGACACGTTCCCCGCGCCGTCGCGAATCGGCGAGGCGCAGCTCTCGATGTAAAGCTCGTTGCCGTCACGACGAATCAGCAGCGTCGGACGGACCGACTTGATGGCGCGCGTGCGACGAATCGCCACCGCCAATGGATTCTCCAGCGGCTCGCAGGTCTCTTCATGAAAGCTGCGGAAGATCTCGTCGATGACCCGGCCCTGCGCGTGTTCGAGCCGCCAGCCGGTCAACTGTTCAGCGACCGGGTTGAGGTATTCGATGCGGCACTTCGAGTCGGTGGTGATCACGCCATCGCCGATGGACTGCAACGTGATCTGCGCGCTCTCCTTCTCCTTGAACAGCGCTTCTTCGTACAGCTTGCGCTCGGTGACATCGAGATCGACGCCAACGATACGCCGCGCACGCCCGTGCTCATCGAGGCGCGCCTTGGCGCGGCTCTCCACCCACAGCCACACACCGTCGCGATGGCGCAGCCGGTGCACGCTTTCGAACAAGGGTTCCTTGCCGGACAAGTGGTCGCGCAACGCCATGCTCACGCGCACCGTGTCATCCGGGTGTAACAGTTGTTGCCAGTCGGTCAGCGGTTCAGCTTCGTCGTCGCTGTAGCCGAGCATCGCTTTCCAGCGCGGCGAGAACCAGGTTCTCTGGGTATCGACCTCGAAGTCCCACAGGCCGTCGTTGGCGCCGTGCAATGCCAGCTCGTTGCGCTCTTCGAGTTGATGGAAATGCCGCTGGTAGCGCAGCCGTTCGATGCCGCTCGAATAACTGGACCCGAGCAGCTTGAGCATCAGGTGCAGGTTGGCATCCCACGAGTCGCGCGGCAGCGTCGAGCACAGCGCGATGAAAGCCTGAACGCGCCCCTGGATGGCCACGCCGACGATCAACGCGGCGCCGATATGTAAAGAGGCGAAGCGCGTCCCCTCGGGGACCAGCTCTCTCCGCGGCCGCGACGAGTCGCGGATCTCGACGATGCGCAGGTGACCGAGCTTGTTACGAAGATAAGGCAACCGCTCCAGCGGCTCGCCATGGAACACGATGGGATTGAAGGTCGCGAACAGGCCGCTGGCCGCGACGACATGCTCGATGCTCTGGCGCGCTTCATCGAACGTGGCGATGACGATCGCATCGAGGCCGGCCGCTTCGCGCAACGCCTCGAGATTCTGCTTCAGCAGCGGATCGTCGCGCTCGGAAGTGAGATTCTGGAAATCGATGGAGGCCTTGGTGAGCAGGACATCCAGGCCCACCCGGCTATTACGGCGCGGGCGCGCGGTAAACAGCGTATCTCCGCTCGGGGCGGAGATCAGCGGTCCATGCTCTGTCGGGTTGCTTGCCACTTGCGACGCACGTCAATGAGTGGCGGGCGCCAGGCTGCCGGGACGCAGACTCGACCACGGGCCGCGATTCGTATCGTTCGCCATTCAGGGCACCCTCCCGAACCGAAACTTTTTTGCGCGCCACCTGCACTGCCTTGCTGAACGTATATGAATAGCAATGCGGCGATCGTCCGATTGTGGCACAGCAAATTATGCGATGAAAAGCACAGCACCTAGTGTCGCACCCGCGTCTCGACGCCAAACAGCGACATTTCTCTGGGCAGGCCGTACGCAATCGGACGGAAGCTCCGTCAGATGCTTGCCTCATTCGCGGGGCAGGGATTCCCGGATGCGAATTGGCGGCGAATTTCTCAGGATGAGCCAGCGCACACCGAACAGATCGACAATGCCCACCCACAGGCGATTGCTCAGCCCGTACTTCGAAATGCCGCGGGTGCGCGGCCGATGGCGGACCGGAACGGAAACCACTCGGGCGCCGGCGCGCTGATACAGCGCCGGCAGGAAGCGGTGCATGTGGTTGAACCAGGGCAGCCGCATGAACGTGGCGCGATGCATTAGCTTGATGCCGCAGCCCGTGTCCGGGGTGCCATCGCGCAGCAGGCCACCTCGTACTCGATTCGCCACACGCGACGAAACCCGGCGCAGCCAGGTGTCTTTTCTTGTGGTGCGATTGCCCATCACGAGCCTGAGAGAGTCATCGCCCGCCGCGACTGCCTTGAGCAGCTCGGGAATGTCGGCCGGGTCGTTCTGACCGTCGCCGTCGAGGGTCGCGACCCATTCGGCCCGGGCCGCCTCGACGCCGGTGCAAACCGCCCGACTCTGGCCACAGCGCTGGGAATGCTCCAACAAGCGAATTTCCGGGATCCCTCCGGCACGCGCCGCCTCGATGGCCGCGACGGTGCCGTCGGTGCTGCCGTCGTCGACGAAAATGATCTCGAAGGGCTGGTGATCGACCAGGGCGGCCTGGATTTCGCGGGCCAGCGGCCCGACATTGTCAGCCTCATTGCAGACTGGAATGACGACGGAGAGTTTCATGCGCGCGCGGATTATAGGACCAGGCAGGTTGGACGTCTGGTCGGGCAAAACCAATCGACTTATCCTGGCTCCATGAACCAGCACCGGCACGGGCACAGCCACGACCAGGGATGCGGCGGGCACGGGCACGATCATGAAGACCGCCATGCCCAGCCGCATGGCCACCATGATCATGATCACGATCACACCGCGGGCGCGAGCGGCACCATCCTGGGCATCGCCTTCGCGCTGACCGCGCTGTTCATGGTGGTCGAGTTCGCTGGCGGCCTGCTGGCGAAATCACTGGCACTGGTGGCCGACGCCGGCCACATGCTCACCGATGCAGCCGCCCTGGCACTCGCCTGGGCAGCCGTGCGCATCGCGGCCCGCCCCGCCGACGCCAAACGCTCCTTCGGCTATCAGCGACTGCGAGTGCTGGCGACATTCGTCAACGGTTGCGCCCTGCTGTTCATCGTCGCCTGGATCGCCTTCGAGGCAATCGTGCGCCTGTTGAACCCGGTGCCCGTGAACGCGACGGCGATCCTGTGGATCGGCAGCCTCGGCCTCGCGGTCAATCTCATCGTGTTCGCGATGCTGCGCCGGGGCAATTCGCACGACATGAATCTTTCGGCGGCCAGCCTGCATGTGCTCGGCGACCTGTTGGGCTCGGCCGCGGCCATCGTCGCGGCGGTGATCATTCTGTGGACCGGCTGGATGCCCATCGATCCGCTGCTGTCGCTGCTCGTGAGCGCACTGATCGTGAAGAGCGCGATCTCGCTGGTGCGCCGGTCGGCGCACATTCTCATGGAAGGCTCGCCGGAGTGGCTGGATCACGGCGAGCTTCGCCGCACGCTGGAACAGAAGATCCCGGCGATTCGCGACGTGCACCACGTGCACACCTGGTCGGTCGGGCCGCACGAAACCTTGCTCACCATGCACGCGCTGGTGAATGGCGCGGCGGATCAGGCGCTGATACTGAAAGACACCAAGGCGCTGTTGGCGGAGCGCTTCGGCATCACGCACACGACGATTCAGATCGAAGTGGCGGATTGCGTCGATAAGGACTGCGCCGAACAGACGCCGGTCAAACGGGATCGCGCCGCCGGCTAGCGTTCGTGCAAGGCCCGCTCGGCGATCTTGAACGCCTCGTGCAGCCGCCGCTCCAGCTCCTTCTGCGCGGCTGCCATTTCTTCTTCCGTCATGCGCTTCGGGGGAAAGTACGGCTCGCCGATCGCGATCCGCAGTCGCGCGAACGGAAAGGGAATCACGAACTTGTCCCAGGTCCTGAGCAACTTCGCGGGGCTGGCCGCATAAGCGATCGGCACCACCGCCTTGCCGCTGATTTGCGCCGTGAAGATCGCGCCGGGCTTCATGACGAAACGCGGCCCACGCGGTCCATCCGGGGTGATGGTCGGCGAAATGCCTTCCTTCACGATCGCGTTATACACACCGCGCACCGCCCGTACGCCGGTATATGAGCCGGAGCCTCGTACCACATGGCAGCCGTACAACTCAGCCAGCATGGTGGGCGCCTGACCATCGACCGAGGGCGAGATCATGAAGCCGGGCTTCATGCCTTTGATCTTGCTCGAAGCCATGAAACGCGCGCACATCAGCAGATGCTGATGCCAGAACACCGGCACCACGGCGCCCTGCTCTTTCAACAATGTTTCCAGCCGATCCAGATGGATGATCTTCAGCCGGCTGGTCCGCCACAGCACTTCGAGCAGCAATGCGCCCAGATACGTGGCGAGCCGATAGACGAACATGCGTCCCGGCGTGAGCTGGCGTTGTGATTTGGTTCGCGGGGGCCGCGGCGGCGGCGCTCTTTCTCCTGACATCCATGTGAGTTTACTGCAAAGCCTAGTCGCCCTGCTGCAGCTCGGCCGTCAACTCGATCTCCTTGCCATCGCGCCAGACTTTGAGACGCACGGTATCGCCGGGCTTGTAGTCGTCGAGGCGCGCGGACAACAGCGCGCCGCTGTCCACTTCCTTGCCGTTGACCGCGACGATCACATCCCCTGGAATGATGGTATTGCGCCGTTCGACGCGAACACCGCGCAAGCCTGCACGATCTCCAGTACTGCCCTGGCGCACTCGAAGAATCGCCGCGCCACGAACGCCGAATTGACGCGCGACCGCGCGACTCAGCACTTCATCCACGTCGATGCCGAGGCTCGGCGGCGCATAACGACCGTTCGCGATGAGCTCCGGCACGACACGGTTGATCGTGTCCACAGGCACCGCGAAGCCGATGCCGGCACTCGCGCCCGATGGACTGAAGATCGCGGTGTTCATGCCGATCAGCCGACCGGCGCTGTCGAGCAACGGACCGCCCGAGTTGCCTGGATTGATGGCGGCGTCGGTCTGGATGAGATGTTGAATGACCCGGCCGTCGTCCTCGTTGAGCGCACGATCCAGCGCCGAGACGATGCCCGTCGTCAGGGTCCAGTCGAGCCCGAACGGATTGCCGATCGCGAACACCTTCTGGCCGACCTGCACGTCGCCACTGGTGCCGACGGGGATCGGCGCCGGCGCATCTTTCGCCGCGCCGATTTTCAGAACGGCGATGTCATGCGCTTCGCTGCCGCCGACGAACGTGGCCTCGAAATCACGGCCGTCGGCCAGCTTCACGACGGCGCTGCTGCCACCCTCGATGACGTGCAGATTCGTGACGACGTGCCCCTGCTCATCCCAGATGAAGCCCGAGCCGGTGCCGCGCGGCACGGTCATGACATTGCGCGTCCAGTAGTCGAGCACGCGCTCCTGGGTCGAAATGAAGACCACCGAACCCTTGGCTGCCTCGAACAAGCCGATGACCGCCTGCTCGTCCGCCATGAGCTCGTGCCGGGGGACGACCGGCCGAGGCGCGGCGCTGGCCGTCAGTCGATGCACCGTGTCATTGCCGAGATACCAGGCGCCATAGGCAGCCAGTGCGAGCACGATGAGCCGAGAGATATTCCGCCAACGCGAGCGCCCGGATGCTTGCATCGTCATGAAGCGTAAGTGCTTGATGGGAAATGGTGCCGACTCGCGGAATCGAACCGCGGACCCACGCATTACGAATGCGTTGCTCTACCAGCTGAGCTAAGTCGGCACCGAGAAACCGATGCGGCACCGGGGAGCCCCGGTGCGGCGGGGTGCGAAGTATAGGGGAAGAAGTTGCGAGCGAACAGGCGCCGCAATCAACTTGTCGGCGCTAAGCCGACGTCTCCGGCGCTCGCTTCTTGCGCAGACGGATCACGACCTCGATCGCCTCCGCTTCCATGCCCTCCGGCAATGTCGGGAAACGACTGAAGGCGATGTCGTTCGGATCGATGTCCTGCAGCTCGCCCGTTTCCAGGTCATGGAAGTGGTGATGGGGCACGATGGTCGAGTCGTAGACCGAGCGCTCCGGATCCAGGTGGATCTGGCGCACCAGGCCGCGCTGTGCCAGCACCTTGAGGGTGTTGTAGACCGTGGCCTTGGAGACGCGCTCGCCGCCCCGACGGATTTCCGCCAGGATCTGCTCGGCCGTCATGTGGGTGGGCGCCGCCATCAGGATCTCGGCCACCCGCACCCGCTGATGGGTCGGCTTGAGGCCGTGCACGTGCAACTGCTGGACGATCCGATCGCGCGTCGAACCCTCGGCCAGGCCCCCCCGGTCATGCCCGGGGTTGAGTTCAGGGTTGTACTCGGAAGTCACTTAGGAACCCGCCAAATAACTTGCGACCAGCATACATCGGCATGCGCCTGGAGGCGAGAAACTAGGTAAAAAAGGCTGTAAATCGACATTCGAGGGCACGCGGGGGTGGTTATGTTGGGTGCCCCCTGAAGCGACGGATCGCGCATGTCTCGACCCTGTCCATCGGTATCCGGGGCAGGATTCAGCCTGCTCGAGCTGCTGGTCACCCTGGCGGTCGCCGGCGTCCTGCTGGGGCTCGCGGTCCCGGCGTTCGACGGCCTGTTGCTGGATTCGCAGCGAACCGTCGCGGTGAACTCTTTCGTCCATGGCATTTATCTGGCGCGCATCACCGCGGCCAGTCAGGGCGGCACCGTCAGCATCTGCCGCTCGATCGACGGCGAGACCTGCAGCAACGGCACCGCCGACTGGCAGCAGGGCTGGATCGTGTTCGTGAACACGGATCGGGACGACCCGCCGATGCGAGACGCAAACGAACCGATTCTTGCCGTTCAAGCAGCCTGGCGCGGCGGGACGATCACTTCGAATCGCCGCAGCTATTCGTTCAAGGCGTATCAACACGCCGTGATCAACGGCACGCTGGTGTTCTGCGACCGTCGCGGGCCCAGCCGGGCCCGCGCCATCATCATCAACGCTGCCGGCCGTCCGCGGATAGCGACACGAGACTCCGACAATCGCCCTTTACGCTGTCCGAGCGGATAGCCATCATGCTGGTGTATGGGAGGATCAATTACGCCATTGCGCGGTCGCCATCACGCGCGCGGCTTCAACATCGTCGAGATTCTTGCGGCCTTGCTGGTCATGGCTGTGGCCATCGTCGGCATCGCGGCGCTCTACTCGGATCAAACTCACATTCCAGCGGACGCGCGCCTGCCGCTGCGTGCCGCGGAGCTCGCCGAGCAAATGGCCGAGCGCATTCGCGCGACTCCCGAAGGTCGCGACGGCTTTGCCACGACGGTGGGCGTGGTCTGCAACGACAAAGCGAAACCCCGAACGCCTCAAGACAAGGCGGCGCAGATCGCCGCGTGCTGGGAAGATGAGGTCGAAAGCTCGTTGCCCAGCGGCCTGGGCTCGATCTCACGCGATACCTCGATGACGCCGGCCAGCTATGTCGTCGCCGTGAGCTGGTCCGCACCGGGGACGGGTGCGGCGTCGTATGTGACCCGAGTGAACGTCAGATAGTCGTCCGCTGTATTTCCGGCACCGGCACTCGCAGCTCGCGCGGCAAGCTGAACACGACATTCTCGACCTGACCCTGGACACTCTCGGGCGCCTGTCCGCCCCACTCTCGCAAACGTGCAACGACGCGCTCGACCAGCACTTCCGGCGCCGATGCACCGGCCGTGACGCCAACCACGCGCTTGCCGTCGAACCACGCCCGCTCGAGATCGTCGGGCCCATCGATCAGATAGCCGGGAATGCCGGCCTTCTCCGCGATCTCCCGCAACCGGTTCGAATTCGAGCTGCTGGGTGAGCCGACCACCAGGATGATGTCGCAACGCTCGACCAGGCGCTTCACCGCGTCCTGCCGGTTCTGCGTCGCGTAACAGATGTCCTCTTTGCGCGGCGTGGTGAGTGTCGGGAAGCGACGGCGCAGAGCGTCGACGACTCTCTGCGTATCGTCGACCGACAAGGTCGTCTGCGTCACGAACGCGATCCGCTCCGGATCCTTGATGGCGAGCCGATCCACATCCTCGGGCGTCTCCACCAGCAGGATGCGGCCGCCGTACTGTGGGTCGAACTGGCCCATCGTGCCTTCGACCTCGGGATGGCCCTGGTGCCCGATCAGAATCACTTCGCGACCTTCGCGCGCATAACGCGACACTTCCATATGCACCTTGGTCACCAGCGGACAGGTCGCATCGAACACTTTGAGAGCGCGACGACGCGCTTCTTCCTGAACCACGCGCGCCACACCATGCGCGCTGAAGATCACCGTGGCGTCGTCCGGCACTTCATGCAACTCGTCCACGAAAACCGCCCCCAGGCTGCGCAAACGCTCGACCACGTAGCGGTTGTGAACCACTTCGTGCCGGACGTAGATGGGCGCACCGAACAACTCGATCGCGCGCTCGACGATGTCGATGGCCCGATCGACACCGGCACAAAAACCGCGGGGATTGGCGAGAAGGATCTGCATCGTTACTTGCTCGGCGTCTGCGATGTGCCGTCCGCGGGCCGGCGGTCGTGGCCGCTCTCGAGGAACGCATCGATGAGCAGACACGCGGCGCCGATGGAGATCGCGGTGTCGGCGATGTTGAATGCCGGGAAATCCCAGGTGCGCCAGTTGAAATAAATGAAGTCGACGACGAAGCCGTGCATGACCCGATCGATCACGTTGCCGAGCGCGCCGCCGAGCACCAGCGACAGCCCGATCGCCAGGATCGTCTGATCCGAACGGATGCGCCGCAGCCAGATCATCAACGTAATGCTCACCACCACCGCGAGCGTGATGAAAAACCAGCGCTGCCATCCGGACGCCTGCGCCAGGATGCTGAACGCCGCGCCGGTGTTCTCCAGATACACGATATCCAGAATGGGCAGCAGCGCGATGCTGTCCTGAAGCTTCACGGTGCCGATGACCAGGGCTTTGGTCGCCTGGTCCAGGATCACCACGAAGAACGACAGCCACAGCCAATTGCTGCCGCCCCGGGTGGGCGTGAACCAGACTTTCGCCAGAGGGTTGGTCATTGCATCGACCTCAAGTAAAGCGCCGCTGTTCGCCAGGCCCGTCTACGTTGGTCACGCAGCGGCCACAAAGTTCCGGGTGCTTCGGGTTCTGCCCCACATCCGGACGCTTGTGCCAGCAGCGCACGCACTTGCTCGCCGTGGTCGGCTTCACAACGATCCATGTGGTATTGGCATCGCCCTCTTCCGCTGCGACTGCATCGGCCGGCCGGGTGTCGGCAGAATGCGCGCGCGCGGCTGAAGTGATGAACACGAAGCGCAACTCCTCGCCGAACGACTGCAAAGTCTCCAGCAAAGGTCCGCTCGTGTACACGTCCACTTCCGCATCGAGCGGCGCGCCGATCGAGCCGGCGTTGCGCAGCTTCTCCAGCTCGCGCGAGACGGCGCCCCGAAGGTTGAGAATCGCGTCCCAATCGATCGACGGCTGCTGGGTCAGCTCCTTCGGCAGCTCGAAGAAGGTGTTGAAGAACACCGACTCGCTGCGCGCGCCCGGCATGTAACGCCAGATCTCCTCCGCCGTGAACGACAGGATGGGCGCGAGCCAGCGCACCAGCGCTTCGGCGATATAGAACATCGCCGTCTGCGCCGAGCGGCGCGGCAGGCTCTTCTTGCCGGTCGTGTAGACGCGATCCTTGGTGATATCCAGATAGAAACCGCCCAGGTCGACGCTGCAGAAGTTGTGCACCTTCTGATAGATCAGGTGGAACTGATAGCTGCGATACGCCGCCATCACTTCTTCCTGCAACTGCTGGGTGCGCCACACGGCCCAGCGGTCGACCGCGACCATCTCCGGCGCCGGCACCTTGTCCGTCGCGGGATCGAAGCCGTCGAGATTGCCGAGCAGGAATCGCGCCGTGTTACGGATGCGCCGATACGACTCGGCCACGCGCTTCAGGATCTCGTCCGAGAGCGCCATTTCATTGGCGTAATCGGTGGCTGCGATCCACAGACGCAGCACGTCGGCCCCGAGCGTACCGATGACTTTTTGAGGCACCACGACGTTGCCCAGGGACTTGGACATCTTGCGTCCCTTCTCGTCGATCGTGAAGCCGTGCGTCAGCACCGCCTTGTAGGGAGCACGATCGTGCTGAGCGACCGAGGTCAGCAGCGAGCTGTGGAACCAGCCGCGATGTTGATCCGAGCCTTCGAGATACAGATCGGCGGGATCTTTAACGTCGGGATGCATCTTCGGCACGCAGTGGTGAGCGCTGCCCGAGTCGAACCAGACATCCATGATGTCGGGGACCTTCTCGTACTCCGCCGCCTCGCCGCCGAGCAGCTCCGCCGGATCGAGATCGAACCACGCGTCGATACCGCCTTCTTCCACCAGCTTCGCAACGTCTTCGAGCAGCTCCACGGTACGCGGATGCAGCTCGCCGGTCGCCTTGTGAGTGAACAACGCGAGCGGCACTCCCCACATGCGCTGGCGGGAGATACACCAGTCCGGACGATCGGCGATCATGCTGGTGATGCGATTCTCGCCCCAGGCCGGCACCCACTTCACTTTCGCGATCTCGCGCAGCGCGCCTTTACGCAGGCCGGCCTGCTCCATGCTGATGAACCACTGCGCCGTCGCGCGATAGATCACCGGTGTCTTGTGACGCCAGCAATGCGCGTAGCGGTGATTGAGCTTCGTCTCGTGCAACAACGCGCCGCGCTCTTTCAACACTTCGATCACATGCTTGTTCGCATCGAACACGCGCTCGCCTTCGAATATCGGCGTGCCCGCGACGAACCGACCATCGCTGCCGACCGGGTTGTAGACCTCGAGCTTGTACTTCAGGCCGACTTCGAAGTCCTCGGCACCGTGGCCCGGCGCCGTGTGCACGGCGCCCGTACCATCCTCGATCGTGACGTGATCGCCCAGGATGACCGGCACGACTCGCTCGTAGAACGGATGCTGCAGTTTCACGCCTTCGAGCTTGGTGCCCTCGACTTCGGCAAGCCGCGTGACATTCTCGACGCCAGCTCGCTTGGTTACTGCATCGACGAGCGCGCTCGCGAGCACCAGCAGCTCGCTGCCGGTGTCGACCAACGAATAGCGAAGCTCCGGGCCCAACGCGACCGCCTGGTTGGCGGGCAGCGTCCACGGGGTCGTCGTCCAGATGATCACGCTCGCCGGTGACTTCAATGCCGGCACGCCGAAGCGCTTCGCGAGATCCTCCAGGTCTTTCACCGCGAAACGCACGTCGATAGCCGGCGATACCTTGTCCTCGTACTCGACTTCGGCTTCGGCCAGCGCCGAGCGACAGTCCAGGCACCAGTGCACCGGCTTCAAACCTTTGTAGACGTGACCGTTGCGCAGGATCTCGGCGAACGAGCGCAGCTGCTCGGCTTCGTACTTCGGCGCCATGGTGATGTACGGACGATCCCAATCGCCCATCACCCCCAATCGCTTGAAGTCCTCGCGCTGACCGTCGATCTGCGACTGTGCGAACTCGCGGCACGCCTGACGGAACGCACGAGGATCGAGCGCCTTCACTTCCTTGCCGCGCGTCTTCTCGATCTGATGCTCGATCGGCAGGCCGTGACAGTCCCAACCGGGCACATAGGGCGCATCGAAGCCGTCCATCGAACGTGACTTGACGACGATGTCCTTCAACACCTTGTTGATGGCATGACCGAGGTGAATCGCGCCGTTCGCGTACGGCGGGCCGTCCTGGAGAATGAACGTCGGCCGGCCCTTCGCGATTTCGCGCAGCTTCTGGTACGTCCGGTTTTCTTCCCAACGCTTGAGAATGTCCGGCTCGCGACGGGCCAGATCGGCCTTCATCGGGAAGTCGGTCTTCGGCAGGTTGATGGTTTGCTTATAGTCCATATTCGATTCACGAACCCAATATCTGCCGCGCCTGCGCGGCGTCTCGATTCATCTGCTCGATCAGCGCATCCATGTCGGCGAACCAGCGCTCCGCGCGCAGGTAGGCGATGAAGTCGACGTGCACGTGCTGGCGATACAGATCGCCATCGAAGTCGAACACGTGAGCTTCCAGCAGCAGCTCCTTGCCGTTCACCGCGGGACGAGTGCCGAGACTCGCGACACCTGGCGCGTCCTTCAAACCGGCGCCCGTCACGCGAATCGCGAATATTCCGGCGAGCGGCGTCGCGCGACGATGGGTCCGCAGGTTCGCCGTCGGGAAGCCCAGCTTGCGCCCCAGCTTCTCGCCGTGAATCACCTTGCCGGTCATCCGATACGGCCGGCCGAGCAGCTTCGCCGCCTTCGCCATGTCGCCGACGGCCAGCGCCTCGCGAATCCCGGAGCTGCTGACCCGCTCGCCGTCGATCTCGAACGGCGGCACTTCGGTGACCTCGAAACCCGCCGTCGCCCCGAGCGAGCGCAGACAGGCGATGTCGCCCTGGTTGTCGCGCCCGAACCGGAAATCATGCCCTACCACGATGTGGCGGACGCCGAGCGCTTTTACCAGTACCTCGTTCACGAACTCTTCGCGACCGAGCCGGCGCATGCAGTCGTCGAACCGCAGGCAGACGAAACGGTCCACCCCGTAACGCTCCAGCGCTTCGAACTTCTCGCGAAACCGGGTCAGCCGGGCCGGCGGCGTGCCTTTGGCGAAAAACTCGCGCGGTGTCGGCTCGAACGACAGCAGGGCGGCCGGCAGGCCGTACTGTGCGGCGCGCTCGCGCAGCACGCGGATCATCTCCTGATGTCCGAGATGAATGCCGTCGAACGCCCCGATCGTCAGCACGCAGCCGCGTTGCCCGGCACGCAGGTTATACAGGCCCCGAATGAGCTCCACCGCGGCCCTCGTGCTCCGCCGTTGCAAGGATTAAGGTGAACCGACCGTCCACTTGAAGGTGAGCATTATAGGGAAGTCGCGGGCGACTGCAGTCGGAACTGACTGGCGCGTACGCCCATCACCCACAACGCGACGAAATACACCCCGATGCCGCCGGCGACCAGCCCGGCCAGCCACAGGATGCGGTGCAGTTTCGGGGTGGCCAGCCAGGTGGCGAGATCCCCGCCGAACCACCACAGGAACGCCGCCATCAGCGCGCTCGCCACGACGATCCGGATCAGCAGCCCCCGCATCGCCTGCCCGCGCCGGAGCACCTGGGAGCGGAGCAAGCCGGTGTAGAGCAGCACGGCATTCATCATGGCGCCGATGCCGTTGGTGAGCGCCAGCAGCGTGTGCGCGCCCGGTGTCTTGAGATTCCCGGTGATCCACAGGCCGGCGACCACGACGACGTTCAGAATCATGGTCAGGCCGAGCGCGCGCATCGCGATCTTCACCGGGCACTTGGTGTTCTGCTGCGCGTAATAACCGGTCGCCAGCACTTTGATCATGCTCCAGCCCAGCAGGGCCAGCGAGAACGCCATCAGCGCGAGACGCGTCATTTCCGCATCCCTCGGTTTGAACTGACCGTACTGGAGCAGTGCGACGGTCAACGGACCGGCCATGGCGAACATGGCGACCGACGCCGGGATCACGATCAGACACACGAGCCGAACCGCCCAGGCGAGCGTCGCGGAAAATTCGTCCGGCGACTTCTTCGCGTGGTGCGAGGACAGGCTCGGCAGGATCACGGTGGCGAGCGCGATGCTGAACACGCCCAGCGGAAACTCGACCAACCGGTCCGCGTAGTACAGCCAGGTCATGCTGCCGTCCGCGAGCAAGGAGGCAATTCCCGAGCTGATCATGACGCTGAGCTGCCCCATCGACGAACCGACGATGGCCGGCCCCATCAGCCTGGCGATGCGCTTCACCGCCTCGTGCTGCCAATTCCAGCGCGGACGGCGGATCACGCCGAGTTTGATCAGTGCCGGCAGCTGAATGGCCAGCTGGATCACGCCGCCGACGAACACACCGACCGCGAGCGCCATGACCGGCTGTTCGAAATGCGGCGATACATACGCAGCGAACACGATCAGAACGACGTTCAGCACCACCGACGTGAATGCCGGCAGCGCGAACTGCTGATAACTATTGAGCACGCCACCGGCCAGCGCGGTCAGCGAGACGAACAACAGATACGGAAACGTCCAGCGGAGCATGTCCACGGCCAGCCCGAACTGCCCCACTTCCTTCGTGGTGAAGCCCGGCGCGCAGATGGCGACGATGACGGGCGCGGCGATCACGCCGATCACAGAAACGATCGCGAGAAACGAGCCCAAGGTACCCGACACCGAGTCGACCAGCTCGCGCACGTCTTCTTTCGAGCGGTTCGCCTTGTATTCGGCGACCACCGGGACGAACGCCTGCGAGAACGCGCCCTCGGCAAACAATCGGCGCAGCAGGTTCGGAATCTGGTTGGCGAGGACGTAGACCTCCAGAAACACCGCCGGGATCATTACGGCCTGCACCACGTCGCGCACCAGCCCGGTGATCCGGGACAGCAGCGTGGTGATTCCGACGACGGCGGTGCTACGAAAAAAGCCTCGGCTCATAGCGGGCCGGGCTCGAGCGAAATGGGCTGGGCGCAGGTCATGGGGCGGCAATGGTAGTAAAGAAGCGGACCGGCTGCCCGAAAACGGGACAGATTTAATTCGGGCACGCGGCGGCGGGGCCGGACCCAAATCCGTTCCCTTTTTCGAGAGGCTCGCGCCGGATTATGGCCAGGGGCCGGCGATTTCCGGACCGGCGGCTGACGAAATCCGCCATTTTCCGGGCGCGCCGTCATTTTGCCCTTGCCTTACGGCGGTTCGGTCGGCAGAATTCGCGGCCTCTTTTTTGGAGCCTTCACGACCGTGGCCAATATCAAGTCCGCCGAAAAGCGCGCCCGCCAGACCGTCAAGCGCCGTGCCCGTAACGTGGCTGGCCGCTCGAAGCTGCGTACTGCCATCAAGGGCGTCGTGAATGCGGTGGAAGCCGGCGACAAGGAAACCGCCATCGCCAAGCTCAAGGCCGCCGGCCCGATCATCGACTCGGCCGTGAACAAGGGCCTGATCCATCGCAACAAGGCGTCTCGCCATAAGAGCGCCCTGAATGCGCGCGTGAAGGAGCTGTCGGCCGCCGGCTGAGCCGATTGCGCCGCAGGTCGGATACGAAAAAGCCGGGCTCTGTCCGGCTTTTTCATTGGTGGGACCTCGAACCGGCCGGTTCGCTCAGCCGACCTCTGCTTCGCGCGGCGCGTCGATTTCTTCCAGCCGCTTCATGATCAGCTCGCACAGCTCCTCGGTGCCCTGACGCGCGAGCCCCGAGATCCGGTACACCGGCCCCTTCCAGCGCAATCGACGGACGATGTCCTTGCAGACCTTATCCGCCTGATCGGGCGGCAACAGGTCCACCTTGTTCAACACGAGCCAGCGCTCTTTCTCCGCCAACTCCGCACTGAATTTCTTCAATTCCGCGACGATCGCGCGCGCATCCTTCACTGGATCCGCTTCCGGATCCGGCGGTGAGACGTCGATGAGGTGCAGCAGCACGCGAGTGCGCTGAAGGTGCTTCAGGAACTGAATTCCGAGCCCGGCACCTTCTGCCGCGCCTTCAATCAGCCCCGGAATGTCCGCCATCACGAAGCTGCGATGGACTCCGACCCGCACGACGCCGAGGTTCGGGTGCAAGGTCGTGAAGGGATAATCGGCCACCTTCGGCTTGGCCGCCGAAACCGCGCGGATCAAGGTCGACTTGCCGGCGTTTGGCAAGCCCAGCAGACCGATATCGGCCATGACCTTGAGCTCGAGCCGCAGGTCGCGCTTTTCGCCCGGCAGGCCCGGCATCGCCTTGCGCGGCGTGCGATTGGTGCTGCTCTTGAAACGCGCATTGCCCCAGCCGCCCTTGCCACCCTTCGCGACCAGCAGGCGCTGACCCGGCTCGGTCACGTCGCCCAACTGCTCCTCGGTATCGACATCGACGACCGTCGTGCCGATCGGCACTTCGACTTCGAGATCCGTACCGCCCGCGCCAGTGCAGTCCTTGCCGGACCCGGCCGTGCCGTGCGGCGCGCGGAAGCTGCGGTTGTAACGGAAGTCGGCGAGCGTGTTGATGCCCGCTTTGCCGACGAGATAGATGTCCGCGCCCTTGCCGCCATCGCCGCCGTCCGGGCCGCCGAACGGAATGAACTTCTCGCGACGAAAGCTCACGGCGCCCCGCCCGCCGTTACCGGCTTGAACCTTGATCGTGGCTTCGTCGACGAAACGCATATGGCTAGTTTGGGTACGCGGAGTGCTTAAAAAAAGAGCCCCGGCGCGGGCCGGGGCTCTTTCGATCCTGCGAAAGCGCTGTTCCCGATTACTCGGTGACGACGCTCACGAACGTCTTCTGTTCGATGCCGCGCTTGCGGAACACCACACGGCCTTCGGCCGTCGCGAACAGGGTGTAGTCCGTGCCGCAACCGACGTTGTCGCCGGCGCGATACTGCGTGCCGCGCTGACGAACGATGATGTTGCCGGCGAGCACGCGCTCACCGCCGAACTTCTTGATGCCGAGTCGTTTGCTCTCGGACTCGCGGCCGTTCTTAGTACTGCCGCCTGCCTTTTTATGTGCCATGGCGTGTGCTCTCCGAAATCAGTGAAAAATTAGCCGCCGACGATGCCCGTCACCTTCACTTCCGTGAACGGCTGACGGTGCGTGCCCTGGCGCAGGTAGTGCTTGCGGCGACGGAATTTGACGATGACTTTCTTATCGCCTTTGCCGTGGCTCTGCACGGTGGCCGTGACCTTGCCGCCGCTCAGGAACGGCGAGCCGATCTTGACCTGATCGCCCGAACCGACCAGCAACACCTTGTCGAACTCGACATCGGCGCCGGCCTCGGCCTCCAGCTTCTCAACGCGCACGACCTGGCCTTCGCTGACGCGATACTGCTTACCACCCGTGGAAATGACGGCGTACATGATAGACCCAAGCTCCGGGGGCCGGGAGACCCCGGCTGAAAAGGGCGTGAAGTGTACGGAGCGAATGCGTTACTGGCAACTGTCAGGGCCGCATCCAGGGCAAAAACTGCCGCGAAGTACCGTTCCGAGGACCCGCCCCGTCGGAATTCGCCCCATATTCGCGGCACCCGCCCCGGCCGCGCGCAACGACGGGCGGAATTTCACGCGTTTCACGAGCTCATGAAGGGCGTGAAGACAACTAAGTCTGCGACATGCGACAGCTTGCGCCCCTGATGGGCTACCATTCGCCCTCGGCTTTTTCTCTTTGGAATCCATGAGCTTCGAGTCCGTCAAAGCGCTGGTCGAAGACGACCTGCGACAGGTCGACGCGGTCATCCGCAACCGCCTCGCCAGCGATGTGGTCCTGGTCAACCAGATCGCCGAATACATCGTCGGCAGCGGCGGCAAGCGCCTGCGACCCTTGCTGGTCGTGGCCGTCGCCCGCGCCTGCGGCTATCGCGGCTCGCGCCACTGCGAAGCCGCCGCGATCATCGAATTCATCCACACCGCGACCCTGCTCCACGACGACGTGGTCGACGGCTCCAAACTGCGCCGCGGCCGCGATACCGCCAACGAGGTGTGGGGCAACGAGGCCAGCGTGCTGGTGGGCGATTACGTCTACTCGCGCTCGTTCGAAATGATGGTCTCCCTGGAGAACATGCGGATCATGGCCGTGATGGCCAGCGCCACCAACAAAATCGCCGAGGGCGAGGTGCTGCAGCTCCTGAACGCCAACGATCCGGACACCACCGAAGAACGGTATTTCGAAGTGATCTACCGGAAGACCGCCAAGCTGTTCGAAGCCGGCGCGCAGATCGCGGCGCTGCTGGCCGGCGCTTCGTCCGAGGTCGAATCCGCCATGGCCGCCTACGGCCGCCATCTCGGCACGGCGTTCCAGCTGGTCGACGACGTACTGGATTACCAGTCAAGCAGCGCGGAACTCGGCAAGAACCTGGGCGACGACCTCGCCGAAGGCAAACCGACCCTGCCTCTTATATATGCCCTGCGCACCGGCACCGACGACCAGCGGGCGCTGATCCGTCGCAGCATCGAACGAGGCAGCGTCGATCAGCTCACCGAAATCACCGCCGCAATTGAATCGACCGGAGGCCTTGCGTACACTGCGCGCCTCGCGCGGCGGGAGGCCGCCCTCGCCATCGACGCAATCGCCATATTGCCCGACTCGGCGTATAAGCAAGCCTTGCGCGAACTCGCTGATTTCGCGGTTGAGCGCACCTACTAAGCGCTCGCGGAACTTACGCAGATCGATCGAACGGATAGGACGATCGATCGATGGTCCAGCCGCAAATTCGGATTCGGGGTGTAGCTCAGCCTGGTAGAGCGCTACGTTCGGGACGTATAGGTCGCAGGTTCAAATCCTGTCACCCCGACCACGATATCCTGCGGCTAGCAAAAGCGCCGCTGGATGTATCGCAGAGTGTGCCCACAAACTTCCGTCTGATTTGGGCGAAAGCCGAATCCGATCCGGAATCAGTTCTCGTAGAACGAGCCGCGCCTCTTCAGAAGCCTTGGCATCCCCTGACAGGCCGAGAGTGATCCGCTCGTCGCACAGTTCCGCCCCACGTGGGACGACCTCAAGCACACGACCAAACTCCCCTCCCTCAAGGCCGCGTTGCAACTGCCGGTGCTTTGCCTCCGCCCGCTCGATAGCGGCCTGGAGTTCATCCGTCGTCATGTCCGGGTCGCCGTCTTTTAGCCGCCGCCGAAGCCGAGCAAGTCTCGCCTCAAGTTCTTTCAACTCCTGCGGGGCTTCGCGGGATCGCGCGGCATGCTCTCTGGAGAGCTGCGCGAGATGTTTCTGCATCTCGGCGACCATCAAAGCGAGGCGGTCTGGGTCGCGCAATTGCTGGTGAATCCCGTCAAGGATCACGCGTTCCGCTTTATCCCGCCGAACACGTACCCCGTTGGAACATGCGCGCCCGTGCAAGTAACCGGAGCACACATACTTGTACCCATCGCCCATCACATAGTTCGCTCCGCAGGTTTCGCAATACATCAGGCCGCTTAGCAAGAACTTTGACCTGCCGCCCGACTTCAGTCGTTTGTCACCGCTTGCAAGCGCCTCCATTCGAGCGCGCACTTGATCGAAAAGCTCATCGGAAACGATTCTCAGCGCCTCATTGCGGTGGGTCACCCACTCCTTCTCGGAGCGTCGGCACCGCTTGTGCTTGCCCGTATCAGGGTTCCTAACGAACTGAGAAACGTTCCAACGAACAAGCCCCGTGTAGAGTGGATTTCGCAGAATCACGCGAATGGCAGAGGCCACCCACCCACGACAGCGACGCACCTTACGCTTCCAAGTCGAGCCTGGACTGGCGATTCCCCGCTCGTTTAGCGAGCGCGCTATCGAGAAATAGGATATGCCACGCGCGTAGCTCTCGAAGATTTCAGAGATGACCGCCGCCTGCTCGCTGTCGATCTCCAGAACCGTCCCGATACGCGCGGACTCTCCGTAGGCATCTTTCTGGGTTGGATCGAGAATTGGCTTCAGACGGTAACCATAAG
>NZ_CALFXI010000063.1 GCF_937958065.1 uncultured Steroidobacter sp.
GGAGCGCAGTGCGCTCCGGCCGTGCCCGGTGCCGGGCGGAGGTAGGTCGCTCCCGGCGCCGCAGCCCACCGACGCCTCTTGAAGCACATCGCCCCAGCCCACCGACGCTCCGATTCTTCGATATCTCTGCAACCTTCCACCGACCTGTCACGTCTCAAACCCGAGAGCGCCGGATTGGTGGCGTGGGAGGAGAAGACGATGTCGTTCGTGCTGGTTGTGCTTGCCTGGTGTGTGCTGTTCGTTCTTGCCTGGCCGCTGGCGGTGCTTGCCATTGTCTTGCTGCCGCTCCTCTGGCTGCTGTCGTTGCCGTTTCGGGCGCTGGCGGTGGTGGTGGAGGCGCTGTTTGCCTTCATCAAGGCTGTGCTGTTCCTGCCCGCGCGGCTGCTGGGCCATCGTGGGTGATGTCTGCTAGCGCGCCGCGAGGATGGTCCGTTTGATCACAGTTTCGAGGATGGGAACTTTGTAAGCATTCTTCGGCAGCGGAGTCGCGCTACGGACGGCGGCGGCAGCGGCTTCGCTGGCCGAGAGTTCATCGATACGGCGGCCCACCAATATCTCTTCGCTCTCCACCGCTCGACGCGGCACCGGCGCGACCCAGCCCAGAACGATCTTCGCACTCGCCACGACATCATCGTTCATCTGCAGGACTACGGCGACGTCGCAAATTGGCCAGTCGTAGCTGTCGCGCTCGGTCTGCTTGTGATAAGCGCAACGCGTGCCCGGCTGGATGGGCGGGACGGTGATCTGGGTCAGAATCTCGCCATCGGCGATGATCGTGTCACGGTCTCGCTGCATCGAGGGTGGCAATAGGAAGTCCTTCAGCGCAACGGTGCGCGACGAACCCTTGCCCAGCGTGAGATGAACGCTTGCCTCATAAGCAAGCAGGGGAGTCGCGAGGGTCGACGCATGAACCATCACCGTCTGCTGATTCTCGAAGATCGCGTGATGCTGATGCTCGCTATGATCCGCCTCCGCAATCCGGTGGAAATGTTCGTTACGGAAATACCAGCAGCGTGGTCGCTGCAGTAAGTTGCCACCGATGGTCGCCGCATTTCTCACCTGCGGCGTGGCAGCGTGAAGGGCTGCTTCGGCCAAAGCTCGATAGTGCGATCGGATGCCGTTGTGACGTTCGATCTGCGCCAGCGTCACGAGCGCGCCGAGCTGCATTCCCGACATCTCCAGCCGCACATCGCCCAGCGAAGGAATCGATTTGAGGTTCACGATCCGCGCGGGCTGGACGATGCCCTCCTTCATCAGGTCGAGCAGATCCATGCCACCGGCTTTCGCAATCACCGGCGCCGTTGCGCTCGTCGCCGCCAGCAACGAAGCCGCTTCATCGACCGATCTCGCGTCCACCCACTCGAAGCTTCGCATGATCACTCCGCGCGCAAGGCCGCGAGGACGTTCGCGGGAGTCATCGGCAGCGTGTAGATGCGCTTGCCGGTGGCGTTGAAGAACGCGTTGGCGATCGCAGCCGCCGTCGCGACATTTGCGGGTTCCGCAACCCCGCGCGCGTCGGTGGAAGACTGCCCACCGAGCAGCTCGATCAAATGCACCTCGATCTGCGGCGTCTCGCGCGATCCAACGATCTTGTATTGATCGATGTTGGCATTGAGCTGTACGCCGGTGGGGCCGTCGAGTCGCCGGTCCTCATAGAGCGCGTAACTCACGCCCTGGATCACGCCGCCGAAGATCTGGCTTTCGACCAGCTTGGGATTGATGGGGCGTCCGCAATCGTGCACGGCGACCACGCGCTCGACCTTGACCGCGCCGGTCTGCGTATCGACGCAGACTTCGGCGAACTGCACGCCGCCAATCGCATGCGGGCTGATATTCAGCTCGCCGGCCTTGCGCGCATAACCTTCGTAGTCGTCACGGCGATCGCCTCGATGCACGAGCGTCTCGATGCCCGCGCGCCGCAACGCTTCGGCGAAGCCGAGTGACGTCTTCGAATCATCACGACGTTCGATGCGGCCGTTACGGAAGATGAGATCGTCCGCCTTCGCGTTCAGCAGCGGCGCGACTCGGCTCGCGATGTCGCGAGCCGCTGCATGTGCCGCGTTTCTCGCAGCGGGCGTCAACGAACTCGTGACGCGGCTGCCGCCGGAGGGCGGGCCGGGCGGGAAGCGCGAGTCGCCGACATGAACGCGCACATCCTCGGCGTGCAATCCCAATTCTTCAGCGACCACTTGAGCAAACACGGTGCGCGTGCCGGTGCCGATGTCCTGGGTGCCGCAGAAAGCTTCTACAGTGCCGTCACCTTGGATGCGGATCTCACAAGTCGTGTAGCTATTGACGATGTAAGGCCACATGGACTGCGCCATGCCGATGCCGCGCTTGATCGGTCCGGTATCGCTGCCGGGAGCGCGGCGACGGGACCAGCCGATCTTTTCCGCGCCAATGCGACGCTCCGCGGCCCGGGCGCGGACATCGTCCGCGTCGCGCGTATCGATCTTGTCTCGCAGGGCAATCGGGTCCATGCCCAGGCGGGCCGCGACGGCGTCGATCGCCTGCTCGAACGCGAATATTCCTTGCGTCTGTCCCGGCCCGCGAAAGGCGGCGCACGGACCGGCGTTGGTGAAAACGTCGTAGTGCTCGATGCTCACATTCGGGCAGGAATACATGCTGTGATGACATGACCCGACGCCGGCACCTGCGGCGACGCCGCCCGAGCCGAAGCTGCGCAGCTCGATCGCTGTGAGTGAGCCGTCGCGTTTCGCGCCGATCTTCAGGCGTTGCAGGCTGCTCGGTCGATTGCCGACCGAGACGTGCTCTTCGCGTCGATCCAGCACCAACCGAACCGGTGCACGAGCTTTGCGCGATAGGTGAATGGCGAGCGTGCCATAGTTGCCAATGCCGTATTTCGCGCCGAATCCGCCGCCGGTGTAATCGCTGATGGCGCGGATCTTTTCTTTTGGCAGCTGGAAAATGTCCGCCGCCTCGTCGCGCACGCTCAACACGTGCTGTGTCGATGCGTAGATCGTCAATTCATCGTCGCGCCAGTCGGCGACGACGCCATGAGGTTCGAGCGGAGTATGCGTCTGGACCTGGGTCCGGTACTCGCCTTCGACCACGACATCGGCTTCTTTGAAGCCGCGCTCCAGGTCGCCTCGTGAGCCGCCTTTGCTCGGGCCGCGCAAGTTGCCTTTCTGTGGCAATCCTTTTGCCGCGCCACCGCCGCCCGCCGTTGCATGCTGCTCCGTAGGGCCGGGGAACACGGGAGGCGAGGTCGCCTGCATGGCGTCCTCCAGCTCCGTGACATGATCGATCGGCTCGTATTCGACTCGGATCAAGTCGAGTGCGGCTTCAGCGGCTCGCGCTGAGGTTGCCGCGACCGCCGCGATCGGTTGCCCAGCGAAGCGGATGACAGGGTAGGGCTCGTTCGCTTCCTCGCCCGGATCGCGCAACTCGGCAGCCTGGAGCAATCGTTCCAGCACATGCACGGCCCGTACGCCTGGAGACTTTTCCGCCTGCGAGGTATCGATCGACTTGATGCGGGCGTGCGGCACCGTGCTGTTCAGCGTGCGCGCGTACAACATGCCGGGGAGCTGAACGTCGAAGGTGTAGCGGGCGCGGCCGGTAACTTTGTCCAACGCGTCCATGCGCTTCACGTCTTTGCCGACGACTTGCAGCTCAGCGTTCGTGGGCCATGCAGGCGGTTCGCCGCGAGGTACGTTGCGAGTGACCTGTTTCAGGGCGTCGCCCACGATGCCGGCGGACAGCGTGCGCTGTTCGAGGGGATCGCTGCTCATTTCTTCTTGCCTGCGGTGCGCGTCATCTCTGCCGCGGCCAGGGTGGCCTTGAAGATGTTTGGATACGTTCCGCAGCGGCAGAGATGACCGGAGATCGCGGTCTTCACATCTTCGAGCGTGCAATCGGGATTGCTGTCCACCAGCTGCGCGCAGCTCATCACCATGCCCGGCGTGCAGAAGCCGCATTGAAGGGCGTCGTGCTCGATGAAAGCACGCTGCACGGGATGCAGCTCGCCTTCGCGGCTCAAGCCTTCGATGGTGGTGATGCTCCGCTCGCGCACGTCGATCGCGAGCGTCATGCAGCTGGCGGCAACTTCGCCATCGATCCACACGGTGCAAGCCGAACACGCGCCACGATCGCAGCCGATTTTGGTGCCGGTGAGGCCGAGCGCGTCGCGCAGGAATTCCACCAGCGTGGTGGCTGGGTCGGCGAGCGCAGTGTGTACCTCGCCATTGACGAGCAGTGACAGCGGCTGCGGCTCGGGGCCGAAAGTGCCCGGCGCTTCACGGCCGGGCGGATGATGGGGGGCGACGCTCATGGGAGCCTCCGTCGAAGTCCGATCCTTCGGCGCGAGTCCCTGCAATGAGACGGCAACGCTCCTACGCCCGCCGAGTTCCTTACCGCTGCGGATCCGTTCAGCGGGTGATGGTCCGCTCTCGCAACGAGCTGTTGATGTCTTCCAGATCGGCCCGATCCAGCGTGCCGGTGGCGAACTGCAGCTGCAGGACGTTCAGGATGTAGTCGTAGCGGCTGCGGGCGTAGTTGGTCTGCGCCTCGAACAGCCTGCGACGCGCATCGAGCACGTCCACGGTGGTGCGAGTGCCTACTTCGAAGCCGGCCTCGGTGGCTTGCAGGGCCGTACGGCTGGATTCCAGCGCCTGGCGAAGCGCGCGGACGCGCGAGATTTCGCTGAGCACGCCGAGATAGGCGTCGCGAGCGGCACGCTCGGTTTCGCGATTGGCGCGTTCCAGCCGCTCGCGGGCAGCACGATGCAGATAGACCGTCTGGCGGACGCGCGAGGAGGTGAAACCGCCCGAGTAGATGGGCACGGTGACCTGAATGCCGATCGTGTCCGACTTCTGTGTTTGATCCGCGGGCGCGTGCGAAACGCCGCCAGCGTTACGGCCGACCTGGTCGCCGGTGATGTCCTGATCGCCGCGACTGGCGATGAGGTCGATGGAGGGGAGGTGGCCGGCGCGCGCGACACGCACGTCCTGTTTGGCGATATCGGTCGCCAGCCGTGCCGAGATGACCGCGAGATTCTGTTCCAGGGCGCGAGTCACCCACTGTTCTTCGTTCTCCGGGTTGGGGGACACCAGAGGCATGTCGTCCACCGGCGTCGCCAGCGTATCGAACGACTCGCCCGTCAGCTCACGCAACAGCTCACGAGCGGTCGCGAGCGAGCGCTTGGCCGCGATCACGGCGGCGGCGGCCTGGTCGTGCGCGGCGCGCGCTTCCTGAACGTCGGTGATGGCGATCAAGCCGACCTCGAAGCGCTTGTTGGCCTGCTCGAGCTGGCGGGAGAACGCTTCGAGCGCCGCTTCGGCCGCATCGACGGTGTCCTGCGCGGCGAGCACGTCGAAATAGCGCACCGAGGTGCGCTGAATGAGATCCTGCTGAGCGAACTGATAATCCGCTTCGGCCTGCGCGACTTCGGCATCGGCGCGCTTCAGCGTCATCCACTGGTCCCAACGGAACAAGCTCTGCCGCAGCGTCAGGTCATATTGCTTGGCCTTCAGATCGGAGCTGCTAGTGACATTGATCGGCACCAGCTCGCTGTTCGGGTTGTTCGGATCGCGGATGAACTGGATGCGGCCGCTGTCCTGATCGATCTTGTTGTACGAGCCGGTTGCGTCAAATTGGGGCAGCAGCGCCGAGAGCGCCTGCGGCTTGGATTCGCGACTGGCGAGACG
Organism: uncultured Steroidobacter sp.; assembly: GCF_937958065.1. Lineage (GTDB taxonomy): Bacteria > Pseudomonadota > Gammaproteobacteria > Steroidobacterales > Steroidobacteraceae > Steroidobacter. Next base: position 5,667 of record NZ_CALFXI010000063.1, read on the forward strand.
GAGCGCATCGGCTTCACGGATCTGCGGGTCGTTCTGCAAGGCGCGTTGATAAACGGTGATCAGATCGGCGGCGTGGGCGCCGGCCGAGGCCAGTATCAGACTGCAAGCGGCGACGATGAGCGGAGCGCGTACTTTCATCTTTGTTTCGTTCCAGTCCCAGTTGCGTTCGCCGGATGATGACACGCTGGCGAATTAATTTATGTCTGGCGCGCGCGCGTCGGGCGAGCTTAACCATTCATGCCACAGATCCGCCGGGCCGAGCCACGTCTCTTCCGTCACATGGACGTTGCTACGGGCCGCAGCGGTAACGCGGCTTGAGACGCTCAATAAGTCGGAATGGTTGCATCCAGCTCGCGCGACCACGCGAGGATGCCGCCCGCCACGTTGACCGTGCGGAAGCCGTTCTGTTGCAGATACTTGGCGACTTCGAGGCTGCGACGTCCCGAACGGCACAGGACGGCCACTTCCTTGCTCCGGTCCAGCTCGCCGATGCGCTCGGCCACTTCGCCCATCGGAATGTGCACGACCTGCTGATCGGCCGGCACGCTGGCGACGCCGAGCTCCCAGGCTTCGCGCACATCGAGGAGCGTGAACACGTCACCGCGCTGACGGCGCGCGACGAATTCGGTGGGGGTGATCTCGGCGATCGGTTGCGGAGTGCTCATGAGATTGATTCGACGTAGGCGATCAGAACACGAATTCCGACGGACGCGGCGCGTTCACCAGCGGCGCGATCACGGTTTCGAACAGGCTTTCACGCTGCCATTCGCGCTCACCGACGCGTGTCACCTTCCAGGCTTCCATCACCGGCGCCTGGCCGACCACCACGAACAGGCGCCCGCCGATGCGCAGCGCCTGCTGGAAGCGCTCGTCATACAACGGCAGCGAGCCGGTCACGGCAATCACGTCGTAGGTGGACTGTTCAGTGAGCTGCATGCCATCGCCCACTTCGACCGCGACGTTGTTGATCGCGGCGGCGAACAGGTTGCGGCGGGCCATCTCGGCCAGCTCGGGCAGGATTTCAATGCTGCGAACACGGGCCGCCAGCATGCCCAGGCAGGCGCTCAGATAACCGCTGCCCGTACCGATTTCCAGCGCCACGTCGGCGGGATCCGGCAGCAGTGCCTGGAGGATGCGGCCATGGATCTTGGCCGGCAGCATCGACTGGCCGCCGGGCAGGGGAATCGACGCGTCGGCAAAGGCGACCGGGGTGAAGGCCGCCGGGGCGAACTGTTCGCGCCGCACGGCGCGCATGGTGCTCAACACCCGCTCGTCGAACACGTCCCAGGCATGCACCTGCTGTTCGATCATCTGCTGGCGGGCAAACTCGATATTCATAGGCAATATTCGTAGACAAATCAGGCGGGATTGGGCGGGGGCGAAGCGTACGGGCTTTGATTCCGCCAGACAAGTTAAAGCCCGGACAGCTGCGCGCCGGCTTCAAGGGAACCCTGAATCCTTCTTCAGGGACACATTCAGGCCAATATTTCCCTGCTCCCCGCATACAATATGGTCAATCCCCCCGGCAGATGTTCAGCCGTTCGCTATGCTCCTTTCCCGGCTAATTAGGTGCTTGCGCTCGTATCTTCGCGGCGCCACTCCAACTTACCGGGTGCCGGGGTCTGCCGCGGCAACCTAGGGGATCGAAGCAAAGAGCGTTTCAATGTGAGTGCCCTGTTGGGGACTTTGACCATCTCTCTCGCCGTCGCGGTAGTGCTGCTGCTGGGTTTCATCCTCTGGCGGGAGCGCCGGAGCTCGGCCCTGACGCGTGCCGCCGGACAGCTGGAGGGGATCGTTCGCTCTGGAAATTTCGCCGAGCGCATCCGCGTCGGCGGCCCGGCCTCGGAGCTGGCCGAGAATGCCAATCGGCTGCTCGAGCAGATGGCCATGAAGGATCTGATGATCAGCGAGCGCGAGCGCTCGCTGGTCGGCCTGCTGGGAGGCCTGCACGAAGCGGTCGCCGTGCATCGGGATCACATCGTATTCGCCAACGAGCGTTTTGCCGCGCTCACCGGCGCCATCGCCGCCGAGCATCTCACCGGCAAGAAAATCGCCGATCTGCTGCATCCCGACTACACCGAGCTGGTGACCGAGCATTTGCGTCGCTCGCTGGCCGGCGAGCCGGGGCTCGAGCGACTCGAGATCGAGCTGCATCCGGACACCCAAGGCGGCACGCCGCGCGTCGAGCTGACGGCGGTGCGCATCGACTATCAGGGCGGCCCGGCGTTGTTGTTGACGCTCGTCGAAATGGGGCCACGCTCGCTGCCGGCATCGGCGCCGGCGCGCAGCGGCCGGCCTACGGCCTGGGAAACCCTCGATTCGCTCGGCGAGGGCATCATCACCACGGACGTGAGCGGCCGCATCGACTACGTCAATCAGGCCGGCGAGCAGCTGATCGGGGTCAGCGCCGTCGATGCGCTCGGCAAGAGCATTACCGACATCATTCAATTGCTGGACGAGGGCGACCGCCGCTCGCTCGGCGATCCCGTGCGTCACTGTCTGGCGACACAGTCCAAAGTCACCGCCGGTCGGCGTGGCTTGATGATCTCGCGCAATGGCAATGAAGAGCGCTCGGTGGAGCTCACCGTCACGCCCTTGAAAGGGCAGAAGGGCGATCTGGTCGGCACGGTGGTCGTCGTGCGCGATGTGAGCGAGTTGCGCGGCATCACCAAACAGATGTCGTATCAGGCGAGCCACGATGCGCTCACCGGTCTGGTGAATCGCCGCGAGTTCGAGCGTCGTCTGGAAGAGGCGCTGCAGACGGCGCACACCAACGAAGCTAGGCACGTGCTGTGCTACCTCGATCTGGATCGCTTCAAGGCGGTCAACGACACCTGCGGTCACATGGCCGGCGACGGCATGCTGCGCGAGGTCGCGGCGCTCATCAAAGAAACGGTGCGCGATTCGGATACCGTCGGTCGTCTCGGCGGCGACGAGTTCGGCCTGCTGCTCGTCGGCTGTCCGCTCGACAAGGCGCGGCAGATCGCCGACGACGTGGTGCGGAAGATCAGTGACTACCGCTTCGTGTGGAAGGACAAGATCTTCAACATCGGCATCAGCGTCGGCCTGATCGAGATCTCTCGCGAGAGCGGCGCGCCCGATGAAGTGATGAGCGCGGCTGACTCGGCGTGCTATGTCGCGAAGAAGCAGGGCAATCACGTGCATGTGTACTCGGCGCGCGATGAAGCGGTGGCGCGTCATCGCGGCGAGATTCAGTGGCTGCAGCGTCTACAGTCGGCGCTCAAGGACAATCGGTTCGAGCTGATGGCTCAGCCCATCATCGCCTCCTCGGCGACCGAAACGGGCCCGGCGCTGGAGGTGCTGCTTCGCCTGCAAGACGAGAGCGTGCCGGGCGGCATCTCGCCGGCGGAGTTCCTGCGCGCGGCGGAACGGTATCGCTTGATGGCGGATGTCGATCGCTGGGTCGTGCAGACGGCGCTCACTGCGCTGGGCCGCGGCGGCATCCGGTTGCCGTCGAGCCGCAGCCTCGCGATCAATCTGTCCGGGCAGACGCTGGGCGATCCGCAATTCCTCGAGTTCGTCGTCGATGTGCTGGATCGCACCGGCGTGTCGCCGAATCAGCTGTGCTTCGAAGTGACCGAGAACTCGGTGATCACCAACATCGAGCACGCGCAGCGCTTCATCGGCGTGTTGCATGGCATGGGCTGTCAGTTCGCGCTGGACGATTTCGGCCGCGGGCTGTCGTCGTTCGGCAATCTGAAGAACCTGTCGCTGGATTATCTGAAGATCGACGGCACGTTCATTCGCAACCTGGCGGTGGATTCAGTGAATCAGGCGATGGTCGCGGCCATGATCAAGCTGGCGCGCACGCTGAACTTCCAGGTGATCGCCGAGCAGGTGGAAGATGCCGGCGCGCTGGATGCGGCGAAGAAGATGGGCGTCGATTTCCTGCAGGGCTTCTATCTCGGCCGGCCGCAACCGCTGGCGCGCGTCGTCCCGGCGCGGAGCATCGGCACCTAACCCGCCTCGTTCCGCGGTGGCTCCGGTCGGCGCCACAGCCACATCAGCACCAGTGCCATTATCGCCGTGGTGATCTCGGCCACCCACATGCGCGTGGTGGTAAGGAACAGGATCACTGCGCAGGCCGCCATCATCACCGACGCCGTGATTTTCGCCCGCCGGCTGACTGCGCCATGTTTTCGCCAATCGCGCAGCATCGGGCCGAAGATGCGGTGGCTCTCCAGCCAGTGATGAAAGCGCGGCGAGCTGCGTGCCGCTGCCCAGCCCGCCATCAGAATGAATACGGTCGTCGGCAGGCCAGGAACGAAGATTCCGATGACGCCGAGCGCCACGCATACCACCGCGAACCCCAGCAGCAAGTAGCGGACTACTGCAGGTAAGGGGCGGGCGGGTTTGCGGACGTCATCCATCCGCAGAGTTTGACGGCAGGACCCGGCGCGCCGTCAACGTTGTAGTTCGTGCGCCGCGCCCAGGCTGCAAACGAAAACGGCGCAGCCTGAGCTGCGCCGTCTGTCGAGTACCCCGCCACCTCAGGCGGCGACGACTATCAAAGCAGTGGCACGAGCAGCAGTGCCACGATGTTGATGATCTTGATCAGCGGGTTGATCGCCGGGCCCGCCGTATCTTTGTACGGATCGCCCACCGTATCGCCCGTGACCGCGGCCTTGTGCGTCTCCGAGCCCTTGCCGCCGAAGTTGCCTTCCTCGATGTACTTCTTCGCGTTGTCCCACGCACCACCGCCGGTGCACATGGAAATCGCGACGAACAGGCCGGTGACGATCGTGCCGATCAGCAGACCGCCGAGCGCGCGAATGCCCGCGCCCGGGCCCATCAGGAAGTTCATGCCGAAGGCGACGATCACCGGCACCAGGATGGGCAACAGCGACGGCACGATCATTTCTTTGATCGCGGCGCGCGTCAGCATGTCCACGGCCTTGGAATAGTCCGGCTTGCCCGTGCCTTCCATGATGCCTTTGATCTCCTTGAACTGGCGGCGCACTTCCACGACTACCGAGCCGGCGGCGCGGCCGACGGCTTCCATCGCCATGGCGCCGAACAGATAGGGCACCAGGCCGCCGATGAACAAGCCGATGATCACCGCCGGATCGGACAACGAGAACGCCTGCAACTTGCCGGCGGCGTCGAGGTTGTGGGTGTAGTCGGCGAACAGCACCAGTGCGGCGAGACCGGCGGAGCCGATCGCGTAACCTTTGGTCACGGCCTTGGTCGTGTTGCCGACCGCATCGAGCGCGTCGGTGATCTTGCGCACGTCCTTCGGCAGGCCCGACATCTCGGCGATGCCGCCGCCGTTGTCGGTGATCGGACCGTAGGCGTCGAGCGCGACGATCATGCCCGTCATGGACAGCATCGCGGTGGCCGCGATCGCGATACCGTAGAGATCGGCAATGTAATAAGAGCCCCAGATGGCCGCGACCACCGCGAGCACCGGCAGCGCCGTCGACTTCATGGACACCGCGAGACCCGCGATGACGTTCGTGCCGTGACCCGTCTGTGAAGCGGCGGCGACGTAACGCACCGGCGAGAATTCGGTCGCCGTGTAGTACTCGGTGATCACGATCAACGCGGCAGTGAGTACCAGGCCGATGACCGCGCACGCGAACAAGCCGCTGGCGAGTTCGGGGCCCATGACCATCCTGGTCACGAAGAAGAACGCGATCAGCGCCAGCACGCCGGACACGGCCGTGCCTCGATACAGCGCGTTCATGATCTTGCCGCCCTCGCGCGCCCTCACGAAGTACGAGCCGATGATGGAAGCGACGATGGAAACGGCGCCGAGCACCAGCGGATAAATGACATAGCGGATGTCGATGCCGCCGTCGGCTGCCGTGAACATCAGACCGCCGAGCACCATCGTGGCGACCACGGTCACTGCATACGTTTCAAACAAGTCGGCCGCCATGCCGGCGCAGTCGCCGACGTTGTCACCGACGTTGTCGGCGATCACGGCCGGGTTGCGCGGATCGTCTTCGGGAATGCCGGCTTCGACCTTGCCCACCAGGTCCGCGCCCACGTCGGCGCCCTTGGTGAAGATGCCGCCGCCGAGACGCGCAAAGATGGAAATGAGTGAGCCGCCGAAGGCGAGGCCGACCAGCGAATGCAGTGCGTGCTCATCGCCGATGACGCCGCGCATGAACGTGAAGTAGCCGGCCACGCCGATCATGCCGAGGCCGACCACCAGCATGCCGGTGATGGCGCCGCCACGGAAGGCGACTTGCAGAGCGGGATTCAGACCGACGCTGGCAGCCTGCGCGGTACGCACGTTGGCGCGCACCGAAACATTCATGCCGATGTAGCCGGCCAGACCCGAAAGGATGGCGCCGACCGCGAAACCGCCGGCAGTGGCCCAGTCCAGCGCCAGGCCGAGCACGATCAACAGGACCACGCCGACGATGGCGATGGTGGAGTACTGACGATTGAGATATGCCTTGGCGCCTGCCTGAATCGCCGCGGCGATCTCCTGCATTCGCTCATTGCCCGCGGGCTGCTTGTTGATCCAACCGACCGAAATTACGCCATACAGCACGGCCAGAACACCGGCGCCGATCGCGAGCCAAAGCGCGACATCTGTGGACATCAACTTCCTCCCCCTTGCGGGTGCATCGTTGTGAGCGAATTTTTAGAGCAGGCAGATCGTCAGTAAGGCAGTTCCAGATAAAACGTTGAGTTCGAGGGCCGGCGCGCCGACCAAGGCCGGCGCGCCCGTGTAACAAATGACAAGTGTCGGAAAAAGTCGCGAAACTATAACACAAAGGGGGTATCGAGCTTTTTCTTCAGCGGCGCGTTCTTGAGCGTCACATACTGCGGCAGGCCGTCTTTGTACGGCGGATAGTCTTCCCCGCGGATCAACGGGCTCAAATAACGTCGCCCCTTGGCGGTAATGTGGAAGCCGTCGGTGGTGATGTAATCACGCGGCAGCATTTTTTCCTGATTGGCGACCTTGGCGAGCGGCGCCTTGCCGATCTTCCAGCGATACGGGCTGTGCGAGGTGCGCACGATGGTCGGCATCACCGAATTGTGACCCTTGAGCGCCAGCTCCACCGCCGCCTTGCCGACCGCATACGCCTGCTCGACATCGACCTTGGATGCGATGTGGCGCGCGGCGCGCTGCAGATAGTCGGCGACAGCCCAGTGATATTTGTAATTCAGCTTGGACTTGATCAGCTGCGCGATCACCGGCGCCACGCCGCCGAGCTGCGCATGGCCGAACGCATCCCGCAGGCCGGCATCGGACAGGAACTTGCCATCCGCGGTCTTGACGCCTTCCGAGACCACGATGGCGCAATAGCCGTATTTCTCCACGCACTGCTTCACGCGCGCGCAGAACTTGTCCTCATCGAATGTGATTTCCGGGAACAGGATGATGTGGGGCGCGTCGCCTTCCTTCTCGGCGGCCAGTCCGCCGGCGGCCGCGATCCAGCCTGCATGGCGGCCCATCACTTCCATGACGAACACCTTGGTGGAGGTCTTGGCCATGGAGGCCACGTCGAAGCCTGCCTCACGGATCGATACCGCCACATATTTCGCCACCGAGCCGAAGCCGGGGCAGCAGTCGGTGATCGGCAGGTCGTTGTCCACGGTCTTGGGCACGTGGATGGCCTGGATCGGATAGCCGAGCTTGTCGGCCAGCTGCGAGACCTTCAGGCAGGTGTCGGCCGAGTCGCCGCCGCCGTTATAGAAGAAGTAACCGATGTCGTGCGCCTGGAACACTTCGATCAGGCGCTGGTACTGGGTCGGATCGTCCTCGAACTTTTTCAGCTTGAAGCGTGCCGAGCCGAACGCGCCGGACGGGGTATGGCGCAATGCGCGGATGGCGGCGGCCGACTCCTTGCTGGTATCGATCAGATCTTCCGTCAAGGCGCCGACGATGCCGTGGCGGCCCGCATAGACCTTGCCGATGCGGCTCGAAGCGCGGCACGCCTCGATGACGCCGGCCGCCGACGCGTTGATGACAGCGGTAACACCGCCGGACTGGGCATAAAACGCATTACGGGGGCGGGTGCTCTTGTTCGAGGCAGTTTTCCTCGACCCAGTCTTTTTCGGCATGAGTTCGACCTGTGCAACGTAAACCGAGATCGGCGCGCGAAGGATAGCGCTCGAACGGCGCTTTCTGTACCCTCCCCGGCTCTTGTCGGGAGGTCGGATTCAAAAATGATGCGGATCGTATTGCTGGGGGCACCCGGTTCTGGCAAAGGAACACAGGCGCAGCGCCTCATGGCCAAATATGGCGTGCCGCAGGTTTCCTCCGGTGATCTGCTGCGCGATGCCGTGGCCCGGGGCACCGAGCTCGGCAAGCAGGCCAAATCGGTGATGGATGCCGGCCAGCTGGTCTCCGACGACATCGTGCTCGGCTTGATTCGCGAGCGTCTGAGCCGGCCCGATGCCGCCAACGGTTTCATCCTCGACGGCTTTCCCCGCAACATCGACCAGGCGAATGCATTGAATGCGCTGCTGGAGGAAATCGGCCAGCCGCTGGATGCGGTGCTGCTGCTGGATGTGCGCAACCAGACGTTGATGCAGCGCCTTGCCGGGCGTCGCATCTGCCCGAAGTGCGGCACCGTTTACAACATCCACTCGCTGCCGCCTGGCACGACCACCTGCGGCAAGGATGGCACCGAGCTGTATCAGCGCCCCGACGACAAGGAAGAAGTCATCGGCAAGCGCCTGTCCGTGTACGACCAGCAGACAAAGCCGCTGATCGAGCACTATTCCAAGCTGGGCCTGCTGCGCAAGGTCGCGGGCGAGGGCGAGCTGGAAGAGGTCTTCGAGCGCATGGAAGCCGCCGCGCTGGCCAAGCCGGTGCCGGCCTCCAAGGTGAAAGTCACGAAGACTCGTGCCGCCAGCAAAGGCAAGAAATCGGTGGCGAAGTCCGCCAAGCCCGCGGCGAAGAGCGCGAGCAAGAGCAGGTCTGCCAAGCAGGCGGCCGGCAAATCTTCGAAGAAGGCCGCCAGGAAGCCTGCCGCCAAGCGCAAGTCGCCGGCTGCGAAGCGTAAAGCTGCTGGCAAGGTCGCGAAGAAATCTTCCAAGCGCGCCGCTGCGGCCCGTCGCCCTGCCAAGAAGGCCGCGCGCAAGGCACCGGCTCGCCGGCCTGCCAAGGCGGCGCGTCGCGTGACGACCAAGGCTCGCAAGAAGAAATAACGTTTGCTGCCGGGCGCGCCGACGCGCGCCCGGCGACTGCGCCGGCGCGCACTGCGCCCGTTAAGGCGCTTCCTTCGACTTTGCGATCAATCGATCGCCAATCACATCCTTGCGCCAGCCACTGTCGAAGTGATCGGTGCGGCGTGAGAACACCAGCTGTTCCACGTCGCGACGCGTGGCGAGTATTTCCGGACTGATCTTCAATTCTTCCGCGGTGGCGCGGGCGAGATTCATCAGTTTTGTCACCATCGCGACCTGCTGAGCTTCAGGGCGCGGCGGAATGAATGACGCCGGCTCGGAGGTCGCCAGTTCGCGACCGCGTGTCACCAGCCCCAGTAATTCTTCGCCGCGTCGGCGCGCAACCCCTGCGGGCAGCGTGCGTATGCTCTCCAAATCAGCCGCTTTGCCGGGCAGGCGCTCCGCAATCTCACGTAACGCATCGTCGGCCAGAATCCAGCCGCGTGGCTTGTCGTGTTTGATCGCGGCTTCCTCGCGCCATTGCGCCAGCAGCTTGGCCGTGGCGCGCTGCTCGGGACGCAATCGATCCAGGCCCTTCAAGCGTTTCCAGGCGGCTTCCGGCTCGGTGCGATGGAGCGAGGGCTGCTCCAGTTCCCGGGTCTCCTCGTACAGCCAGGAAGTGCGTCCGGCTTCCTCCAGGGCGTCGCGCAGGTTCTGATACAACGGCACCAGATAGCGAACATCGTCCTCGGCGTACTGCAACTGTTCCGGACTCAGCGGCCGTCGCGACCAGTCGGTGCGTGTATGGCCTTTTTCCAGCTGCCGATCCAGGCGCGCGGCGACCAGCGCGCCGTAGCCGATCTGCGCCGGCTGGCCGAGCAGGGCGGCGGCGATCTGGGTATCGAAGATCGGCCCATGGAGCGCGCCACGCATGGCGACCATCAACACTTCCAGGTCCTGGCGCGCAGCGTGCAGGACTTTGATCCGGCTGCGGTCATTCAGAAAATCCCAGAGCGGTTGCAGGTCGGGCAGCGCGAGCGGGTCGACCAGCACGCACCGAGTCGAGCCGCTGGGTCCGGGCGCCGCCATCTGCACCAGGCACAGCTTGGGAAAATACGTGCTCTCACGCATGAACTCGGTGTCCAGCGCGACGAAGTCGGCGTCGCGCAGCTGTTCGAGTGCGTGTAGAAGTTCAGCGGACGTGGTGACTATGGGCGCGGCTTGCATGGGCGTGCGTGTACAATTCATCGCATTATAGGGGAGTCCGCCGGCATCGCTTGCCGCACAACACGCGTTTCGCTCATGGTCATTTTGCGATTTCTGCAAAGCTTCCTGGACATCGCGCTCTGGCGAAAGGGACCGCAGGACCTGCCGGCTTCCACCACCCTCGCGACCCTGGCGCTGCTCGCCTACCTGAGCACCGGCTTCCTGCGCATGCGGCTGTTCACGCTGGATCAGTCCACCGCGCTGCTGTTCATCTGTACCGACGCCATGATGATCGGCGCCTGGCTGTGGCTGGTGCTGGCGTTTTTCGGGCGCCGCCAGCGTTTCGTGCAGACCATCACGGCGACGCTCGGGGTCGGGCTGCTGATATTGCTGCTCGATGTGACGATTCGTTCGGCGCAACTGGCACTCGGCTGGAGCGATGAATTGTCGCGGAACTGGCTGCGGGCCCGTTTTCTGGTCGTCTCCCTGGTGCTCGGGCGCGTGTTCATGCTCGCGCTGGACCGCGGTCTGATCACCGGCATCGCGCTCACCATCGCAATCATTTATTCCACCCAGGCGGTCGTGCAGCTGATGCTCGACCTGCGCGGCTAGCGCCGGAAAGCTAGAGGATCCATGCACGTTCACATTCTTGGCGTTTGCGGCACCTTCATGGGCGGCATCGCGGCCCTGGCGCGCGCCTCGGGTCATCGCGTCACCGGCTCGGATCAGAGCGTCTATCCGCCGATGTCCGATCAGCTGCGCGAGCTGGGCATCGACATCATCGAGGGATACGGGCCGGAGCAGCTGAAGCTGAAGCCCGATATCGTCGTGGTCGGGAACGTCATGAGCCGCGGCAATCCGCTGATCGAAGCGCTGCTGGAAAGCGATATTCCCTACACGTCGGGGCCGGAATGGCTGGCGCGGCACGTGTTGAACAAACGCTGGACGCTTGCGGTGGCCGGTACGCACGGCAAGACCACCACGTCGAGCATTCTCACCTGGCTGCTGGAATACGGTGGGCTCGAGCCGGGCTTCCTGATCGGCGGCGTGCCGGGCAATTTCAACGTGACCGCGCGGCTCGGCGGCGGCCAGCACTTCGTGGTCGAGGCCGATGAATACGACACCGCGTTCTTCGACAAGCGCGCCAAATTCGTGCACTACCGGCCGCGCACCGCCATTCTCAACAATCTCGAGCACGACCACGCGGATATCTATCCCGATGTGGCTTCCATCCAGTGGCAGTTCCATCAACTGCTGCGCATGGTGCCGCGGCACGGCCTGGTGGTCGCGAACTCGGGCGATGCCAATGTGATGCACGTGATCGACATGGGTTGCTGGACGCCGGTGGAACGCTTCTCCAGCGGCATGCACGGGGATACGGCCTGGTATGCGCTTGCACCCGCAGGTGGCGACTACAGCACGTTCTCCATCATGGAAGGCAATGCTGCCGTCGCCGAGGTGAGCTGGTCGATGGTCGGGAGGCACAACGCCGAGAACGCGCTGGCTGCAATCCTGGCCGCGCGCAGCGCCGGCGTGCCGATCGCAACGTCGGTCGCGGCGTTGAAGGAATTCCAGGGCGTGCGTCGGCGAATGGAAGTGCGCGGTGTGGTCAATGGCATTACCGTCTACGACGATTTCGCACACCATCCGACCGCGGTGGCGACGACCATCGATGGCCTGCGACGCAAGATCGGCTCGGCCAGGCTGATCGCGGTGCTCGAGCCGCGCTCCAACACGATGAAGCTGGGCACGCACGCTGCCGCACTGGCGGGCGCGTTGTCACAAGCGGATCATGTATGGATGTATCAAGGGCCGAATGTCACTTGGGATGTCGCCGGCTCGGTCGCGGCGCTCGGCAAACGCGCCGAGACGGTGAAGGATCTGGACCAGCTCATCACCCAGCTGGAGGCAACCCTGGTAAGCGGCGATCACGTGCTTATCATGTCTAATGGCGGCTTCGGCGGCATTCACGGAAAATTGCTCGACCGTCTGCGCAAGCGTTGAGGGCGCCAGGAGGACTCATGTCGGTAGTCCTGCCTCTATTCCCGCTGAACACCGTGCTGTTCCCGGGCGGCCCGCTGCGTCTGCGGATTTTCGAGCCGCGCTATCTCGACATGGTCAGCCGCTGCATGCGCGAGGACAGCAGCTTCGGCGTTGCGCTCATCACCGAAGGCCGTGAAGCCGGCGGCAAGGCGCGAACGACCGCGGTCGGAACCACTGCCCGCATCGTCGACTTCGAGCGTCTCGACGATGGTCTGCTCGGCATCACCGCGCGTGGCGAAAAGAAATTCAGCATTGCCGAGGTCAGGACCCAGAGCGATGGCTTGAACATCGCCGATGTGGATTTTCTGCCCGAAGAGCCCGCCATGGAGGTGCCCGAAGATCTCGCAATCTTGGCCGAGCTGTTGAAACAGGCGTTCGTGCAGGTGGGTACGATTTACGGGGACCAGCCACCGCAGTTCGAGAATGCGAGCTGGGTGGGTATGAGGCTGGCCGAGATCCTGCCGCTGCCGATGCCGGAGAAGCAGCAGTGTCTGGAGATGGACGACGCGGTGGAGCGCTTGCGGTTGCTACGCGAGCGTCTGGATATCCGGCAGGCGTGATGCCGGCATCACGCCTGAGCGCGGCGTCGGCTCAAAACAGCGAACGTCGCCGCGATCACCGTGAACCAGACCAGCGCGGCCCAGCCGATGACTCCGTCGTAGGAGCCGACCAGCATTTCGAACCGCGAGTCCGGGTTCACGAGCGTGGCTTCGCGAAGCACGGCGATGAACGCCACGCCTGCTGCGTGCAAGCCAATGCATCCCGCGATCGCTCCTGTCCGGAGTCGAACCAGGGCAAACAGCACGCCCAACATGGCCAGTGCGACGAATGAATCCGCGAACGTCAGCGGATGCACGTACCGCTCGAATAGTTTGCTCAGCACCTCGAAGCCGTGCACCCACGAGACCTCGTCCGGCGGCACGCGCAGTTTTCCACCGAGGAAGTGCAGGGATGCGTACAGCACGCTCGGTGCAATTACCGCAGCTGCCGCGCCTGACGTTCGTGAGACCGCTGTGAACAGCACCCCGCGGAAGAATGTTTCTTCGATGAACGCAACCGTCAAACCAGTCAGCAGTCCGCCGGCGATCAAACCAAGCCATGCGCCGTCGAAGCCCGGCTTCACCTCGCGAATATCCAGTCCGAGCAGCAGCGCGGTGAGTGGCAGCATCAAGCCAACCCCGCACACGAAGCCGATGCCCATCTGCCGTAGAAACTCACGGCGCGGCAATCCGTAACCGAGCGATTCCTTGTCCGAGAGTCCGAGTCGGCGGGTGAGCACCACCAGTCCGATCAGCGCCATCAGCATCGCGATGCGATGCATGACGCGATGGACCGGCTCGATGGAAATCAGACTGACCAGCCACCAGGCCGGATAGGTGAGGGCCGCGGCGACCAGCAGCGAGCCCGCCAGCAGCGCGACGAACAGAGCGAACACACGCATGACTCAGCCTGCTGACGGGGCGCGGCTCGGAATGCGCGCCATTTCTCGATGAATCGCCAGATATGCAGCGGATTTGCGCGGTCTCCACGCCTCTACACTGCCGTCAGCCTCGAGGCCGCGCGCGCCGGGGCGGAAAGGATTCGGATTCATCGAGTGCAACGCTTTTATGGAGAACAGCATCATGGATGACAACAAGGCTCTGAACATCGTGTCCGCGCTGGCGAATGGCGTCAACCCGCAGACCGGTGAAATGTTCGAGGTCGACTCACCGTATCAGGCGGCCGACGTGATTCGCGCATTGTATGTGGCGGTCCGCGCGCTGGAGTTGAGCAATCGATCCAAGGCTCGCGGCAACCGTGCGCGGATGCCCGCCAATGCCGGCAAGCCGTGGGCCGAACAAGAGGATCGTGACTTGCTGGAGAAGTTCGATGCCGGGCTGTCGCTGGCGCAGCTCGCGCAGGCCCACGACAGAACCCTGGCGGGCATCCAAGCCAGGCTGGAGCGACATGGCCGGCTGGTGGGGCAGGGCTTGCAGTGGCGCAGTCGAAGCGAGGGTGTGCCAGTCCGTGCCGAACGTTCCGAAACATGAACGGCGGGATACCGGTAGTGGGGATGCGCGGCGTCAGTCCGCGCGTATTCCGCTGATCCAGTGCAGACGAAGTAATAAACAGCGGGCCATCAATAGACCGTTCGCGTCGCTGCTCGTTACGTAACGCTGCGATGCATGGCCAGGATGGTCGCCGCCGCTGCGCTCGGTTCCCTCCGGTCCCGCATGCTCGATAGAACGAATTTCCTGGCATGCGGGTGGGGCTCGGACGAGTAGAATGGTGGCCGTCGGGCGTTGCCTGCTCGCTGGCCGGTTTCAGTTTCGGGCCCGCGTTCATGCGCTGTTAAGATCGCATTGGCAAGCCTGACTGCGCGCATCGCCGATGCGCGGATGGCCATCCGTGGCCGGAGCAGCGAGCTGAGCGATTACACGTGCTAAATAGAGCGTCAACTCCTTACAGGATTCGCATCATCGGTAAGGTGAACGGCGTCGGGCTGACGCGGGACATCAAGTTACTGAGCGACTGCCTGCGCCAGGAGGGGCACGACGTGAGCGTGCAGGCCATCGACCCGGAGACGGCCAAGCGGCGTCGCTCGCGTCTCCAGCAGCTGTTCCTGCAAATGCAGCTCGGACGTCGGCGCGCCCGGCCGTGCAATGTCGATCTGAACATCATGCTCGAGCACGTCTGGGCCGAATTCCTGCCCCACGCCAGGAGCAGCGCGGTGGTGCCCAACCCTGAATGGTTCGATCGCCATGACCTGCGCTTCCTGTCTCATGTCGATCATGTCTGGGCCAAGACCCGGCATTGCGAGCAGATTTTCCGGCGTCTGGGTCGCGAGACGCTGTTCGTGAGCTTCGACAGCGAAGACCGCTACCGCCCCGAGGTGCGGCGCGAGCGGCGTTTTTTCCATCTTGCCGGCAAGAGCACCATGAAAGGGACCGACCGTCTGCTGCGCCTCTGGGCGCAACGGCCGGACTGGCCCACCTTGACCGTCATCCAGCATGGCCGCGACGCGCACGCGCCGGCAATCCAGGCCGCCAACATCGATCGCCGCGACGGCTATCTGAGCGAAGACGAGCTGCTCGAACAGCAGAACGCGTGCATGTTCCATGTATGCCCGTCCCTTTCGGAGGGTTGGGGGCACTACATCGTCGAGGCTCTCAGTGTCGGCGCCGTGGTGTTGACCGTAGCGGCTCCGCCCATGGATGAATTGGTCGGCAGCGAGCGCGGCCTGCTCGTGCCGTACGAACGTGTCGGCGAGCAGCGACTGACGAGCACCTATTATTTTTGCACCGCTGGCATGCAAGCAGCGGTGGATCGGGCCGTTGCGATGAGCGACGAGGAGTGGGCGCGCATGTCCGCCAACGCGCGCCAGTGGTTTCGGAGCAATCGGGACGATTTTCCGCTGCGAGTGCGATCGGCGCTGCTCGAGTCGGTACAATGATGCCCGGCAAATCTGGATTGGCGCGGCAACAGGTGCAAGCTTGAGCAGGAGTCGAATGGTCCAGGTCACCGTCGCGGTGGCCGCTGCGTTGTTGTCGAACGCCGCGCTGGCCCGAGGGCCGAGTCCTTATCTGCCATTGAATCTGTCCCCCGAGATCGAGCGCCAGATCGATCAGGTGCTGCTGCTGGCGGGCCGGCCCATCGTGCGACGCCCGATCGCCGCGGCCACCGTGCTGGATGCATTGCCGGACGCTTGCAACATCGATCCGTTGCTGTGCGCACGGGTGCGTTCGTATCTGAGCGCGTACACCGGCCATTACGGGATCACGCACGTCAGTGTCGAAGGCGCGGCGACCCGCAGCTCGACCAAGACGCTGCCGAATCGCCTGGGCATGAGTGCATCGGATGAATGGGCCGTGTCGGCGGCGGGGCAGTTTCGAATCAGCGATCTGCTGCAGCTGCAAGTGGGCGGTGTGGCGTATCCGGGCGAGACCCTGGCCTCCGGCTCCTGGCTCAGTTTCGGCACCGAGCATATCCAGCTCGACGTGGGTTATCGGGAGCATTGGTGGTCGCCGATGACCGACAGCGCGATGCTGATCGGCACCCAGGCGCCGAGCATGCCGAGCGTCACGTTGTCGAACTACACGCCGATCACGCGGTTCAATCTCACGTACGAAGCGTTTTTCGCGCGCATGGCGTACGTCGACGATATCGCCTTTCAGGGCGGCACGACCGCGGGGCATCCGCAGCTGGCCGGCTTGAACGTGGCGATCGAGCCGGTGCCCGGCTGGGCGTTCGGACTGAGCCGCGTCCTGCAATACGGCGGCGGCGCGCGCAAGCGCTCGTTCGGCGACCTGTTCGATGCGTTCTTCCAGCCCACGCGCTACGACAACATCAGCGACGACCTCAGCAACGACGACCAGTTCGGCAATCAAGTCGCGGCAGTGACCAGCAAGTTCGTGTTTCCGACGCGGCTGCCGTTCGCCGTGTATTTCGAGTACGCCGGCGAGGATGGCTCGCGCGGTGAAGGCTGGCGTCTGGGCAACGTTTCGTTGTCGGCGGGCATCGATATTCCGCGCTTGTGGGAGCGTTTCGATCTGACTTACGAGGTCTCCGATTGGCAGAACCTCTGGTACGTCAATGGCGTGTATCCGGAAGGCACCTCCAACGACGGTCACGTGATTGGACACTGGGGCGCTGACGACCGCATCCCGCGCGATGGGGTCGGCGCCCAGAGTCACATGCTGCGCGTCGGCTGGGCCGCGCCCTTCGGTGGCATCTTCGATGTGCGCTACCGGACCCTGCAAAACGAGAACTATGGCATCGGCGACTATGAACGCGAGCACGACTTCGGGATCCGGTATTCGCGGACCTGGAACGAATTCGTCTATGGCGCCGAGGTGAATGTCGGTCGTGACGTTTTCGGCGAGGACTTTCGTCGCGTCGCCGCGTTCGTGCGCTACTCCCCGGGCGCCATGGAAGACTTCGCCGGCGCGACCGAGCCGTTGCCGGAGCACGCGACGCGGCAGGTGGAAATCTTCGTCGACGCCGGCGTCAACACCAGCCGAGTGGAATTCAATCCATACGATGGCATTACGCCGACCACCGAGACCTCCAGCGTCGGTCCGCACTTCGGTGTGGGCGTGCGTCGTTCAGTCACCTCGCGCAGCGATCTGGGTGTGCGAGTCGAAGTCGACGACATGGACGGCATGACGGCACTGGGCGTGCGGGCCATCGATTATCGATACAGGCTCACCCGGAAGTTCGCCATCGGCGGCTTCGTCGGGGCGCTGCGCCTGGACGCGCCAACCGCGGCATACGGCTATTACGGCGGTATCAGTGCGCAGTTGCGCGACGTATTGCCTCGGTTCGATCTCACGCTCGATGTGCGCGCCTCGGACAAGATCGCACGCGACGTGCTGCTGCCGAGCGACCCCACGACCAACAACTGGGGCGACGTGCTGTACAAGGTCTATGGCGCGAACATGTATCTGAGCTATCGGTTCTGAGGGAGCCAGGCGGCGCGGTGCCGCACCGCTTGCTCTTGTCCTCAGCGCTTCTCGCCGCCGTTACAGCGTAGCGAACACTTTCTTCGCCGCGGCAATCGTCGCCTCGATATCGGCGGGCGTGTGCGCTGCCGAGACGAAGCCCGCTTCGAACGCCGAGGGCGCCAGATAGATGCCTTCGTCCAGCATGCCGTGGAAGAAACGTTTGAAGCGCTCGACGTCGCAGGCCATCACTTCACGGAAGTACCGCACCGGCGTCTGGTCGGTGAAGAACAATCCAAACATGCCGCACACATGGTTGGTGGAGAGCGGAATGTTGGCCAGTTTCGCGGCCTGTTGCAGTCCTTCCATCAGCTGCGTGGTGCGCGCGGCGATCTGTTCGTAGAACTGCGGCTGCTCGAGCAACTCGAGGGTCGCGAGGCCCGCGGCCATCGCGACCGGATTGCCCGAGAGCGTGCCGGCCTGATACACCGGGCCGAGCGGCGCGATCTTCTCCATGATGTCGCGCCGTCCGCCGAACGCGCCGACAGGCATGCCGCCGCCGACGATCTTGCCCAGCGTCGTCAGATCCGGACGAATGTTATACAGCGCCTGTGCGCCGCCGTGCGCGACGCGGAAACCTGTCATCACTTCGTCGAAGATCAACACGGTGCCGTGCTGATCGCACACCGAGCGCAGAGCTTCCAGGAAGCCCGGCACCGGCGGCACGCAATTCATGTTGCCGGCGATCGGCTCGACGATGATGCAGGCGATCTCATCGCCGCTGTCGCTGAACAGCTGCTGCACCTGGGCGATATCGTTGTAGTTGAGGGTCAGGGTCTGGGCCGCGAATTCCTTCGGCACGCCCGGCGAGGTCGGCACACCGAAGGTGAGCGCGCCGGAGCCGGCTTTCACCAGCAGCGAATCGGAATGGCCGTGATAGCAGCCTTCGAATTTCACGATCTTGTCGCGGCCGGTGAAGCCGCGCGCCAGCCGGATCGCGCTCATGGTGGCCTCGGTGCCGGAGCTCACCATGCGCACCAGCTCGATCGACGGCATGATCTCGCAGATCTTCTGCGCGAGCTGGGTCTCGATCCGGGTCGGGGCACCGAACGACAAGCCGAGCGCGGCGCGCTCCTGCACGGCCCGAATCACGTCGGGATGCGCGTGGCCCAGGATCATCGGTCCCCACGAGCCGACGTAGTCGATGTAGCCCCGCCCGCTCTGATCGAAGACACGCGAGCCGGCCGCGCGCTCGATGAAAACAGGCTCGCCGCCGACCCCGCGAAATGCACGGACGGGAGAGTTCACGCCGCCGGGAATGTAGCGGCTGGCATCGGTGAATAACGACACGAGGGAGCTCCGGATGATCTCGGCCGCGCAGTGTACCATCGCCTTGAAATCCAGCCCCGGCGCTCCCATCGCCGGCTTCACTTCCCTATAATCCCGCCCCTTGTTTTCTGTGGTCTGAAGCCGGCGCTGCGAAATGAAAGCCTACATGTGCGTGATCTGCGGTTACGTCTACGAAGAAGAAAAAGGCGATCCCGCATCCGGCATCGCGGCCGGCACGCGCTGGGACGACGTGCCGCTGTCGTGGCGCTGCCCGGATTGCGGCGCCGGCAAGGAAGACTTCGAGATGGTCGAGGTCTGAGGCGTCAGTGCTGCGTGACCTCGTGTCCCGCGCGTTCCAATAGCTCGATCAGGCTGTCCTTGCCCACCAGGTGCAGGGTGCCGACGATCACCAGATAGTCCTCCCGATCATCCAGCAGGGCCTGCACCTGACTCAGCCAGCGGCGGTTGCGGTCGGTGGTCAGCGGCCGGTACAGATCCGGATATTGTTCGAATCCTTCCGCGAGCAGCGCCGCCAGCGCCTTGCTGTCGCCAGTGCGCCAGGCCGACAGCAATTCCTCGATCTCCTGCCCCATGCGGTCCGCGTCGTCGATGCTGTAGAGCAGGAACTCGCGCTGCTGGCGATCCGGCAGGCCGGCCAGCATGCCCAGCTGCTCGCGCAATGTTTCCAGGCCATGAATCGGCTTGTTGTCCGCGACCGCGCGCGTGGTGAAGCGTTGCTCGATGCCCGAGGCCGGATCGAGGCCCAGTTTCACCAGCTGCAGCTGCACCAGCGTCATGGCCGCAAACCACGGCCTGAAACGATTCAGCAGCAGCGGGTCGATGCCCAGTTCCTGCGCGCGCGTCGAGAGTCGCGAGTAGGTCTGTTTGCCGAGCTGTTGCTCGAGCGATTGCCCGGCCGGCAGCATGCCGAGCTCGAGCGTGATCTGCTGGGTTTCGGCGGGATCGAGATCGTCCATGTCGATCTCCATCAGCAGCATCTCGGCGTCCTGGTAAGCCTCGTCGACCACCGCGGGCAGCTGCTCCGACGCGTTGAGGAAATGCACCGAGCCGAGCAGGTAGACGGTATTGGTCTTGCCCTTGAGCGACCACAGGCTGTGGTGCTGCCGATCGGCCGCGCAAGCGCTCGCGCTGAGCCACAGCGCGCACAGCGCCACGAGGATTTTCTTCATTGGTTGTTCCCAGCGGCTGGAGCCGCGCCGGGAAGACTACCGCAGCTCAGGCGACGCTGCTTTGCGCGTAGGTCTCTAGCCAGCAGACTTCGGTGGCGATGCTGCCATCGGGCATCAGCTCCAGCACGCGGTAGCCGGGCGGGCGGTCGTCGATTGCAAAGTCGACGCTGCCGGGCAGGAATTGCGCGCAGGTGGCCGGCGTCGCCATGAAGCGCACGCCATGCACGAAGCTGTCCAGCGACTGGTGCACGTGCCCCCAGAGCACGCCGCGCACGTTCGAGTGCTCGCGCACGATGCTCATGAGCTCATCGGCGTCGTACAGGCCGACTCGATCCAGCCACTGGCTGCGGATCGAGATCGGATGATGATGCAGGCACACCAGCACATGATGGTTGCGGTGAGTGCGCAGCACCTCGCGCAGATAGCTCAGCTGCTCGGCCCCGATCCGTCCACCGGCGTCGTGGGCGACCCAGGAATCCAGCATGACCACCAGCCAGCGGCCGAATTCGGTGTGGCCGCCGACTTTGAACGGGCCGCCGCGCAGGGCCGCGCGCATGTGGTCGGGCAGATCGTGATTGCCCGCGAGACAGAGCACCGGCACGCTCGAAGCGCCGAACACATGGCGCACCCAGCGATAGCCTTCCGGGTCGTCCTGCACCAGGTCCCCTGTCAGCAACACGCCGTCAGCACGATGGCTGCGGCGCTGAGCGTCGGCGACCGCGGCTTGCAGCGCCGGCAAGCACGCGACGCCACGCAGGCGCCCGCTGGCGTCACCGAGCAGGTGCAGATCGCTGAACTGAATGAGGCGGACCGATTGCATCGTGGCTGTCTTTCGAACGCTGGAGCTGAGGACGCGCTACATAATGGGACAAAATAGCCACAATCATCGTAGCAATGGGGGCGGGGCGAAAAGGTGACCAGTGTCTAATCACTTGGCTCGCCGACACGGCGAGCGCGAGTTTTGCGCTTCGTCTCACAAAGTCCAGCTGTCGCGTCGGAACGACCCCCAGCGCAACAACGTGCGGTGGCCGTTCCGGTTCCGGCCGGCGAGGCACGATTGGCCGCCAATTGCATTGCCCCACCTCGCCCCATAGTCCAAAATGCGCGGCTCTTCCGGCGTGCTGATGATGAAACAGCGACTCGGGCATCCTGCCACTCGCGCTGTGGCACCTGGGAAAAAGGCGTGACTTTTTCCCGGCGCTCGCCGCCTGCGGCGGCGGGCACATCCGTGTGCCTGGGGTGGCACTTGTTGAGTTTCATATCGAGTCGGATCGCACCCTTCCTCGCACTTTTCGAGATATTTTCTGATGCAGACATCGCACCGCCGGCAGCTCGCCAACGCCATCCGCGCCCTGGCGATGGACGCCGTGCAAAAGGCCAATTCAGGCCATCCCGGCATGCCCATGGGCATGGCGGATATCGCGGAAGTCCTGTGGAACGATCACCTCAAGCACAATCCCGGCAATCCGCTGTGGTCGGATCGCGATCGCTTCGTGGTGTCCAACGGTCACGGCTCGATGCTGCTGTATTCCCTGCTGCACCTGACCGGCTATCCGCTGACCATCGAAGACCTGCAGAAATTCCGCCAGCTCGGCTCGCATACCGCCGGCCACCCCGAGCACGACGCGCATCTGGGCATCGAGACCACCACCGGTCCGCTCGGCCAGGGCCTGGCCAACGCGGTCGGCATGGCGCTCGCCGAAAAGCACCTGGCCACCGAATTCAATCGGCCGGGGCATGACATCGTCGACCATCGCACCTGGGTGTTCCTCGGCGACGGCTGTCTCATGGAAGGCGTCTCGCACGAGGCGTGCTCCCTGGCCGGCACGCTCAAGCTCGGCAAGCTGATCGGGTTCTACGACGACAACGGCATTTCCATCGACGGCGAAGTGCACGGCTGGTTCACCGACGATACCTCCAAGCGCTTCGAAGCTTACGGCTGGCACGTGGTGCCGAACGTCGACGGCCACGATCCGGCGGCCATCGAACGGGCGATCGCGGCGGCGCTGGCGCAGACCGACAAGCCGTCGCTGATCTGTTGCAAGACCATCATCGGTTGGGGCTCGCCGAACAAGCAAGGCACCGAAGCCACGCACGGCGCGGCGCTCGGCGTCGACGAAGTGGCGGCCACGCGCAAGAACCTTGGCTGGAACTACGAGCCGTTCGTGATTCCCGACGAGATTCGCAAGGGTTGGGACGCGCGCGCGCAGGGCGCCAAGCGCGAAGCCGAGTGGCAGCAGCGTTTCGACGCATACAAGGCGCAGTTCCCGGAGCTGGCCGCCGAGTACGAGCGTCGTTTCAAGGGCGAGCTGCCGTCTTCGTGGGGCGAGGTGGTCGCGAAGTACGTCGCGGACGTTGCGAAAGAGAGCAAGCCGCTCGCCACCCGGCAGAGCTCGCAAGCCTCGTTGAACGCCTTCGGCCCGGGCTTGCCGGAGCTGCTGGGCGGGTCGGCCGACCTGACCGGCTCGAACAACACCAATCGCAAGGACTCGCGCTCCATCACCGGCGCGGACGCATCCGGCAATTACATCCACTACGGCGTGCGCGAGTTCGGCATGTCCGCGATCATGAATGGCATGGCCCTGCACGGCGCCGTGATTCCTTACGGCGGCACGTTTCTGGTGTTCTCCGATTACGCGCGCAATGCCATGCGCATGTCGGCGCTGATGAAACAGCGGGTCATCTACGTGATGACTCATGACTCCATCGGCCTGGGCGAGGATGGCCCGACGCACCAGCCGGTGGAACATCTGCCGAGCCTGCGCATCATTCCGAACATGACCGTCTGGCGTCCCTGCGACAGCACCGAGACGGCCGTCGCGTGGGCCGACTCGATCGAGCGTCGCAATGGTCCGTCGACGCTGGCGCTGACCCGCCAGGCATTGCCGCAGCAGACCCGCACCGAGCAGCAGATCGCGAACATCCGCCGCGGCGGTTACGTGCTGAAGGATTCGGAAGGCACGCCCGAGGTCATCCTGATCGCGACCGGCTCGGAAGTGGCGATCGCGGTCGAAGCCGCCGGTCAGTTGCAACAGAACGGCAAGCGGGTGCGCGTGGTCTCCATGCCGAGCACCAACGTGTTCGATGCGCAGGACGAGTCGTATCGCGAGCAGGTACTGCCCCGCGGCGTCGAAGTTCGCGTCGCCATCGAAGCGGCCGCGACCGACACGTGGTACCGCTATGTCGGCGCGCGTGGCGCGATCATCGGCATGACGACGTTCGGCGCGTCCGGTGTCGCCAAGGATTTGTTCAAGCACTTCGGCTTCACTGCGGACAATGTCGTCCGCACCGTGCAGAAGCTGCTGCAGTGATTCTAACGAGGTAAACGTAAATGCCCATCAAAGTTGGTATCAACGGCTACGGCCGCATCGGCCGCAACATCCTGCGCGCGCTGTACGAAGCAAACCGCCAGAAAGAAATCCAGATCGTCGCGATCAACGACCTCGGCGACGCTCAGACCAACGCGCACCTGACGCGCTACGACACCGCGCACGGCAAGTTCAAGGGCGAAGTGAGCGTCGACGGCGACTCCATGGTCGTCAACGGCGACCGCATCAAGGTGCTCGCCGAGCGCGATCCCGCCAAGTTGCCGTGGGGCCAGCTGGGCGTCGACTTCGTGTTCGAATGCACCGGCCTGTTCACCAGCAAGGCCAAAGCGGGCCTGCACCTGCAGGGCGGCGCGAAGAAAGTCGTGATCTCGGCGCCGGGCGAGAAGGACGTCGACGCCACCATCGTCTACGGCGTCAACGACAACACGCTCAAGGCCAGCCAGACGGTCATTTCCAACGCCTCGTGCACCACCAACTGCCTGGCGCCGCTGGCCAAGGTGCTCAACGACAAGATCGGCATCGTCTCGGGCGTGATGACCACGATCCACTCGTACACCAACGACCAGGTGCTGACGGACGTTTATCACAAGGACCTGCGCCGTGCGCGCTCGGCCACGCAGTCGATGATTCCGACCAAGACCGGCGCCGCCGCCGCTGTCGGCCTGGTGCTGCCGGAGCTGAACGGCAAGCTGGACGGCTTCGCGGTGCGCGTGCCGACCATCAACGTGTCGCTGGTGGACCTGAGCTTCGTGGCCAAGCGCGCCACCTCGATCGAAGAGATCAACAAGGTGATGAAGGAAGCCGCCAATGGCGCGCTCAAGGGCATCCTGGCGTACAGCGACGGCCCGCTGGTGTCGGTGGACTTCAACCACGATCCGGCCTCCTCGACCTACGACGCCACCATGACCAAGGTCATCGAAGGCACGCTGGTGAAGGTGTGCTCGTGGTATGACAACGAGTGGGGCTTCTCGAACCGCATGCTCGACACCACGGTGGCCTGGTCGAAGGCGGTCTGATCATGACCATCTTGCGGATGGTTGATCTAGACCTGCGCGACAAGCGCGTGCTGATCCGTGAGGATCTGAACGTGCCGGTGCAGGGCGGTGTCGTAACCAGCGACGCGCGCATCCGCGCGTCGCTGCCGACGATCCAGGCGGCGAAAGAAAAGGGCGCGCGCGTCCTGGTCATGTCGCACCTCGGACGCCCGGAAGAGGGCGTGTACGACGAAGAGTTTTCACTCGCGCCGGTGGCGCAGCGGCTCTCCGAGCTGCTGGGCTACAAGGTGCGCTTCGAGAAGCACTGGCTGGACGGCGTGGAATGCGCGCCGGGCGAGGTCGTGCTGCTCGAGAACGTGCGCTTCAACAAAGGCGAGAAGAAGGACAAGGAAGATCTGGCCAGGAAGATGGCCGAGCTGTGCGACGTGTTCGTCATGGACGCGTTCGGCACGGCGCATCGTGCCGAGGCCAGCACGCACGGTGTCGCGAAATTCGCCAAAGTGGCCTGCGCCGGTCCGCTGCTGATGAACGAGCTGGTGGCGCTCGAGACCGCGCTGGAAAAACCCAAGCGGCCGTTGATCGCCATCGTCGCCGGCTCCAAGGTCTCGACCAAGCTCACGGTGCTGGAGAGCCTGCTGTCCAAGGTGGACACGCTGATCGTCGGCGGCGGCATCGCCAACACGTTCATCGCCGCGCAGGGTCTGCCGGTCGGCAAGTCGCTGTACGAAGCCGATATGATCGATATCGCCAAGGACCTGCTGAAGCGCTCCGCCGAGCTGAAGGTGCAGATTCCGATCCCGACCGACGTGGTCGTGGCCACGGAGTTCTCCGCCAAGGCCGAGGCCGACGTGAAGCCGGTGACCAAGGTGCAGCCCGACGAGATGATCCTGGACATCGGTCCGGACACGGCTGAGCAGTTTGCGCGCACCTTCGCCAGTGCCGGCACCATCGTCTGGAACGGTCCGGTGGGCGTGTTCGAATTCGATCAGTTCGGCGAAGGCACGCGCACTCTGGCGCAGGCCATTGCCAAGAGCTCGGCATTTTCCATCGCCGGTGGCGGCGATACGCTAGCGGCCATCGAGAAATATCGTGTAGAAGACGACATCTCCTATATCTCAACCGGCGGCGGTGCGTTCCTGGAATTCCTGGAAGGCAAGAAGCTGCCGGCCGTTGCGGTATTGGAAGAGCGTAGTCGCAGCTAACACGAGGTTCTCAATGCTCCGTCGCACCAAGATCCTGACCACCCTCGGGCCGGCCACCGATAACCCAAAGGTGCTTGGTGAGATGTTACGGGCCGGGGCCGACGTCGTGCGGGTGAACTTCTCGCACGGCGAGGCCGCGGCCCATGCCAAACGCGTGCAGATGGTGCGCGAGGTGGCGGAGCAGGTCGGCAAGTGGGTCGCCGTGCTCGGCGATCTGCAGGGCCCGAAGATCCGCATCGATCGCTTCGTCGAAGGCAAGGTGTTCCTGAACGAGGGCGAGCCGTTCGTCCTCGACGTGTCGCTCGATCCCAAGGCCGGCACCGCCCAGTCGGTCGGCGTCGCGTACAAGAGCCTGCCGAAGGATGTGCGCGCCGGCGACACGCTGTTGCTGAACGACGGCCTGATCGTGCTGGAAGTCACCGATGTCGATGGCCCGCGCATCATGACCAGGGTCGTGGTGGGCGGCGAGCTTTCCGACAACAAGGGCATCAACAAGCAGGGCGGCGGCCTGTCGGCCGGTGCGCTGACCGACAAGGATCGCGAGCACATCAAGCTGGCCGCGGAGCTGGGCGTCGATTATCTCGCCGTCTCGTTCGCTCGCGACGGCCACGACATGGATGAGGCCCGGCACCTGTTGCGCGGGGCCGGCGGCCACGGTTATCTGGTCGCGAAGATCGAGCGCAGCGAAGCGCTCGTGAACCTGGATCGCATCATTCAAGCCAGCGACGCTGTCATGGTGGCGCGTGGCGACCTCGGCGTCGAAGTGGGTTACGCCGAGCTGACCGGTCTGCAGAAACACATCATCTCGGCGTGTCGCAAGCGCAATCGCGTCGCCATCACCGCGACCCAGATGATGGAATCGATGATTCACAACCCGGTGCCGACGCGCGCCGAAGTTTCCGACATCGCCAACGCCGTGATGGACGGCACCGACGCCGTGATGCTCTCGGGCGAGAGCGCGGTCGGCAAGTATCCGGTCAAGGCCGTGGCGACCATGGCTCAGGTCATTCTGGGCGCGGAAAAGTATGAGAGCTCGCACACGCCGGTGCGTGCCCGCAGCGAGCACGGCATTTTCGAGAAGACCGACGAAGCCATCGCCATGGCGGTGATGTACACGGCCAATCATCTGAAGGTGAAGGCCATCGTCGCTCTGACCGAGTCGGGCTCGACGCCGCTGTGGATGTCGCGTATCCGTGCCGACATTCCCATCTATGCGTTCACCCGCCACGAAGAGACCCGCCGTCGCGTGATGCTGTATCGCGGTGTGTATCCGGTCACCTTCGATATCACTCACACAAATGCCCAGCTGCTGTACGCCGATATCTTCAAGCTCATGCTGAAACAGGGCATGGTGGAAACGGGCGATCGCATCATCCTCACCAAGGGTGAATTGTCCGGCGTCTCGGGCAAGACAAATGCGATGAAAATTCTCGAGGTGCGAGTCTAGGGAAGCTCCGGTTCGTCGACTTCCCCGACTTCGGCAAGACTGCAACCGATTGGAATGCCTCGCTGATCGCAGCCAACGTTGGCGGGCACTGCCAATCTTCAGATATTTCCTGGGAGCCAGATGCGTTTGCTTCGGCCGCTGCGCGTTGTTGGACTGGCGTTACTGATCGTTCTGGTCGTCGGCGGACTGGCCGGCTTCTTCGCGCTGCGCGCCAGTCTGCCCCAGGTAGACGGCACTATCGCAAATGCTCGCATCACCGCGCCCGCGGCCATCGAGCGGGATGCCGAGGGCACGCCGGTGCTGCGCGCGCGCACTCGCGCCGATCTCGCATTTGCTACCGGTTTCGCGCATGGCCAGGACCGGTATTTCCAGATGGATCTGATGCGGCGTGCGGCCGCCGGCGAGATGGCCGAGCTGCTGGGCGCGTCCATGCTGGAGACCGATCGCAGGCTGCGTGTTCATGGCTTTCGGCGCGTCGCGCGTGAAGTGCTGGCTGCCGCGACAGAGAACGATCGTGCCCTGCTCGATGCGTACTCGGCGGGCGTGAATTTCGCGCTGTCACAAGCCGCGGCCAAGCCTTGGGAATATTTGCTGCTGGGAGCCAAGCCCGCGCCGTGGCTGCCGGAAGACTCGCTGCTGGCGGCGTTCTCGATGTATCTCAACTTGAACGATTCGAGCGGCAGCGAAGAGTTGATGCGCCTGCAGTTGCGTGACGCCTTGCCGCCGGCCATGTTCGCGTTCATCGCGCCGCTCGGCACCGAATGGGACGCGCCGATCTCCGGTGGCACGATTCGCTCCGCGACCATTCCGGGGCCCGAGGTATTCGATCTGCGCGATGGCGGTCCGAGATCGGCCGCATTGCTCGCGCCGCGCTCGACGGAATTGCTGGAAGAGAAGAATTACGTCGGCAGCAACAGCTGGGCGGTTGCCGGCAGCCACACGGCCGACAAGCGCGCTCTGCTCGCCAATGACATGCATCTGGGCCTGCGTTTGCCGCATGTCTGGTATCGCGCGCGCATGATCGTCGACGCTGAAGGTGACAAGCGGCGCGATCTGGTCGGCGTCACGCTGCCCGGATTGCCGGTCCTGATCGTCGGCAGCAATGGTCACGTTGCCTGGGGCTTCACCAACAGCTTCGGCGACTGGACCGATCTGGTCATCGTCGAGCGCGATCCCAACGACGCCTCGCGCTATCTCACGCCGGAAGGCTCCGAGCCGTTCGAAGTGCACCAGGAAGTGCTCAAGGTGAAGGACGGCAAGGACGAGACGCTCACGGTCATGGCCACGCGCTGGGGTCCGGTCGTGGGTGAGGACACGTCGAATCGGCCGCTCGCGCTCGCGTGGACCGCGCACTTTGCGCAAGCGACCAATCTGCGAATGCTCGATCTCGAGACGGCCGATACGGTCGATGAGGCCTTGCTCGTCGCGAACCGCTCCGGCGTGCCGGTGCAGAATTTTCTGGCGGTCGATGCGAGCGGTCGTATCGGCTGGACGCTGATGGGGCAGGTGCCGGTGCGCGGCAACTATGACTCGACCCTGCCGTATCTGTGGAATACGCCGGACGCCGGCTGGAACGGTTGGCGCAAGCCCGAGGAATATCCGCGCATCGTGGATCCGCAGGCGGGCCGGCTATGGACGGCGAATGCACGCACGGTCGATGTCGAAACGTGGCTGTCGTTCATGGGCGATGGCATGTACGACAACGGCGCGCGCGCCGCGCAGATCCGCGACGATCTGCTTGCGCTGGAAAATGCGACTGCCGCGGACATGGTCAACATCCAGCTGGACGATCGCGCTTTGTTTCTAATCCGCTGGCGCGATTTCCTGCTCGAGTTGCTCGACGAGGACGCCGTGCAAGGTCAGCCATTGCGGGCCGAGGCCAGGAAATTCCTGGAAGACTGGTCGGCACGAGCGGCGGCCGAGGACGTTGGCTATCGGCTGGTGCGGGCGATGCGTCTGCAGATTCGTCAGGATGTATTCGAGTCGCTCACCGCGGCCGCCCGGCTCAAATATCCCGATAGCAAGTTCTCGCCTTCGGCACAGTTCGAAGGCCCGCTGTGGCAGCTGGTTACGCGGCGGCCGGCACATATGCTCGATCCACGGTATCCGAGCTGGGACGCCGCGTTGCTCGCGTCGGTCGATGCGGCACTCAAGAAACTGGTGAGCGAGTGCGGCACGCTGAGTCAGTGCACCTGGGGCGCGCAGAACACACTCGTCATGAGACATCCGCTGTCGCAAGCCGTGCCGCTGGTCGGACACTGGCTCGACATGCCGGCACAGCAGTTGTCGGGCGATTCGTTCATGCCGCGCGTTCAGGGGCCGTCCTTCGGCGCCTCCCAGCGCATGGTGGTGTCGCCCGGCCATGAAGCCGCCGGTTATTTCCAGATGCCCGGTGGTCCGGTCGACCACCCGATGTCGCCGTTCTACGGAGCGGGCCACAAAGCCTGGGCTCGCGGCGAGCCGCGCCCGCTGCTGCCAGGCGAGCCGAAGCACATCCTGAAATTGTCGCCCGCCGCCAACGCCAGCCAGCAATAGTTCATTAGCAGCGCCAGCCGCCGATGGTATGGTGCGTCTGGCTAGAGTCAGCTCATTTCGGGGTATTCATGTCCGCACGTTTCGCCGGCACCGACAACTACGTCGCCACTGAAGATTTGATGATGGCAGTCAACGCGGCCGTGGTGCTGGGGCGCCCGCTGCTGGTCAAGGGCGAGCCGGGCACCGGCAAGACCCAGCTCGCCGAAGAAGTCGCGCGCTCGCTGCAGCGGCCGCTGTATCGCTGGCACATCAAGTCGACCACCAAGGCCCAGCAGGGCTTGTATGAATACGACGCCGTGTCCCGCCTGCGCGACTCGCAGCTCGGCGAAGCGAAGGTGCACGACATCGGCAACTACATCGTCAAAGGCCGGTTGTGGGAAGCGTTCGAAAGCGACGTGCAGCCGGTGCTGCTGGTCGATGAGATCGACAAGGCCGACATCGAATTCCCCAACGACCTGTTGCACGAGCTGGATCGCATGGAGTTCTATGTGTACGAGACGCGTCAATGGATCAAGGCGCGGCATCGTCCGATCATCATCATCACCAGCAACAACGAGAAGGAGCTGCCGGATGCGTTCCTGCGCCGCTGCTTCTTCCATTACATCCGCTTCCCCGATGCAACGACCATGGAGCGCATCGTCGGCGTGCACTATCCGACGTTGAAGAAGGAGCTGCTGGCGGAGGCGCTGAGCGCGTTCTTCAAGGTGCGCGAGATGCCGGGGCTGAAGAAGAAGCCGTCGACGTCCGAGCTGCTGGACTGGATCAAGCTGCTGGTCGCGGAGGACATTCCGCCCGAAGCCCTGCGCAGCGACGATCCGAAGAAAGCGATTCCGCCGCTGTACGGCGCGCTGCTGAAGAACGAGCAGGATGTGCACCTGTTCGAACAGCTGATCTTCATGAACCGCCGGGGACGTTGAGCGCCTGCCATGCTCGTTCCGTTCTTTTTCAAACTGCGTGAAGGCGGGGTGCCGGTGTCCATCACCGAGTTCCTGTCGCTGCTGCAGGCATTGCAGGCGCGCGTTGCGAGCGCCAGCGCGGAAGATTTTTATTATCTGTCGCGTGCCTGCCTGGTGAAGGACGAGCGGCATTTCGACCGCTTCGATCGCGCTTTCGCGGCGCACTTCAAGGGCGCCGAGGATCTGTTCGACGCCATGATGAAGAGCATTCCGGAGGAATGGCTCAGGCGCATGGGCGAGCGCACGCTCAGCGAGGAAGAGAAGGCGCAGATCGAGGCGCTGGGCGGCTGGGACAAGCTGATCGAGACGCTCAAGCAACGGCTCGCCGAACAGAAGGAGCGCCATCAGGGCGGCAACAAATGGATCGGCACCGGCGGCACGTCGCCGTTCGGCGCGTATGGCTACAACCCGGAAGGCATTCGCATCGGCCAGGACGAGTCGCGTAACAGGAGCGCGGTGAAGGTCTGGGATCAGCGCGAGTTCAAGAATCTCGACGACACGGTCGAGATCGGCACGCGCAACATCAAGATCGCGTTACGCAAGCTGCGCAAGTTCGCCCGCGAGGGGGCGGCCGAGCATCTGGACCTGGACGGCACGATCGACTCGACGGCTCGCAATGCCGGTATGCTCGATCTCAAATTCGTGCCCGAGCGCCACAACGCCGTCAAGGTGCTGCTGTTCCTGGATGTGGGCGGCTCGATGGATTATCACGTCCGCGTCTGCGAAGAGTTGTTCTCTGCGGCCCGCTCCGAGTTCAAGCACCTGGAATATTTCTACTTCCACAACTTCGTGTACGAGCACGTGTGGAAGGACAACCGCCGGCGGCATGCGGAGAAGATTCCGACCGTGGAAGTGATGCGCACCTATGGTCACGACTACAAGCTGATCGTGGTCGGCGACGCCACCATGAGCCCGTATGAAATCGTGCAGCCCGGCGGCAGCATCGAACATTGGAATGAAGAGTCCGGTGCAGTATGGATGCAGCGCCTGACGAAGACCTGGCCGCATCACGTTTGGCTGAATCCCGAGCCCGAACAGCGCTGGGACTATACGCAGTCCGTGCAGCTCACGCGGGAGCTGATCGAGAACCGGATGTTTCCATTGACGCTGGGTGGGTTGGAGCAGGCGATCAAGGCGCTGCACTGAAGCCCGGAATCGGAGAGACGTCGGTAGCTGGGCAGCGTCGGAGCAGGCGATCGAGGCGCTGCACTGAGCCCCGGAGCAGAGAGACGTCGGTGGCTGGGCAGCGTCAGGGTGGGTGTGCTCCGGTTGGAGCAGGCGATCGAGGCGCTGCACTGAGCTCCGGAGCAGAGAGACGTCGGTGGCTGGCAGCGTCAGGGTGGGGTGTGCTCCGGTTGGAGCAGGCGATCGGGGCGCTGCACTGAGCTCCGGAGCAGAGAGACGTTGGTGGCTGGCAGCGTCAGGGTGGGGTGTCTCCTCCCGGCACCGGGCACGGCCGGAGCGCATTGCGCTCCTCACCGCACGTCCATGATGAGCCCTGCTGTTGGGGTCCCGTCCCTGTACCCCAAAGCTGCCGGGAGAAGACACCCCACCCTGACGCTGCCCGATAGCTCAGGTGAGCTTGCGATGTTTTAAAAGGCAAAGAGTGCCGAGTTGTGAACGCTCCGTTCTTCTCTTCTATCGAAGCGCAGCGGACATTTCGGGTAGCGGCAGGGCCGGAGAAGACACCCCACCCTGATGCTGCCCGTTAGTCACGGAGGATTGTGCAAGCTCGACAGCACTGTCAGCTCGGGCAGAGGGCCGAAGCTCTCAGCTCTTTGCCTGGAGCTCCTTGATGTCCTTCAGGACGATCTGCGAGTGACCCTTCGGGTCGACATCCACATAGTGGCGCACGATCTTGCCGTGGGGGTCGATCAGGAACGTGTCTCGCTTGGCCAGCTCGAACGCGCCGAGGAAGCTTTTCAGGACGCCGTACTGCTTCGCGACCACTTTCTGGTCGTCGGCCAGGATGGGAAATGGCAGGCCGTGCTTCTCGGAAAATTCCTTGTGAGATGCGACGTCATCGACGCTCACGCCGAGGATCACGGCGTTGGCGTCGCGAAACGCAAACACGTTGTCTCGGAACTCGCAGGCCTGCGTGGTGCAGCCGGGAGTCTTGTCCTTGGGATAGAAGTACAACGCCACCCACTTGCCGCGGTAGTCCTTCAGCTCGTGCCACTTGCCGTTCTGGTCCTGCAATTTGAAATCGGGCGCGGTGGCCCCGAGGGCCGGGCTTTCGGCTGCCGCGGCGGCTCCAGCGGCGAGCCAGGTAAAAGTGACCGCCAGTGCCCAGGTATGCAGCCAGGCATGCAGGTTCAGGCGAGCGAGACGCAGATTCATGGCAGATCCCCTGGAATGAGGCGGGCCGAGAGGCCATATAACACGCGTGTCACGGGGCGTTCCGGAGCACTGTGCCATACTAATCGCTCAGCGGCGAGCGCCCGGAGCGATGCAACCGTCCGGGATTTCGCCAGCGATTACGGCACGGATTCAACATATGAGCGAGCGCACTCCGACAACTGCGCCTCCGGCCGCACCGCCCAAAGTGGGGCTGGTGCTACCGGGCGGTGGCGCGCGGGCCGCCTATCAAGTGGGGGTCCTGCGGGCGCTCGCGGATCTGTTGCCGGCGCGCGCGAACAATCCTTTCCCGGTCGTGTCGGGAACTTCAGCCGGCGCCGTGAACGCCACCGCCATCGCGGTTCACGCCGATCGTTTTCGCGTCGCCGTTGGCAACCTCGAACGGGTCTGGCGCAATTTCCAGGTAGGGCAGGTGTTTCGCGCCGATACCGCCAGCATGCTGCGCGCCAGTCTGCATTGGCTGTTCGCGATGCTCTCCGGCGGCTGGCTGCTGCCCCCGCCAAAATCGCTGTTCGACAACTCGCCGCTGCGCGAGCTGCTCAAGGAGCAGTTCGACTTCAGTCGCATCGGCCGGTCCATCGCCGAGGGCCATCTCGAGGCCATCGCCATGTCGAGCGCCGGTTATGCGAGCACGCGCTCCGTGTCCTTCTTCGAGGCCAGGCCCGGGTGCATGCCGTGGAAACGAACCCGTCGGGCCGGCCAGCCGGTGACGCTGTCGGTGGAACATTTGATGGCGAGCGTCGCCGTGCCGTTCCTGTTCCCGCCGGTGTTGCTGGGCGACGAGTATTACGGCGACGGCGCGATGCGCGAGGCGAATCCATTCAGCGCGGCGATTCATCTCGGTGCGCAACGTTTGCTGGTGATCGGCACGCGCAATGAAACCTCGCCGACCGTGGCGGTGCCGCCGCTGTGCCCGACCTTCGGCCAGATCTTCGGCTACATGCTCGATTCGCTGTTCACCGACGGCATGTATTCGGATCTGGAGCGGCTCACGCAGCTGAATCAGATCGTCGACAAGGTCGGTCCCATCACCGTGAACAATCCGGACGGCGCGGTGCATCTGCGACGCATCGACATGCTGGTGATCCAGCCGAGCCGCGACCTCTCCGAGATCGCGCGCCACCACGTCGACTCGCTGCCGCGGACCTTGCGCGTATTGCTCAGAACGATGGGCGCGATGAATACCGGCGGCGGTCAGCTGATGAGTTATCTGTTGTTCCAGGACACGTACACGCGCGAGTTGATCGCGCTCGGCTATCAGGATGCGATGAAGCGCGCCGACGACCTGATGTCGTTCCTCGAAGGGGATTCGATCGTGTCGACCGGGACCACCGCCATCCTGCGGCGGCTGGACTCACGTAAGGAACAGCGTGCCGAGGCCCAGCAGTGAGGCGAAGCCGACGATATCGGTGACGGTGGTGAGCACCACGCCGCCGGCCAGCGCCGGATCGATTCCCAGTCGTTTCAAAATCAAGGGGACGCCGACGCCGGCCAGGGCCGCGGCGGTCAGGTTGATCATCAGCGCGCCGAAAATGATCACGCCGATGGTCCACTCCTCGAACCAGATGCCGGCTGCGAGTCCCACCAAGCTGGCGACGCCTATGCCGTTGAGCAGGCCCACGGAGATCTCGCGAACCAGCAGCCAGCGCGCATTGGCCTGCTCGACCTGGCCGAGCGCAATACCGCGGATGATGAGCACGAGCGTCTGACTGCCGGCAATGCCGCCCATGCTGGCGACGATCGGCATCAGCACCGCGAGCGCCACGACTTTCTCGATCGTCGCCTCGAACAGGCCCACGACGTTCGCCGCCAGGAATGCGGTGCAGAGATTGACGCTCAGCCAGACCGCACGCCGGCGCGCGCTGGTGACGACGCCGGCGAACATATCCTGGTCCTCGCCCAGACCGGCCATGCTCATCACCGAGTGATCGGCTTCCTCGCGGATCACGTCGACCACGTCGTCGATGGTGATACGGCCGAGCAGAGTGCCGTCGCTGGTCACCACGGCTGCGGAGACGAGGTCGCGGTCTTCGAACAGCTTCGCGACTTCGCCCGCTGGCGTTTCGGGCAGGATGCCTTCGACGCCGGAGTCCATCACCTCACCGACGGTCTTCTCCGGATCCTCGGTAAGCAGGCGTGTTATGTCCACCGCGCCGCGGTACCGATCGTGACGATTGACCACGAACAACTGGTCGGTGCGCGCAGGCAATTCGCCGCGCATGCGCAGGTAGCGCAGCACTACTTCCAGCGTCACGTCGGCGCGGACGGTGACGGCGTCGAGGTTCATCAGACGTCCGGCGCTGTCCTCCTCGAACTGCATGACCGCGTTCAGGCGCTCGCGATCCTGTGCGTCCATCGAATGCAGCACGCGCTCGTTGAGCGTCTCGGGCAGGTCGCCGATCAGGTCGGCGAGGTCGTCGACCTCCATGCCTTCGGTGGCCGCGATCAGCTCCTCGGCATCCATGCCGCCGATCAGCTCGGCGCGCACTTCCTCGTTGAGCTCGATCAGCACGTCGCCTTCGATTTCCGGATCGACGAATTCCCAGACGATCTCGCGCCGTGCCGGCGGCAGCGACTCGATCAGCGAGGCGATCTCCGCCGGATGCAGGCTGTTGATGAGCCGATGCCCATGGCGCAGCGAGCCCTGCTCGAGCGCGCTGCGTAGCGCGGCGAGTCGGCTCTGTTTGTGTTGCTGGGCTTCGGTCATGGCGCGCGCAGTGTAGCGGCGAGCGGCGCGCGCGCGAAGTTAAGTTGCCACTTTGTTTATCGGGAGCAGTTCAAGAACGCGCGCCGACTACCTGGTGGCGTGCGTGAACCTGCGGAAATTTTGCAGAGAAATGTCGCGCCAGACGTTCCACAAGATACACGGAGCGATGCTGGCCGCCGGTACAGCCGATGGCGATGGTCAGATAGCTGCGATTGGTGCGCACCAGCTCGGGTATCCAATGCTCCAGGAACGCCACGATGTCCTCGAACATCTTGGTGACCTGCGGATGCCGTTCGAGATATTCCACCACGGCCGGATCGCGGCCGGTGAACCGCGCGAGCCCGGGCTCCCAATAGGGATTGGGCAGGCTGCGCACGTCGAACACGAAGTCCGCATCGCCGGGCACACCGTGTCGGAACGCGAACGATTCGAACAGGATGGACATGCGTCCCTCGACACGGGCGCCGACCCGGTCGCGAATCAACTCTCGCAACTCGTGCACGCTGGTGCGAGTGGTGTCGATGATCAGGTCGGCCGCGTCCGCGATCGGCTCGAGCAGCCCTTGCTCCTGACTGATGGCCTCGGCGAGGCCCAGGCCCTCGCGGCTCAACGGGTGGCGGCGGCGGGTCTCGCTGTAACGTTTCAGCAATACTTCCTGATCGGCGCGCAGGAACAGCACTTCACAAGCGACGCCGCTGCGCTTGAGGTCGGCGACGAGCTTCGGCACCGAGGCGATTTCCGCTGGACGATTGCGTGCGTCGACCCCGACCGCCGTGTACCCGTAGGTCGACTCGCGCGAGCGGACCGTATGGGAAATGAACATCGGCAACAGGCCTGCGGGGATGTTGTCCACGCAGTAATAGTCGAGATCCTCGAGCATGTGCAGCGCCACGCTCTTACCGGATCCGGACAGTCCACTGACGATGACGAGACGCATGGGTACGAACAGCAGCGCCTTGAGGGTTGCGGCTGCACAGACTAAGCGAGCCGCGCGCAGGCGGCAACGAGTCGCGGATGGCTGACGCCGGGGCACGTTCCCTGTGCCCGAAAGTCAGCGGAACTGTGAACCGCTCGGTGGTGGCCCGGGCGGTGACTGACTAGGACGGACGCACCTTCAGTGCTTCCAGCGCGTGGTGGTCGGAGAGCTTTTCCTTGTGCTTCTTGACGCGGCGGTCGAGCTTGTCGGCCAGCGCGTCGATGGCGGCATACATATCCATGTCGACGGCGTCGGCGTACACCATGGCGCCGTTCAACAGCACCTTGGCCTCGGCCTTGTGACGCAGTTTCTCCACGGTCAGGATGCAGTGAACGTCAATGATGTGGTCGGAATGCCTGATGATGCGATCCAGCTTCTTTTCGACGTAGCCCTTCATGGAAGTGGTGACATCGACATGGTGACCGGTGACGTTCAGTTGCATGGAAGCCTCCTTTGAATGGAGCGGGGGAACTGCTGGCTATCTCACCGAAACTTTCTTCCGTTCGCTGGACGGAGGTATACCTAAAGCTTCACGGTATTTCGCAACCGTGCGCCGGGCGACGAGCACGCCCTCGCGTGACAGGATGTCCGCGATGCGGCTGTCGGACAGAGGCTTGTCGGGCTCTTCCGCGGCCACCAGCTTGCGAATCTTGGCGCGGATGGCCGTCGAGGACATCTCCGTGCCGTCGCTGGCGGCGACGTGGCTGGAAAAGAAATAACGAAACTCGAACACGCCCCGGTGCGTGTGCATGTACTTGTTGGTCGTGACGCGGGAGATGGTCGATTCGTGCATCTGCACGGCTTCGGCCACGTCCTTGAGAATCATCGGCTGCATGTACTCGTCGCCGTTCTCCAGGAACGCGGACTGCCGCTGCACGATGCAGCGGGCCACTTTGAGCAGCGTCTCGTTGCGGATCTCCAGGCTGCGGATCAGCCAGCGCGCTTCCTGCAGCTGGGTCCTGAGCATGGCGTGGTCCGCGGAACGGCCGATCAGGCCCGCGTAGCTTTGGTTGACGCGAATGCGCGGCAGGCTCGCAGGATTGATATCGACCGCCCAGCCTCGCTCGGTCCGGCGCACGAACACATCGGGCACGATGTACTCGGCCGGCACGGAGTGGACACTGGAGCCGGGGCGCGGCTGACAGGCGCGGACCAGGACCAGCGCGTTCTCCAATTCTTCTTCCGTGACGCGCAGTTGTCGACGCAATAGGGCGTACTGCTGCTCGGCCACCTGGTCGAGATAGCCGGCGGCGATGGCCAGCGCGGTTTCGCGGCCCGGCGTGTCTGGATCCAGCTGGCGAAGCTGCAGCTCGATGCACTCGCTGACCGAGCGGGCGCCGACGCCCGCCGGATCCATGGCCTGCACATGCTTGAGCACGCGCTCGACTTCGGCCGTGGCGACGACCAGCTCGGGCTGCAGATTGCGCGCGATCTCATCCAGCGGCTCGATGACGTAGCCGTCGTCGTTGATCGCATCGATGATGGCCGCGCCGATGCGCATCTCGCGCTCGTTGAGGCGCGACATCTCCAGCTGCCAGGTCAGATGCTCCTGCAGCGTCTCCCCGCGCGCGTCGGAAAAATCCTGAGAATGGTCGTCATCGCCCGACCAGGGCGATTCGGCCGGGCCGGTGACCTGGGCATCGCTCCAGTCCTGATCCTCGACGATGTCGAGGGGCTGCTCGGGCTCGGCGGGCTCGCCGCGATCCTCGTTGTGATCGCTGTGCTCGCTGCTCGAGCTGGCTTCGGCGCTGGGCGAGGAGGATTCGAACGGGGTCTCGAACTGGGGTTCGAGCGCCGACTCGCCGGTCTCCAGGCTGCCCGATTCGTCCTCGGCTTCCAGCATGACGTTGCTTTCCAACGCCTCGCGGATCTGCGCCTGGAGCTCCAGCACGGGCAGCTGCAAAAGGCGGATGGCCTGTTGCAGCTGGGGAGTCATGGTCAGCTGCTGGCCGAGTCGGAGCTGCAGGGCGGGCTTGAGCATTCGTCTCGCTTGTGGGTCGTCAACGGGCCGTCGAGCTGGAGCTCGCCGGCGGCGTCCGGCGCTGGTGTACCTCGGGAGGCTCCTTTACAGCCGGAAATCCTGACCCAAGTACACCTCACGGACCTGCTGATTGGCAAGGATCTCGTCGGCAGTCCCGGCGGCGATCACACTGCCCCCGCTCACGATATAGGCCCGGCCGCAAATTCCCAATGTTTCCCGCACGTTATGATCGGTGATCAACACCCCTATGTTGCGTCCCACGAGGTGCCGGATGATGCGCTGGATGTCCAGCACCGAGATCGGATCGACGCCCGCGAACGGCTCGTCCAGCAGCATGAACTCCGGCTCGGCGGCCAGCGCGCGTGCGATCTCGACGCGGCGCCGCTCGCCGCCGGACAGGCTCTGGCCGAGGCTGTTGCGGATGTGGCCGATGTGCAGCTCGTCGAGCAGCGACTCGAGCATCTCGTTGCGCTTGTCGCGGCTCAGCTCGGGGCGCACTTCGAGGATGGCGCGGATGTTGTCCTCCACCGAGAGCTTGCGGAATACAGAGGCTTCCTGCGGCAGGTAGCCAACGCCCAGGCGCGCGCGCTTGTGCACCGGCAACCGGGAGATGTCCTGATCGTCGATGAGGATGCGGCCGGCATCGGTGGGGACCAGGCCGACGATCATGTAAAACGCGGTGGTCTTGCCGGCCCCGTTCGGGCCCAGCAGACCGACCACTTCACCGCTCGATACTTCCAGTGACAGGTTTTTGACGACCTGTCGCGAGCGATACTTTTTGGCGAGCCCCTCGACGCGCAGCCGGGTCATGCGCCGCCGCCGTGGCTGTCGGTCGCCAGCTTGGGCTGCACCCGCTCGCTGTCGGGCTGCCCGTCGTTTTCGTTGTAGGTGGGCTCCAGAGCCGCGGTGCCGCCCGCGCCGCCGCCGCTGTTGGTCTGCGACTTGTCCTGATTCGGGCGGATGATGCCGCGGACCCGGTTCGAGGAGCCGCCCGGATTGATCTGCACCCGCTCGTCGCGAACGTTGTAGATCACCACGTCGCCCCGAAATTCGTCCTTGCCATTGCTGAACCAGACTTGATTGGTGAGCTTCACCACGCCGGTGTTGATGTCATATTCGATGACGCCGGCGCGGCCGCGCACCTGGCGGTTGTTCTCGGTGCCGATCTGTTCGAAGCGCGCAGGCGAGCCTTCGATGCGCACGTCGGACAGCTCGCCGTTGAGGAAATCGGCGGTGGCGATGTTGGACTGCAGGTCGGCCTCGGCACTGCGGATGCGCACGGCCTGTTCGAAGGTCCAGTGACTGTTCGGTGCGCGGAAATTACGCGCCCTGGCGCTCTGCGCTTCGATCGACATCGGGCCCTGGGCCGCGCGTACGTTGCCGGACAGGTCGAGCGTGTCGTTGCGGAAGTCGGAGCTGACCACATCGGCGCTCCACGCAAAGCCGCCGTCCAGCGGCGGCGCTTTCGCGGCACCACTGCCCGCGGTTGCAACTAGCAACAACACGGTCCCGAGCGCGCCGATGGCGCGCCGTTTACCGCGGCGGTTGCGGATCAAATCTGCCATTCACTGTCTCCAGCCGCAGTTTCTCGCTGGTCAAATCGGCGCGCAGGCTCTTCACGGTCATCGAGTGCTGGCCGAAGCGCATCTGCACCGGGGAACGGGTGCTGTAAGCGATGTTCTTCTCCGTATCGATCGCCAGCTCGTTGGTGCGCAGGAACGCGTTCCCATCGCCCGCGAGCGAGCGCAGCTCGACATCGCCTTCCAACTCCACGATGCGCGAGTTGGGCGGCACCAGCCCGGTGTTCGCGGTCAGGGCCCATTGCCAGTCGTCCTTGCCGAAATAGTTCACTCGCACCGTTTCCATCGTGATCGCTTCGCCGCGCTCCGGATGGCTCAAGCGCTGGTCGATGCGCCGTGCGATCAATTCGATCCCGGGCGAGCCGTCTTCGCGCGTGCGCAGGACCACTGCGTCCTTCAGGTAGTAACCGGGTTGCTCGGGCATCTCGTGATTCGCCGTGGGCACGCTGCCATTGTCCATGAACGCGCCATACCCGATCACGATAGCGGCGAGCGCGGCGGCCAATGACACCCAGCGCCAGTTCATCCGTGTACCTGCCGATTCACGTCGATGCGCCGGGTCTCCAGCAGCAGATCGCACACCTCACGCACGGCGCCCTGGCCACCGCACGCCTGAGTGATGAAGTGCGCGCGCGACTTCACGCTGGGATGCGCGTCCGCGACCGCAACGGCCAGCCGCGACGCCTCGAACAGCGACAGGTCCGGCGTGTCGTCACCGACGCTCGCCACGGCTTGTGGGGTGAGGCCCAACATCTCCAGCAACTCTCGCAGCGCTGCAAGCTTGTCGTGTACACCTTGACGGATCCAGGTGACGCCCAGCTCGCTCATGCGCTTTTCCACCGCCTTGGACTGGCGGCCTGAAATCACCGCGACCTGCAGACCGGCATTCAGCACT
This sequence comes from uncultured Steroidobacter sp., assembly GCF_937958065.1. Taxonomy (GTDB): domain Bacteria; phylum Pseudomonadota; class Gammaproteobacteria; order Steroidobacterales; family Steroidobacteraceae; genus Steroidobacter. Next base: position 46,912 of record NZ_CALFXI010000063.1, read on the forward strand.
TGCTTGATGCCCGCGCCGTCGCGCACGTGAAAGCACTTCATGGTCTCGCCGCGCGAGGTGAAGTACAGCCGTCCGTCGGTAAGCACACCGTCCACATCGAGGACCAGCAGGCGCACGTCGTTGGCGCGTTCCACCAGGGTGTCCATGGATTACATCACCCCGGCGCGGAACAGATCATGAACGTTCAACGCGCCGATCAGCACATTGCCGGCATCGGTGACCAGCAATTGCGTGATGCGGTGTTTTTCCATCAGGTGCACGGCTTCCGCGGCCAGGACTCTCGGCTGGATCGTCTTGGGGTTCGCGGTCATCACATCACGCATGCGCACGGCGTTGATATCGATCGGATGGTCCAGCGCGCGACGCAGATCGCCATCGGTATAGATGCCCAGCACGCGCCGTTCGGCGTCGACCACGGCCGTCATGCCCAGGCCCTTGCGGCTGATCTCCAGCAAGCCCTCCTTCAGCGAGGTCTCCGGACTCACCATGGGCAACTGCTCGCCGGTGCGCATCACGTCTTCGACATGTAACAGCAGCCTTCGTCCCAGGCTGCCGCCCGGATGCGAGCGCGCGAAGTCCTGCTCGCTGAAGCCGCGCGCTTCCAATACCGCAACGGCCAGGGCGTCGCCCATGGCCAAGGTGGCCGTAGTGCTCGCGGTCGGCGCCAGATTGTGAGGACAGGCTTCCGCGGGGACGCTGACATCGAGCAGCGCGGACGCGGCCTTGGCGAGCGTCGATTGGCGCTTGCCTGTCATGGCGATCAAGGGCACGCCGAGTCTTTTGATGACCGGCAAAATGGTGAGCAGCTCCGCCGTCTCGCCGGAATTGGAAATCGCGATCACCACATCCTCGTGCGTGATCATGCCGATGTCGCCGTGGCTGGCCTCGGCCGGATGCAGGAAAAATGCTGGCGTCCCGGTGCTCGCCAGGGTCGCGGCGATCTTGTTGCCGATGTGCCCGGATTTGCCCATGCCGGTGACGACCACCCGGCCGCGGCAGTCGTGCAGCAGCTGGCAGGCCGCGACGAAATCACCATCCAGCCGCGCTTCCAGCGCTTGCACTGCAGCGACTTCCGTAGCCAGCACGCGGCGGCCGCGCGAGAGCAACTGTTCGGAATCGAGCTGGGTGGAGGTCGGTAAAGATCGCATCCGCGAATGATAGCGCGGATTGATATCCGTCCAGGCTGCGCGGCTGGTTAATTCCTGTCACGACTGCATGTCGTGCCCGGGGGTAAATCGCCCCGGCGGACCCGCGTGGGGATCGGATATCATGACCGCCCTTTGCCGTTATCCGGATGCCAAGCTCGATGAATGCCGCCGAGGTCCAAGCGCTGATCCAGACCGGGTTGCCCGGCGCGCAGGTGCGCGTCGCATCCGATGACGACACTCACTTCGAAGCGGTGATCGTGGCCCCGCAGTTCGAGGGGCGTCGCATGATCCAGCGGCATCAGCTGGTGTACGCGACGCTCGGTCAGCTGATGGGGCGTGAGATCCACGCACTCAGCATCCAGGCGTTCGCGCCCTCGGAACAGAAGTAACCAGAAGCAACTCATGGACAAGCTGCTGATCCAGGGCGGCACGCCGCTCGAGGGCGAGGTTCGTATTTCCGGCGCCAAGAACGCCGCGCTGCCCATCCTGGCGGCGACCCTGCTGGCCGAAGGGCCGGTGTCAGTGGGCAATGTCCCGCATCTGCATGACGTGACGACCATGATCGAGCTGCTCGGTCGCATGGGCGTGAGCGTCACCATCGACGATCGCATGCGGGTCGAAGTGGATGCGTCCACGACCAATGCTTTCGTCGCGCCATACGAGCTGGTGCGCACGATGCGCGCATCGATCGTCGTATTGGGGCCGCTGCTGGCCCGCTTCGGCAAGGCGGACGTGTCGCTGCCTGGCGGCTGTGCCATCGGCGCGCGGCCCGTGAACATCCACGTCGACGGTCTGCGCGCGATGGGCGCGGACATTCAAATCGAAAATGGTTACATCCGCGCCAAGGCCGATCGCCTCAAAGGCGCCCGCATCGTGTGCGAAACCGTGACGGTCACCGGTACGGAGAATCTGCTCATGGCCGCCACCCTGGCGGACGGGCAGACCATCATCGAGAACGCCGCGCGCGAGCCCGAGGTCGTCGACCTCGCGAATTTCCTCAGCGCAATGGGCGCGAAGATCAGTGGTGCCGGTACGGACGTCATCATCGTGGAAGGCGTCGAGCGATTGACCGGCGCGAGCTATGACGTGCTTCCGGACCGGATCGAAACCGGCACGTATCTGGTCGCCGGCGCGATCACGGGCGGCCACGTGAAGATCAAAGGCACGCGACCGGATCATCTCGACGCCGTGCTATTGAAGCTGCGCGAAGCGGGCGCGCAGATCGAGACCGGCGACACCTGGATCAATCTCGACATGCGCGGTCGTCGGCCGAAGTCGGTCGATCTGCGCACCGCGCCTTATCCCGCGTTCCCAACAGATATGCAGGCGCAGTTCGCGGCCTTGAACACGGTCGCGGAGGGCGTGGCAGCGGTAACGGAGACGATCTTCGAGAACCGCTTCATGCATATGCTGGAGATGCGGCGCCTCGGGGCGGACATTCGCATTGAAGGCAACACCGCGATCATTCGCGGGGTTCCGCGCCTGACGGCAGCGCCGGTGATGGCCACGGATCTGCGCGCGTCGGCCAGCCTGGTGCTGGCGGCGTTAGTCGCGCAGGGCTCGACGGAGATTCACCGCATCTACCATATCGATCGCGGTTACGAGCGCATCGAAGAGAAGCTCGAACAGCTCGGCGCGCAGATCAAGCGCGTGGCCTGATCGGCTAACGCGAGCCGCGCGGCGGGCGTTCTTCCAGGGTTGCCTCGAGAGTGAGTTGCTGCCGGCCACGGCGCCCGCGGATTTCGAGGGTGGAGCCGGGGGACATGGCCGCCACGCGATTCAACGCTTCCTGCGCATTCACGATCTGCTGACCATTGAAGTGCGTCACCAGGTCATCCACGCGCATGCCGGCCTTCGCGGCCGGTCCGATCGGATCCACTGAACTGATGCGCAAGGCCACCGGCGGATCGATCCCGAGCGCCGCAGCCGTCGCACGCGGCAGCTCTTCAGAAGAGACACCCAGCCAGCCACGGCGCACACGACCGTGCGCGATGATCTGGTCCATCACTCCGCGCACCATGTTCACGGGGATCGCGAAGCTGATGCCGTCGGTGCCCAGCGTTTGCGCGAGCACCGCGGTGTTGATGCCGATCAGCTCGCCTTCGGTATTGATCAGCGCGCCGCCCGAATTGCCGAAGTTGATGGCGGCGTCGGTCTGGATGAAATCCTCGAAGTCGGTGACGCCGAGCCGCCCCCGGCCGGTGGCGCTGACGATGCCCTGGGTCACGGTCTGGCTCAGTCCGAAGGGGTTGCCGATCGCGAGAACCACATCGCCCGCGCGCAGCACGTTCGAGCGGCCCATCGGCATGACCGGCGGGTTCTCCAGATCCACGCGCAACACGGCGAGATCGGTATCCGGATCGGTGCCGACGATGGTGGGAGTGGCCACGCGTCCGTCCGCCAGCTGCACCCGGATCTGGTCCGCGCCCCGGATCACGTGATCGTTGGTGACTAAATGGCCATCGGAATCGAGAATCACGCCCGAGCCGAGGCTGCCTTCCACGCGCTGGCGCACGCGGGACGGATTCTGTCGCAACAGGGAGTTGCCAGAGGTGGCCGCGTTCGCGACCACGCGCGCGGTGTAAATGTTAACTACGGCCGGCGCGGCGCGGCTGACGGCATCGGCATAAGATCTGCGCGGTTCGGCCTCGCGCGGCGGTAAAGACACCGGCATTGCAGGGGATTCCTGCGTGGCGGGCGCCGCGGACGGGCCTGGCTGCGCCGGTCGTACGAGCAACAGTACGGCGGCGATGGCGAGGCCCACCAAGGTCCATTTCAGCAGGAACAGCAGGGTCTGCGGCACGGTGGGCACGGTGAAGGCTCGAATAAGAGTACCGGTCATGACCGGGGGCGCTTCATAGCGCGCCGAGCGATGTGTGTATAATGCGGAATTCCTTGAACGTTTGAAACCTCGCTGGGCTTCAAGGGCTCGGGTGAGGTTGCGCGTGCGACAGATGCCTCGCGGAGATCGTGGATGACGTCAGAAGTTGAGAAAGTCGATGGCGGCCGGCGCCATTTCCTGCTGGTCGCGACGACCGTAACCGGTATAGCCGGTGCCGCGATGACAGCTGTGCCATTCCTGGCGTCCTGGAAGCCGAGTGCTCGCGCGCAAGCGCTGGGCGCGCCGGTGGAGCAGGACATCAGCAAGCTCGAGCCGGGCGCGATGGTCAAGGTGAACTGGCGCGGCCAGGCCATCTTCATCGTGCGCCGCTCGCCGGAAATGATGAAGCAGCTCGAAGATCCGGCCCTGGACGGTCGCCTGCGCGATCCGAAGTCCGAGCAGTCGGAGCAGCCCAAGTACGCGCAGAACGAGCTGCGCTCGCTCAAGCCGGAATTCCTGGTGCTGGTCGGTGTGTGCACCCACCTGGGTTGCGCGCCGCTGAGCCGCTTCCAGCCCGCCGATGCCGAGCTCGGCGCCGACTGGCCCGGTGGCTTCTACTGCCCGTGCCACGGCTCGAAATTCGATCTGGCCGGCCGCGTCTTCAAGGACGTGCCCGCGCCCACCAATCTCAAAGTGCCGCCCTACCGCTTCGTCACTGACGACGTGGTGCAGGTCGGCGTCGATGCGGAGGTCGCCTGATGAGCGCCACGATGCAGGAAAAAGGGCGCATGGCGCAGCTGGTCGACTGGATCGATGCACGCTTCCCCATGACTCGCTTCATGAAGGAGCATGCCAGCGAGTACTACGCGCCGAAGAACTTCAACTTCTGGTACTACTTCGGCTCGCTCGCGCTGGTCGTGCTGGTACTGCAGATCGTCACCGGCATCTTCCTGACGATGAACTACAAGCCCTCGGCCGCGGACGCGTTCGCGTCGGTCGAGTACATCATGCGCGACGTGGAGTGGGGCTGGCTGATCCGCTACATGCACTCCACCGGCGCCTCGGCGTTCTTCATCGTCGTCTATCTGCACATGTTCCGCGGCCTCATGTACGGCTCGTACAAGAATCCGCGCGAGCTGGTGTGGATCTTCGGCATGCTCATCTACCTGTGCCTGATGGCCGAGGCGTTCTTCGGTTACCTGCTGCCCTGGGGCAACATGTCCTACTGGGGCGCGCAGGTGATCGTGTCGCTGTTCGGCGCGATCCCCGGCATCGGTGAGTCGCTGGTCGAGTGGATCCGCGGCGACTACTACATCTCCGACATCACGCTGAACCGCTTCTTCGCGCTGCACGTCATCGCGTTGCCGCTGGCGCTGGTGTTCCTGGTGATCGCGCACATCTTCGCCCTGCACGAAGTGGGCTCGAACAATCCGGACGGCGTCGAGATCAAGAAGCTGAAGGGCCCGGACGGCCATCCGGTGGACGGCATCCCGTTCCATCCGTACTACACCGTGAAGGACCTGGTCGGCTTCATCGTGTTCGCGATGCTGTTCGCGCTGGTGCTGTTCTTCGCGCCGGAGATGGGCGGCTACTTCCTGGAGCACGCCAACTTCGATCCGGCCAACCCGCTGCAGACGCCGGAGCACATCGCGCCGGTGTGGTACTTCACGCCGTTCTACGCGATTCTGCGCGCGGTGCCGAACAAGCTGCTGGGTGTGGCGCTGATGGGCGCGGCCGTGATCCTGTTCGTGTTCCTGCCGTGGCTCGACCGCTCCAAGGTCAAGTCCATCCGCTACCGCGGCTGGCTGTTCCGCGGCTTCCTGGGCGCGTTCGCGGTGAGCTTCATCGCGCTGGGCTACCTCGGCCTGCAGCCGGCGACCCCGGGTTACACGCTGGCGGCCCGCTTCTTCGCGGTCGTCTATTTCGCGTTCTTCCTGCTCATGCCCTGGTACACGAGGATCGACCAGACCAAGCCTGTGCCGGAACGCGTGACCTACCATGCCCACTGAGCATCTAGCCGAAGCCATGATGAAGAAGAGTTTCCATAAGCTGGTTCTGGGTGTGGTGGGGTTGTCGGCTCTGAGCTGGTCCGCGGTCGGCGCGGCGGCGGGGGGAGGCCATAACCCGGCCATGCAACTGGCGCGCAACGACGTGGCGAACGTCGCCTCGCTCCAGCGCGGCGCGCGCAACTTCATGAATTACTGCAGCGGCTGCCATTCGGCCAAGTACGTCCGGTACAGCCGTCTGGCGGAAGATCTGTCGTTGACCGAAAAGCAGGTGACTGACAACCTGATGTTCGTCGGTGAGCGGATTCACGACACGATCAAGATCGGCATGAAGCCGGAGGATGCCAGCCACTGGTTCGGCACCACCCCTCCGGACCTGTCCCTCATTGCGCGCAGCCGCGGGGCCGATTACATCTACTCCTTCCTGAAGTCGTTCTACCTGGATCCGAGCAGGCCGACGGGCACCAACAACCTGATCCTGCCGGGCACGTCCATGCCTCACGTGCTGTGGGAGCTACAAGGCTTGCAGCGCGCGGTCTATGATGGCGAGAGCGATGCGGAACACAACACGGTCCATAAGAAGTTCAAGGAATTCGAACTGGCGAAGCAAGGCAGCCTCTCGCCGCAGGAGTACGACCAATTCGTCCGCGACACGGTCAATTTTCTGGACTATATCGCCGAGCCGATGCAGCTCGAACGGCGCAATCTGGGCATGCGGGTGCTCGCATTCCTGATAATCTTCTTCCTGTTCGCTTACTTCCTGAAGAAGGAGTACTGGAAGGACGTGAAGTAGCGCCCCTCGTGGGAGCTGCCGCGCGTTCGTTCAGAACTGTCTGGAGCGTACTACCGTGATGACGCTCTTCTCGCGCGCCGACGATCCCTGGAGCCACCGCACCAGGATCGTTCTGGCTGAGAAGAGCATCCACGTCGAGACCATCGACGTGCAGGGCGGCAACCTGCCCGAGGACCTGCTCGACCTGAATCCGTACCACACGGTCCCCACGCTGGTGGACCGTGACCTGGTGCTGTACGACTCGCGCGTCATCATCGAGTACCTGGACGAGCGCTTCCCGCATCCGCCGCTGATGCCCGTGGATCCGGTGGCGCGCGCGCAGTTCCGGCTGGCGCTGTATCGGATCGAACGGGACTGGTACAGCCTGGCCCAGCAGATCGACGATCCCTCGGATCGCAAGAACGGCCTGAAAGCCCGCAAGATCCTTCGCGACAGCATCCTGGCCAGCACCGACGTGTTCAAGGCCAAGCCGTACTTCCTGTCGGATGAGTTCTCGCTGGTGGATGCCACCATTGCTCCCATCCTGTGGCGCCTGTTGTATTGGGAAATCGACTTGCCAGCTCAAGCGCAACCTATTACGAAGTACGCCAACCTATTGTTCTCCCGGCCCGCGTTCCGGCACAGCCTGTCGCGCGCCGAGCAGGAAATGCGCGCTTAAAACCGCGGCGGTACTCATGGCAGATGCTCCAGTTCGATCGCGTCGTCCCTATTTGCTGCGTGCCATGCACGAATGGATCAGTGACAGCGATCAGACGCCCCACATAGTGGTCGATGCTTCGTTGCAGGGCGTGGAAGTGCCCCGCCAGTATGTTCAGGGCGGCAAGATCATCCTGAACGTGAGCAACAGCGCGACCAGCAATCTGAGCTTGGGCAATGAGGTCGTGCGTTTCCGCGCGCGCTTCGGTGCGGTCACGCACGATGTGCTCGTGCCGATCGCCGCGGTCCTGGGGATCTATGCGCGCGAAACCGGGCAGGGAATGATTTTCTCGGAGGCCGACGCGCCTCCTCCGCAGCCGCCCGCTGCGCCGACCGAGACGCCCTCGGGCGGTAGCACCGAGCCCAAGCGCGCCAAGCCGACCCTGAAGGTCGTCAAATAACGCACGTTCGGCCTGGGCTCAGGGATTCAGGCGCGTTGCCGTCCAAGGCCCCGCACTGAACGAGAACTCGTCTTTCCTTGTGAGCGTGCGCTGCCAGCGCGCGCGGTCGTGAATGCGGCCGGCGCCCTCGGCCCACAACTCGATCGAATCGATCCACAGTCGAAAACCACCCCAATGCGGTGGGCGCGGCACTTCGCCTTCGGTGGCCTGCAGCAGACCCAGTCGCGTCTTCACTGATTGCACCTGCTCGACCAGCGCGGCGCGCGAGGCGAGCGGCTCGCTCTGCAGGCTGGCCCACGCGCCGACGCGGCTTTCGAACGCGCGGCTGGCGAAATATTGATCGCTCTCCGGCGCCGGCGAGATCACCACCGGCCCTTCGAGCCGTACCTGCCGATGCAGCGTGTCCCAATGAAACACCGCCGCCGCGCGCGGATGCTCGGCCAGCTCGCGCCCTTTGCGCGAATCGTAGTTCGTGAAGAACACCACGAAGCCCTGATCCGGGACCAATCGCTTGCACAGTACGACGCGGGCCGACGGCGCACTGTTTTCGCCCACCGTCGCGATCACCATGGCGTCGGGATTTGGCTGCACATTGCGCGCACGCGCATCGCTGAACCAAGTTGCGAAGATGGGCAGCGGGTCAGCGGGCAGGGGCTCGGGAAGCAATTCGTCGGCAGCCATGACAGATTCTTTGGTTTCGGAAACGATTCGTCGCGATTATGCCAGTCCGCCGGTGCCGGGCAGCAGGGCTCGGGATGCGCGGCTCCGGCCTCGTTTTTTATGAGCCGCCAACTTGCGGCGCGCGCGCGCCGGTTGGTAAAAGGCGTCAGCTACTCCACCCGGGACTGAAATTCCCATGAATCTGCAAGAAATTCGTGAACGCCTGTCCGAGCTGGATCGGCAGGTGCTCGCGCTTGTCGCCGAACGCCAACGGCTCAGCCGTGAGGTGGCCGAGGCCAAACGGGCCGAAGGCAAGGCGACGCGCGACTACACGCGCGAGCGCGAAGTCTTGCTGCAGGCTCGTGCGACGGCAGAGTCCCTGGGCATTTCTCCGGCGCTGGCGGAGCAGGTGATGCGGTTGTTGATCCGCGGCTCGCTCACCACGCAGGAGCGCATCCGCGTGGTTGCCGGCGGCCGGGGCGGCGGCAAGACGGCGCTGGTGATTGGCGGTACCGGCAAGATGGGACGCTGGTTCAGCGATTTCATGGCGTCGCAGGGCTACACGGTGACCGTGGCCGATCCGGCGCGCCCGGAGAACGGTGCATATGCGTACATCGCCGATTGGCGCGAAAGCTCGCTCGACTACGATCTGATCGTGGTGGCCACTCCGCTCAAGATCGCCAACGTGGTGTTGCAGGAACTGGCCGCGCGCAAGCCGCGCGGCATCGTCTTCGACATCGGCTCGCTCAAGACGCCGCTGCGACAGGGCATCGACGCGTTGCAAAGCGCTGGGGTGAAAGTCACCTCGGTGCATCCCATGTTCGGCCCCGACACCGAGCTGCTGTCGGGCCGTCACGTCATCTTCATCGACATGGGCAATCAGGAGGCGGTGCAGGCCGCGCAGGAACTGTTTGGCTCGACCATGGCCAAACAAGTGGTCATGGGGCTCGATGAGCACGACCGTTTGATCGCCTACGTGTTGGGTCTGTCGCATGCATTGAACATCGCCTTCTTCACCGCGCTCGCCGAGAGCGGTGAAGCCGCGCCACGGCTCGCGCAACTGTCCAGCACGACCTACGACGCCCAGGTCGACGTGGCCACCCGCGTGGCCGCCGAAAGCCCCGACCTGTATTTCGAGATTCAGCATCTGAACGACTACGGCCGCGAATCGCTGCAGGCATTGCGTGGGGCCGTGGAGAAGCTGTGGCAGTCGGTGTCGACCGGCGACGCGCCACAATTCACGGCGATGATGCAGCAAGGCCGCGAATATCTCGCGGGCCGTGTGCGACATGATTAGCGCTTTGTCGGCGGAGCACGCATAGATGTCGGCCCGGGATCTCCAAGGCGAGATCCGCGAGTTGCGCGGGCGCATTGCCGCGCTCATGGACGAGGCTGCGAACAACGAAAAGCTGCTGCGTCGGAGCCAGGAGCGCGAGCTCGAACTGCTCAAGGCCGAGAACATGTCGCAGCTGTTCGAGGCCATCTGCAAAGGGTTGAAAGCCTCGTACGCGCTCGAATCGGTGACCTTGCTGCTGCTGGATCCTCAGCACGAGATCCGTCATTTGCTGATCGCGGACAACGTGAAACTCGAAGACTTCCCGCAAGTGTTGTTCACGGACAGCCTCGCGGGCATGGCGCCGCAGTTCAATTCGTTCCATCGGCCCTGGCTCGGGCCCTACATGGGCTGCGACCATCAGCTGCTGTTCCCCGATACGCAGGGGTTGAAGAGCACCGCGCTGATTCCGCTGCGTCGGCAGGATCGCCTGCTCGGCAGCCTGAACTTCGGCAGCATCGATGAGAAACGATTCTCCCGGCACCTCGCGACCGACTTCCTCGCGCACCTCGGTGTGATCGCTTCGTTCGCGATCGAGAACACGATCAACCGCGCGCGCCTGGTGCGCAGTGGCTTGACCGACTTTCTCACCGGCTGGCACAACCGTCGCTATCTCAACGCGCGGCTCAAAGAAGAGCTGGCGCGCGCGCAGCGTCAGGGCACGAGTCTCACGTGCCTGGTCATCGACCTGGATCGGTTCAAGCAGATCAATGATCAGCACGGACACCTGGCTGGCGACATGGCCTTGCGCGAGGCGGCGCAAAGAGTCGACGCGCACATCCGAGGCAGCGATGCGGCGGCTCGATTCGGTGGCGACGAATTCGTCGTGCTGGCGCCGGCGATTGCGCCGAAACAGGCGGCCTGCCTGGCCGAGCGCATCCGTTCGACGGTGTGCGAGACGCCGCTGACATTGCCCTCAGGGGCTCAGGTGAACATGACCGTATCGATCGGGGTTGCGTGGATCACCGTGGCCCGCGACGAAACCGACCTCAAAGCGGCCGCGGAGCGGCTGCTCGCCGATGCCGACGCGGCGCTGTATCGAGCCAAGCAAGCCGGCCGAAATCGGGCTGCGCTGGCCTCGGGCGAGATGCCCGACCAACCCTGCGGCTGAGTGGTCACGGCTCGCCCGCCGATAGTCGCTTGCGGGGCGACGGATGCCGGTACACCCGGAAAGTCGCGGCTTCTGGATCGGCGCCAGCTGTTTCTGACAGATCCGGGTAAAACGTGATTAAATGCGAGTCATTCGCATTGATTGGTCAGTCGAGGTTGCGCGGGTCATGGCAGTAAGGTTCGGTGTGTTTGCGCCAATGTTCGGCGCGCTGGTGCTCGCAGTGGGACTTGCCGGCTGCGCCAAGCAACCCTCCGAGCTGGTGGTGTACTCGGCCCGCAACGAGCAGCTGATCAAGCCCATCTTCGATCGCTACGCCGCCGAGAGCGGGCAGAAAATCCGCTTCGTCACCGACGATGCCGGTCCGCTGATCGAGCGTTTGAACGCCGAGGGCGCGAATTCCCAGGCCGACATTCTGATGACCGTGGATGCCGGCGAGTTGTGGCACGCGGCGGATCTCGGCCTGATGCAGCCGGTGAGCTCGGAAGTGCTGAACGCCAACATTCCCGAAAGCCTGCGCGATCCGCAGGGCCGCTGGTTCGGCTTCTCGATCCGCGCGCGCACCATCGTTTACAGCACCGAGCGCGTGAAGCCGGAAGAGTTGAGCGACTACGCCGCGCTCGCCGGCGAGCGTTGGAAAGGCAAGCTGTGCCTGCGCACCTCGAAGAAGGTTTACAACCAGTCGCTGGTCGCGATGCTGATCGCCGAGTACGGCGAGCCGAAGACCGAGGAAATCGTCCGCGGCTGGGTGGCGAATCTCGCCACCGAACCATTCTCGAACGACACGTTGCTGATGGAAGCCATCGCCGCGGGTCAGTGCGACGTGGGCCTGGTGAACACCTACTACTATGGCCGTCTGTTGCGCGACAAGCCCGATCTGCCGGTGAAGCTGTTCTGGGCCGATCAGGCCGGGCAGGGCGTCCACATCAATATTTCAGGTGCGGGCGTGACGGCGCACGCGCCGCGCAGCGAGGAGGCGAAGAAGTTCCTCGAGTGGTTGTCGCAGCCCGAAGCGCAGGCGTTCTTCGCGGGTCAGAACCTCGAATATCCCGCCAGCCCCAGCATCGAGCCGGATCCGATCGTGAAGGCGTGGGGCGATTTCAAGCGCAGTCCGATGAACGTGGCGCAGGCCGGCGAGTTGCAGGCCACGGCGGTCAAGTTGATGGATCGGGTGGGCTACCGCTGACGATTCGTCATGAGCGCGGCGGTTGTGCAGCCTGAAACGCGGCGCGCCTGGCGCGATCCGCTGAGTGTCGCGCTCGCGGTTGTGCTGTGCCTGCCCGCGCTCGTGCCTCTGCTCGTCATTGCACACGCGAGCCTCTCGCCGGAAGCCGAGGTGTGGGCGCATCTGTCGCGCTATGTGCTGCCCGAGGTCACGGTCAACACCATCAAGTTGCTGATCGGCGTCGCTCTGTTGAGCGGCATCGTCGGCACGGCACTCGCCTGGCTCACTTCGATTTGTGAGTTTCCCGGCCGGCGCTTCTTCGATTGGGCGCTGTTGCTGCCGTTGGCGATTCCCACTTATGTGCTGGCGTTCGTCGCAGTGGGCTTCCTCGATTTCGCGGGGCCGCTGCAGACGTGGTTGCGCGCCTGGACCGGCACCTCTGCGTGGGTGCCCAAGATCCGCTCGACGGGCGGCGTGATCGTCGTCTTGTCGCTCGCCTTGTATCCGTACGTTTATTTGCTGGCGAGAACGGCGTTTCTTACTCAGGGGCGCCGCGCACTCGAAGCTGCGCAGACGTTGGGATACGGCCGCGCGGCGGCGACGTGGAAGGTCGCATTGCCGATGGCCCGCCCCTGGATCGCTGCCGGCATCGCGCTGGTCTGCATGGAAACGTTGGCCGACTTCGGCGCGGTCTCGGTGTTCAACTACAACACGTTCACGACCGCGATCTATCGCGCGTGGTTCGGCATGTTCTCCGTCAGCGCGGCCCTGGAGCTTGCCGGCGTCCTGCTGTTGTTCGTGATCGCAGCGTTCGCGTTCGAGCGCAGCTCGCGAGCCGGCGCTCGTTTCGCCAGCGGTCGCGATGTGACACGCGCAGCCACGCGCTTGCAGCTTGGTCCCGTCGGACGATGGGGAGCATTTGCCGGCGCCGCTTTGGTGTTGGCGCTTGCGTTCGTGTTGCCGCTGTTACAGCTTTTGATCTGGTCCGCGAAGAACGTGAGCGACATCGACAGCCGATACTGGGGATTCATTGCGCGCAGCTTGATCCTTGCCGGCAGCGCTGCGGTCGTGATCGTCCTCGCCGGCCTGGCGCTCGCTTATATCGAACGACGCCGATCGAGCACGTCGATGCGACTGCTCGTGCGGCTCGCAACCCTGGGGTATGCGATTCCGGGCACCGTGCTGGCCGTAGGCATCGCGGTGCCGTTGGTGTTGTTGAACAATCAGCTGCAGGGCTGGTTGCGCGCGTGGATGGGGGAGTCAGCGCCGGTGCTGCTGCTCCAGGGCACATTGCTCGCGGTGCTCATTGCGTACCTGGCGCGCTTCCTGACGGTCGGATTCAATCCCATCGAGAGCGGCTTGCAACGGGTCACGCGCAGTATCGATGAAGCTGCCGCCAGTCTCGGCGTGGTCGGCACCGAGCTGATTCGGAAGGTTCACGTGCCGCTGCTGCGAACCAGTCTCGCGACCGCGGCGACTCTGGTGTTCGTCGACGTGATGAAAGAAATGCCGATCACGTTGATCACCCGGCCGCCGGGCTGGGACACTTTGGCGGTGCGCGTCTGGGAGATGACGTCCGAAGGTGAGTGGGAGCGCGCCGCGCTGCCTGCGGTTGCCATCGTGCTGGTCGGGCTCATTCCCGCCGCCCTGCTGACGCGCAGAGGTGCGCATGTGGCTTGAGCTCGAAAATGTAGTGCGCCGCTTCGGCGAGCGCTCGGCCGTGAACGGCCTGTCGATGCGGCTGGCGAAAGGCTCGATCGGTTGCCTGCTCGGGCCGAGTGGCTGCGGCAAGACGACCGCTTTGCGCTGTATCGCGGGTTTCGAGGCGGTTGATGCCGGTGTGATTCGCGCGCACGGTCGCGTGCTCGCGTCTCAGGATTTTCATTCGCCCCCGGAGAGCCGCCAGATCGGCATGGTGTTCCAGGACTACGCGCTGTTTCCGCATCTCACGGTGCTCGACAACGTTGCGTTCGGCCTGCACCGGCTGGAGCGGAGCAAACGCCGCCGCCGCGCCGAAGAAATATTGGACACGGTCGGGCTGGCGGAGCACCGGAGTCATTACCCGCATCAGCTGTCGGGCGGTCAACAGCAACGTGTGGCATTGGCGCGAGCGTTGGCGCCGGAGCCGCAGATCGTCCTGCTCGATGAGCCGTTCTCGAGCCTCGATGTGGAACTGCGCGAGCGTCTGAGCCTCGAAGTGCGCTCGGTGTTGAAGGCGCTCGACACGACGGCGCTGCTGGTGACCCACGATCAGCAGGAAGCGTTCGCGGTCGCCGATGTGGTGGGCGTCATGAAGGACGGCAGGCTCGAGCAATGGGACACGCCGTATCAGCTCTATCACCGACCCGAGACGCGCTTCGTCGCCGACTTCATCGGCCAGGGTGTGTTCATTCCCGGTGAAGTCGTCGCGGCCGGCTCGGTGCGCACCGAGCTCGGCGTGGTACGCGCCAATGGCAATGGGAAGTGGCAGAGCGGACGTCCCGTCGATCTGCTGTTACGGCCCGACGATGTGATTCACGACGACGCCAGCACGCTGCGCGCCGAAGTGTGTCAGCGCGCGTTCCGAGGAGCGGAGTTCCTGTATACGTTGAAGCTGGCGAGCGGCGTGCAACTGCTGTCGCTGGTGCCGAGCCATCACGACCATGCGGTCGGTGAGCATATCGGCATTCGGATCGAGCCCGACCACGTGGTGGCGTTCCCCCGCGACTGATGGAACAATCGGGTCAATCCGATTTTCAAAAGTTCCATGACCGATTTCATCGATGCAGACGGCTTTCGCGCCAATGTCGGAATCGTCTTGATCCGCGAGGACCGTCAGGTCTTCCTTGGTGGCCGGACCGGCGGCCGCGGCTGGCAATTCCCTCAAGGCGGCGTACAGCAGCGGGAAACCCCCGAAGAAGCCTTGTACCGCGAGCTCAAGGAAGAGGTGGGGCTCGATCCGGAGGACGTGAAGCTGATCGCAGGCACCCGCAACTGGCTGCGCTACCGCCTGCCGAAACAATACGTGCGCAAGAACAGCCATCCGCCCTGTATCGGGCAGAAACAGCGCTGGTTCCTGCTGCGCTTCACCGGCTCCGAAGACCGCTTCGATCTGCAGTCGAGCGGCGAGCCGGAGTTCGAGAGCTGGCGCTGGGTCGACTACTGGACCCCGGTGCGCGAGGTCATCTACTTCAAGCGCGCCGTCTACGCTCGCGCGCTCGACGAGCTGGCGCGCACCGCCTTCCCCCAGGACCCACCGGCCTTGCCCGAGTGGTCCCAGGACGAAAAATATTTACGCAATCTGGCGCAGCGTCAGCAAAAGGCCGCGCAGGACAAGGCGATCGGTTAGAACGGCTTAACGACGACCAGGATCACGATGCCGAACAGGAACAGGGTCGGCACTTCATTGAAGCCGCGGTACCAGCGCTCCGAATGCTGGTTCCGGTCGTCGCGGAAGGCGGCCAGCAGCCGGTAGCACCAGAGGTGGTACACGATCAGTCCGGCCACCAGGGTCAGCTTGGCGTGCATCCAGCCGGTCTGCAGGAACCCGGGCACCTTGCCCAGCGTCGCCGCGCCGAACGCGATCGCCAGCACGCCGCCCACGGTCATCATGGTGAACAGGCGCCGCTCCATGACCTTGAAGCGCTCCGCGCCAGCCGGGTCGCCACCGGCGAGCGCCGCGTGATACACGAACAGGCGCGGCAGATAGAACAATCCAGCGAACCAGGTGATTACGAAAATGATGTGCAGCGCCTTGAGCCAGAGCATGGATGACCTTTTTCATGACCAGAAGGACTGAGCCGGATTTCCGGCGCAGCGCGGTTCACCTGAAGCCGCTTTGCGTCATCGCCGTATGCGGTCGCGCGCCAATGCCGCCGTGGGGGTGGAAGCTCGGGCGCCGGGACGGGATTCTTTGCGGCGCTTCTCAATCGAGGCGCGGCGGCTGTGCTCTAATTTCACCAGCTTCCGTCAAATTCGTACAACGGTTTCGGCCCAGGCTCAACACAGTCGTTCAGTAATGCCTGATTTCTCCGCACAGCGCACCGGTGCCTTCATCATCCGCCAGCATCCGACCTGGCGGCGCCGGGCCGTGCTCATTGGCGGGACCCTGGGCGTGTTGATCGCCTTCTACCTGATGTACGAGTGGGGCCGTTTCGAAGGCGGTTACAGCAAGTTCGCGGAAATCCAGCATCGTCGCGAGCTGAGCGCGAAGATCGAGTCGCTCGAGCAGGAGAATGAACGCCTGCGCGCCGCGGTCGCCGCCGCGGAGCTGGATCGCCAGGTCGAGAACAAGGCTTACGCCGACGTCGAAAAGAATCTGGCGGACCTGCAGGCGCAGGTCCTCAAGCATCGCGAGCAATTGACGTTCTATCGCGGCATCGTCTCGCCGGAGGATGGTATCGGCGGGTTGCGCATTCAGCGTTTCCAGGTGCTGCCTGGCGCCGCCGACCATCATTACCGGCTGCGGCTGGTGCTGGTGCAGTCGATGCGGCAGGAGAGCGTCGTTTCCGGATCGGTGATCGTGCAGCTCGAGGGCGTGCGCGAAAACAAGCCGGTTCAGCTGCCGCTGTCGGCCGCTGCCGAGACCGGGCGGGCCGACGGCCAGCTGCCGTTTCAGTTCCGCTACTTTCAGAATCTCGAACAGGACATCGTGCTGCCGGAAGGCTTCGAGCCGCGGGCGGTAACGGTCGAGGTGCGCTCCCCGCGCATGGACCCTGTGCGAGAATCCTACCCCTGGCAAGTGCAGACCGAAGCCTAGAGCCTCGAGGTCGCTAGCCCCTGATCTGGACGGCGCATGTTCAACCGTAACAAACCCAAACCGCATCGTATCGACACGCTGATCGGCGCCGGCACGCGCATCATCGGCGATGTCCAGTTCGCCGGCGGCTTCCATGTCGATGGCCACGTGAAAGGCAATGTCGATGCGCCCGCCGATTCCGGCGCGACGCTCAGCGTGAGCGACAGTGGCGTGGTCGAGGGCTCGGTGGCCGTGCCCAATGTGATTCTCAACGGCACCGTGAAGGGCGACATCCTGGCGCACGAGCGCGTCGAGCTGGGCGCGACGGCCCGGGTCACCGGCAATGTGTATTACGCCCTGATCGAGATGGAAATGGGTGCGGAGATCACCGGCAAACTGATCCATGAGCCGCGGCGCGATGGCAAGGCCGAATCCGAGATCAAGCCCGCACCGGGTGACGCCACCGCGGATTCCGCGGGCTGAGGCCCTTGCCGGTCAATGGCTTGACCGTGCTTTTGACCCTGTGGGCGGGGTCTCCTACACTTGATTCCGACGCTACCGTCCCCAACGTGGCCTCATGAGCACCGAATCCGCTGTTTCCAGTTTCACGCCGGGCGCCGCCGCGCCCAGCCTGGTCTTCACCGACGCCGCTGCCGCCAAGGTCAGCGAGCTGATCCGTGAGGAATCGAACCCGAATCTGAAGCTCCGCGTGTTCGTGCAAGGCGGCGGCTGCTCGGGCTTCCAGTACGGCTTCACCTTCGACGAGAACCTGGAAGACGGCGACACGCAGGTCGAGAATGGCGGCGTCACGCTGCTCATCGATCCGATGAGCATCCAGTATCTCGCCGGCGCCGAGATCGACTACAAAGAGGATATCGAAGGCGCGCAGTTCGTCATTCGCAATCCGAATGCCTCGACCACCTGCGGTTGCGGCTCGTCGTTCTCGATGTAATTCACGGCAGCATTGCCCCCTAACCCCGGGGGGCCGGCGAAGTTGCCGCTGTCAGCGGCCGCTTCCTCGATTAAAATCCCACGGCAAAGTGTTCACTTGGGGTGGGATGGTCTGAGCAATGGCGCGCAAGATTCCCGACGTCATTGCTGCCGTCGACCTGGGCTCCAACAGTTTTCACATGGTCGTAGCCCGCTATACGCACGGGCAGCTCATCATCCTCGATCGTCTGCGTGAGAGCGTGCGCCTCGGCGCGGGGCTCGACGAGCAGGGCCGTCTGAAGCGCGAGGCCATCGACGTTGCGCTCGCCTGCCTGGAGCGTTTCGGCCAGCGGCTGCGCGACATGAAGGCCGAGAGCGTGCGCGTCGTCGGCACCAACACTCTTCGCAAGGCCAAGCGCCGAGGCGCGTTCCTGGATCGTGCGCGTTCGGCGCTCGGTCATCCCATCGAAGTGATCTCCGGCATCGAAGAGGCGCGCCTGATCTATCTCGGCGTCGCCAATACCATGCCCAGCGATCCTGGCCGTCGGCTGGTGGTCGACATCGGCGGCGGCAGCACCGAGATCATCATCGGCGAAGGGCAGCATCCGAAGAAGCTCGAAAGTCTGCACATGGGCTGCGTGAGCATGAGCTCGCGCATGTTCAACGACGGCGTGGTCACCGAGAAGCGCATGAAGCGGGCACGACTCGCCGCGCGACTCGAGCTGGAGCCCGTGCAGTCCACCTTCAAGGACTATGGCTGGGATCACGTCGTGGGCTCCTCCGGCACGATCCGCGCGGTCAGCGATGTTCTGCGCGCGCGCTCGAACGGCGACGGAATCATCACGCCGGCGGGCATCGAAGTCCTGATCGAGCAGTTGCTGCGCGCGGGCGACCTGTCGAAGCTGCGCCTGCCCGGGCTGGCGGACGAGCGTCTGCCCGTGTTCCCGGGTGGCCTGGCAATTCTCGCCGAAGTTCTCAGCGTGCTCGACATCAGGACCATGAAGGCCGCCGACGGCGCATTGCGCGAAGGCTTGCTTTACGACCTGGTCGGCCGCTTCACCGATGAAGATGCGCGCCTGCGCAGCGTGCGCGCCATGCAAGGTCGCTATCACGTCGATCTCGCGCAGGCCGCACGTGTCGAGGCCACTGCGCTCGACTTTCTGCGTCAAACCCAAGTCGCGTGGGAGCTCGACGATCCGTTCGCTGAAATGGCGCTATCGTGTGCCGCGCGGCTGCACGAGATCGGTCTGGATGTCTCGCATTCGCACTATCAGAAACATGGCGCGTATCTGCTCGAACATGCGGACCTGCCGGGCTTTCCGCAGGAAGAGCAGAAGATTCTCGCCTATATCGTCGGCGCTCATCGGCGCAAGCTGCAGCTCGACGCGCTCCAGGACCTGACGCCGCCCTGGCACATCAAGGCGCAGTTCCTGATCCTGATCCTGCGGCTCGCCGTGTTGTTGCATCGTGGGCGCACTGCCGAGGCGTTGCCGAGGATCGAGCTGCAGCCGCGTGCCAAGGCCATGGAGATCAGCTTCCCCAAGGGCTGGCTCGATTCCCATCCGCTGACCGCCGCCGATCTGGACAACGAGATCGAGTATCTGAAAGCGGCCGGCTTCCGCCTGCGCGTCAGCTAGCGACCCGCCTCAATCGTTGCAGTCCGAATACCGCTGCAGCAGCACTTGTTGCGCGGTCACTGGCGGCGCGCCGTTGGCGCTGGCGCGCTCGTACTTGCCGTCCGGGCCCAACACCCACGCCTGTTCGTTGTCGGCCAGATAAGTCTGCAAATCCTCGACGATGCGGTCGCGATGCTGTTTGCGCTCGATCGGGAAGCACACCTCGATGCGGCGGAAGAAGTTGCGCTCCATCCAGTCGGCACTGGCGCAGAAGATCTCGGGGCTGCCGTCGTTGTGGAAGTAGTAGACCCGCGAGTGTTCGAGGAAGCGCCCGACCACCGAGCGCACCGTGATGTTCTCCGAGATGCCGGGCATGCCCGGTCGCAACGCGCAGATGCCGCGCACGATCAGATCGATCTTCACGCCGGCCATGGCGGCGGAGTAGAGCGTCTGGATGATTTGCGGCTCGATCAGCGCATTCATCTTGGCAATGATGCGGGCCGGCTTGCCGGCGCGCGCGAACGCCATTTCACGGCGCGTTTTTTCCAGGAGCCCTTCGTGCAGAGTGAACGGCGACTGCAGGATCTTCTGCATGGTCGCGACGCGCGTCGGACTCGTGAGCTGCAGGAACAGCTCGTGCAAGTCCTCGCCGACCGCCTCGTCGCAGGTGAAGAGGCCGTAATCGGTGTAAACGCGCGCGGTATTCGGGTGATAGTTGCCCGTACCGCAGTGGCAGTAGCGACGCAGTTTGCCGCGCTCGCGCCGGACGACCATGATCAGCTTCGCGTGCGTCTTGTAACCGACGACGCCGTACATGACGTGCGCGCCAGCTTCCTGAAGTCGAGTCGCGAGCTGGATGTTCGCCGCTTCATCGAAGCGCGCCATCAGCTCGATGATCACGGTGACTTCCTTGCCGGCGCGGGCGGCATCGACCAGCGCGTCGACGACGGGCGATTGCGGGCCGGTTCGATACAGCGTCTGCTTGATCGCGAGCACATCGGGATCGGCTGCCGCCTGGCGCAGAAAATCGATCACCGGCGCGAACGCTTCGAACGGATGATGCAGCAGGATTTCGCCTTCGCGCATGACCGCGAAAATGTCTTCCTTCGCGACCAGTCGCTTGGGAATGCACGGCGTGAACGGCGGAAATTTCAGGTCCGGACGATCGACCAGGTCGTAGATGGCCATGAGCCGGTTGAGATTCACCGGGCCGTTGACCTGATACAGATCGTCGCGCTTGAGCGCGAAGTGGCGCAGCAGGAAAGAGGTGATGTCTTCCGGACATTCCAGCGAGGTTTCCAGGCGCACGGCCGCGCCATAGCGACGCTGCGCAAGCTCGCCCTCGATCGCGCGCAGCAGGTTGTCGACTTCTTCGTCATCGACGAACAGATCGCTGTTGCGCGTAACACGGAACTGCCAGGCGCCTTCCACCTTCATGCCGCTGAACAACTGCGCGACGAAGGTCGAAATCACCGCTGACAGGAACACGAAATAGGTCTTGCCCGGCTCGCCAGTGGTCGGCGGCAGCCGAATGATTCGCGGCAACGAGCGCGGCACTTGCACGACCGCGAGCTCGGCGTCGCGGCCGAACGCGTCTTTGCCGGACAGGCGCACGATGAAATTCAGACTTTTGTTCTGGATCCGCGGGAACGGACGGGCCGGGTCGAGCCCCAGCGGGGTGAGCACCGGCTCGACTTCCTTGGCGAAATAGTCGCCCACCCATTTGCGCTGGGCGGCGGTCAACGTCTTGGCATTCACGAACTGGATGCCGTGGCTCGCCAGATCGGGGAACACCAGCTGATGAAGCAGTTCGTATTGATCCTTCACCAAGGCTGCGGCGCGCTCGTGAATGGCGGCGAGCTGTTCCGGCACGCTCATGCCATCGGGACCGCCGGTCAGCGAGCCCAGCTCCTGGCGCTGCTTCAGGCTGGCGACGCGGATCTCGAAGAATTCGTCCAGGTTGGAGCAGGAGATGCCCAGGAAGCGGATCCGTTCCAGCAGGGGCAGGCGCTCGTCGTGAGCTTGCGCGAGCACGCGCTGGTTGAAATCGAGAAAGGACAGCTCCCGGTTGATGTAGTGCTCGGGGGCCTTGAGATTCACATCGAGCATGATGCTGCCGTCACCGAAGTCCCGTGTCCTGGGGGACATCGAGAATACTACGGTCGGTGCATGGCATGTGTTACACGCGCATGGCATCAGAATCGCGCCATACGGGCGCGATTCGGTATCGAAAATGCGCTGACAGCGTCGGACGGCGCGACGCTGCTGGAGTTACGGAGCGAGAGACGCCGTCGTGACCGTGGCCGCGCCCGCTCGGTCCAGCTTGGCGAACAGCAGCCCGGACTTGGTCATGAACTCGGCGCGATACGAGTCGGGAATCGGCGCAGCTTCCGGCAGTCGCACGGTGCGCGGATTCTTGTGTACGCCATTGACGAGATATTCGTAGTGCAGGTGCGGACCGGTCGCCGCGCCGGAGCTGCCGACGTAGCCGATGGTCGTGCCCTGGCGAACGCGCTGCCCGTTGCGAATGCTGGCGAAGCGCGACATGTGGCCGTACAGGGTCGAGATGCCGCTGCCGTGCTCGAGAATCACGACGCGGCCATAGCCGCCCTTGGTCCCGACGAACGCGACCTTGCCATCGCCGGCCGCTTTGATGACCGTGCCGGTCGCGGCCGCGTAGTCCACGCCTTTGTGGGCGCGAATCGTGTTCAGGATGGGATGGCGGCGGGCGGGATTGAAGTTCGAGCTGATACGCGTGAATTCCAGCGGTGCGCGCAGAAATGCGCGACGCACGCTGCGGCCATCGGGGCGGAAGTAATCGGCGACCTTGCCGTCCTTCGATTCGAAGTAAACCGCGCGATGCAGGGTGCCGTTGTTCATGAAGTCGGCGGCGAGGATGCGGCCGTTGCCGATGAACTTGCCGTCGCGATATTTCTGCTCGTAAACCAGATTGAACTTGTCGCCCGGCTGGATATCGAGCGCGAAGTCGATCTCCCAGCCGAAGATGTCGTTGGCCATCTGCAGAATCAGCTCGGGGCTGACGCCGGCCGCGCGGGCCGCCACGAACAGCGAGGATTCGATGGTGCCTTCGGCCTGGACTTCCTGAATGTCCAGCGGCGTCTCGATCACTTCGGCGTTGAAGCCTTCGTTGCCGCGCGTCACCGAGAGAATCTCGGTCTCGCTGATGCGGCGGGTGAGCGATTGCACCAGGCCTTCGTCGTGAACCAGCGTGATGATGTCGCCGACCCGCAGCTTGTCCAGCTGCGACTGCACGCTCGGCATGTCGCGAATCACGGCGAGGTCGGTCAGGTTCAGTTTCAGCTGCCGGAAGATGCGATCCATCGTGTCGTTGCGACGAACCACGTATTCGACGGTGTCGCCGAGGATCGAAGTCGGCATGGCCGAGAGCGGGACCTGCACGTCCTCGATCTCGATCGGCGGCAGGTTGTCCATGTTCACGGCCGGCTGGCGCGGCGAAATGAACGAGCCGTCGCGCGTGGCCACGCCGTACGCGATCAGCCCGCCGACCAGCGGCAGCACCAGGCCGGAGACGAACCATCGCGCATGATTGCTGCTGCGAGTCGACTGCGGCTTGTAATCGAACGCGGTCCGGGCCGAGGGGGCGGCAGACGCGGAATTCGCTTGAAATCCCTTGCGAAGGCCGAGTTGTGCCGATTGCCTGGACTCGCGCATGACGGTGCGTAAATAAGTTAAAGTAAATGAACCAAGTCGCAAATTTGAAGAATCAAAGCGCCTGCGTCAACTACCGACTGAACCGATGAACATGGGTCCGAGATCCAACATGCGTCCTGTTCAGCGTGCTTCGGGCGCGAAACAATCGCGCCGCGCCGTTTTACGGGCGTGACTGGAGCGACTAAAGTCGCCGCATCCCGAGTCAATCATCATTACCGTGCCGTTCGCGGCACGCTGGAAATCCGATGCTTTCCGCCGACGAACAATTGTCCGAGCTCAAGCGTGGCAGCAGTGAAATTCTGCTGGAGTCCGAGCTGCTCACCAAACTGAAACGGGGCAAGCCGCTGCGTATCAAGGCCGGCTTCGACCCGACCGCGCCCGACCTGCATCTCGGGCACACGGTGCTGATCAACAAAATGCGCCGCTTTCAGGATTTCGGCCACGAGGTGATTTTCTTGATCGGTGATTTCACCGGCTTGATCGGCGACCCGTCCGGCCGCAACGCGACGCGGCCGCCGCTGACGCCGGAGGATGTGCAGGCCAACGCCAGGACCTACCAGGAGCAGATCTTCAAGATCCTGGACCCGGCCCGGACCCGCGTCGATTTCAATTCGCGCTGGATGAGCCAGCTCGGTTCGGCCGGCATGATTCAGCTGGCGGCCAGGAGCACCGTCGCGCGCATGCTGGAACGCGACGATTTCAGCAAGCGCTACAAGGGCGGCCAGCCGATCGCCATTCACGAATTCCTCTATCCGCTGGTGCAGGGCTATGACTCGGTCGCGCTCGAGGCCGATGTCGAGCTCGGCGGCACGGATCAGAAGTTCAATCTGCTGATGGGCCGGCAGCTGCAGGAAGCGTTCGGCCAGGAGCCGCAGATCGTGCTCACCATGCCGCTGCTCGAAGGGCTCGACGGCGTGAACAAGATGTCGAAGTCGCTCGGCAACTACATCGGCGTGAACGAGGACGCCGACAGCATGTTCGGCAAGCTCATGTCGATCTCGGACGAGCTGATGTGGCGCTACTTCGATCTGCTCTCGTTCCGTCCGAACGCAGAGCTCGCGGGCCTGCGCCAGCAGATCGCGGACGGCCGCAATCCGATGGAGGTCAAGTTCGAGCTCGCAATGGAAATCACTACGCGCTTCGCAGGCGCCGCGGCCGCCGAACAGGCGCGGCAGAATTTTTCGTCGCGCAGTCAGCGTCGGGAAATCCCCGAGAACATCGAGACAAAGACGCTGACGATCGAAGGCGCCGGCATCGGCGTGGCGGCGGCAATCAAGCAGGCGGGGCTGGCCGAGAGCACCTCGGCTGCGAATCGATTGATTCAGCAGGGCGCGGTGCGCATCGATGGCGAGCGGGTCGAGGACATCAAGACCACACTCGAGCCCGGGCCCGCGCGGTTGTTCCAGGTGGGCAAGCGAGGTTTCGCCTACATCGAGGTCGTCCGAGCCGCTTCCTGAGCGAGCGCTTCGCGCCCGAAAAAATTTAGTCGCAGGTCGCCTGTTTGCTCTTGCAAATTCACGCGGCCGCTGCAAAACAAAGGTCTCGCGCAGCGTCGCAATTTGCAGGATCGATGCTGCGAAAAGCGCGACGGAAAAAAACCCACGAAGGGTGTTGACGCCCTGTAACCAAACAGTAAGATGCGCCCCCTTCGCAGCGGGCGCCGGTTGTAAAACGGGCTGCGGAGAAGCTGATTCGACCGGCCGCCAACACCTCGAAAAATAAAAAATTTCGAGGGGCTTGACGGCCAGAAACGAGACAGTAAGATGCGCCGCCTTCGCAGCGGGCGCCGGTCGCAAGACGGGCTGCGAAGGAGCTGAATCGACCGGTCGCCAACACCTCGAAAATAAAAAAATTCGAGGGGGTTGACGGCCAGAAACGAGGCAGTAAGATGCGCCGCCTTCGCAGCGGATACCGGTTGAAAAACGGGTTGCGAAGAAGCTGGTTCGAGTCGCCGCCGACACCTCGAAATGAAAACGAGGGGGGTTGACGAAACGAACAAAGCAGCTTAAAGTTCCGCTTCTGCCTAGCCACCGCGCAACGGCAGTGCCTCGAAGAGGCAGCGCTCTTTAAAAACTGAAACAGATAATTTGTGTGGGGACTCGCGTCGGTTCGTTGGCGAAGCCAACTTCGACGATGAGTTACCAAATTAGCCAGTAGAGCTTGTTTGGATAATCTCTTCGTTCAACTTGATAGGTCTCAAAGCCTTTAAGTGAAGAGTTTGATCCTGGCTCAGATTGAACGCTGGCGGCGTGCCT
>NZ_CALFXI010000064.1 GCF_937958065.1 uncultured Steroidobacter sp.
TGATGAGCCCTGCTGTTTCGGCCCCGTCCCTGTGCCGAAAAGCTGCCGGGACGAGGTAGGTCGCTCCCGGCGACGCCGAAACGTCACTGCGGCTTCGCGCGTGACTTACTTCCCACCAGGATAGGGCGAATGTTTATTTGAGGGTGATCGTTGTTGCTGCGACAGCAGCGGCCGCGCTGAAGCGCGGCCGCAACTGCCGTTACGATAAAACGCAAGCTGAACTCTGAATTGAGGGTGGGTGGTCGGAGCAGAGTCACGCGCAACGCGCCTGTGACGCATCGGCGGCGTTGGGAGTGTCCTAGCTTCTTCCGGCAGCTTTGCGGCACAGGGACGGGGCCGCAACAGCAGGGCTCATCAGGGACGTGCGGTGAGGAGCGCGAGGCGCTCCGGCCGTGCCCGGTGCCGGAAGGAGCTAGGACACTCCCAACGCCGCAGACCACCGACGCCTCTTTCAACGACGCCGGCAAGACCACCAAGACAAGGCACCACTTCCAGCGACAACGCAGCCCACCACGCCTCTTCCCTCCGGAAACCTCCGGGAAACCTCAAGGCCGCGAGAAGCCCGGAGCCGGCATTGAGTTAAGCTAACCTCATGACCATGAACAGCTCCCTGCTCGCCGATCTTCGCCGCGCCGTCGGTCCGCAGGGCTATCTCGATCAGGCGGCGGACATCGAGCCTTTCCTCGTTGACCATCGCAAGCTGTATCGGGGCGCGACACCGCTGGTTCTGCGCCCGGACAGTACCGAACAAGTGTCCTCCATCATGCGGATGTGCAACGAGGCGCGGGTCGGTGTCGTGCCCGTTGGTGGCAACACGAGCTATTGCGGCGGGGCCACGCCGAGCGAGGATGGTTCGCAGGTCGTGCTGTCGTTGGCTCGCATGCGGCGGATCCGTTCCATCGATCCTTTGAACTACACCATGATCGCCGAAGCGGGCTGCGTGCTGGCGGAAGTGCAAGCAGCCGCTGCTTCAGTGGATCGATTGTTCCCGATGAGTCTCGGATCCGAAGGCTCGTGCCAACTTGGCGGCAATCTTTCCACGAATGCAGGCGGCACCGCCGTGCTTCGTTACGGGATGATGCGCGACCTGATTCTCGGCCTCGAAGTCGTCCTGCCCGACGGGCGCGTCCTCGATGACCTCAAACCGCTGCGCAAGGACAACACAGGGTATGACTTGCGCAATCTGTTCATGGGCGCCGAAGGCACGCTCGGCGTCATCACCGCCGCCGCATGCAAACTGTTCTCGCGACCCGCGTCGAATGTCACCGCTTTCGTTGGCCTCACCAATCCACAGCAGGCCGTCTCGTTACTCTCCCGGTTGCGCACGTTCACCGGCGACGCCGTCTCGACCTTCGAGCTGATTCCGCGCGTCGCACTGGAGCTGGTGCTCGAATTCATTCCCAATACTTCCAATCCGCTCGACCAGCGCCACGACTGGTACGTGCTGCTCGAAATCGGCATGGGCCGCCAGGCTGAGTCCATGCGCGAGGCCATCGAAGCCGAGCTGGCTTCGGCCATGGAGCAAGGCGAGATCGTCGATGCCGCGATCGCCGCCAGCGAGTCGCAGCGTGAAATGTTCTGGCGCCTGCGAGAGACCATTCCCGAGGCGCAACGCCACATCGGCGCCAGCATCAAGCACGACGTTTCGGTGACCACCAGCGAGCTGCCGCGATTCATCATCGAAGCGTCGCAGCTGGTACATGCAATCTCCCCGCAGGGTCGGATCGTGTCTTACGGTCATCTCGGCGACGGCAACCTGCATTTCAACGTGAGCCGTCCCGTGGACGGTGACGACGAATCGTTCTTGCGGCTGGCGCCCAGCATCAACCGCGCAGTGCACGACTTGATTGCACGCTACGGCGGCAGCATCAGCGCCGAGCACGGCATCGGCAGGCTCAAGCGCGAAGAGTTGGTTCGCTATGAGCAGCCGGTCGCGCTCGACGTCATGCGCGCCATCAAGCGGGCATTGGACCCGAACGGCATCATGAATCCCGGCAAGGTGCTGTAGGCGAGATCAACTGCCAACCACGCCACCACCGTCTTTGCGAATGGCGATCACGCTGGCGCGCGGCTGATGCTTGCCGCCATCGGGCCAGTGGCTGCGCGGCTCGGCGGTCGTGCCGCCCTCGCCCGGATGTTGGATGCTGATGAACAGCGTTTCGTCATCCGGCGCGAACTGACAGCCGCACACTTCACACCCGACCGGGCCGCTCATGAACTGTTGCAGGCGGCCGCGATTCGGCCCGCTCGTCGGTGTGACCCAGCAGCCATTGTTGGTGGCGTCGGGCTGTACGCCGTCGGTCACGATCCACAGGTTGCCGGCGCGATCGAAGCCGATGTTGTCGGGCGAGCCGATCGGGCTGAGATCCTCGGCCTTGCCGTAGCCTGCATAGTAGGCGCTGTCGGCGGTCACTTGATTCAGGTCGGTAATCAGCCGCCCGCCCGAGGGGTCGCCGGCGAGCAGGAACACTTCCCAGGAAAACTCCAGGGACGTGTGATCTTCGCCTGCTTCGGTGATCTCGATGATGTGGCCGAAACTGTTCGCACCGCGCGGGTTGGCGGCATTCGGTGACGTGTCGATCTCGCGACCGCCATACGTGATGCTGCCAGGCTCGACGGTGCGGTTCTCGTTGCGTGTGCAGGCGATGTAGATGCGGCCCGTGGTCGGGTTCGCTTCGACATCCTCCGGCCGATCCATGGGGGTCGCACCGAGCAGATAGGCCGCCATGCGCGCTTTGATCATCACATCGGCCTGATCGCGGAATCCCGCCGCGGCATTCAGCGGCCCTTTCGGATCGAACACCAGCGGCAACCACTGCCCCTTGCCGCTCGCATCGAAGCGCGCAACGTGCAGCGTGCCTCGATCGAGCAGGTTGCGATTGGCCGCGCGATTCTTCGGGTCGAAGCGATCGTTCGAGATGAATTTGTAGACGTACTCGAACTTGTCGTCATCGCCCATGTAAACGGCAACGCGGCCATCGTGCGCAATCACCGGGCTCGCGCCCTCGTGCGCGAAGCGTCCCAAGGCGGTGCGTTTGATCGGCGTGCTGGTGGGATCGAGCGGATCGATCTCGACGATCCAGCCGAAGCGGAACGGCTCGGTCGGCGCCGTCGCCAGATCGAAGCGCGCGTCGGCCATGTCCCAGTTGTACAGCGACTGCGCTTTCCACATGCGGAAGCGCCGATGCGCGTCGATGATGAACGGATCGACGTCGTTGCGCGCTTGCAGCCGATCCAGATTGGCGAAGTAGTCCTGTATGTTTTCTTCGGCGGTGAGATAAGTGCCCCACGGCGTCTCGCCGCCCGCGCAGTTCGCAAACGTGCCGAACGCGCGCTCGCCGGCCGGATCCGCTTTCGTCCGCATCAGCGCCGCGCCACGCGCCGGGCCGCCGATGTTTATTGGCGTGTCCGCGGTGATGCGGCGGTTGTAGCGTGAGTCCTTGATGAAGCGCCAGCGTCCGCCCTCGCGCTTGATCTCGACGATCGACACGCCCTGCGCCGCCTTGGTGACGCCCACGACTTGCGGGTTCCGTTCCACGAACGCACGACTCACCGCACCGCGCAGACCGCGCAAGCCGGGATGTCGGGGAAACATCAACGCGTCGTCGGTGTACTCGTTGTTGACGCACAGCACGCCGTGGTCGCTGCGGCCATTCAATGGAAAGTAATGGATCGCATCGCAGTTCTGTCCGAACTGGCCGCGTTGATGTTCGGCAGCCTGCGGCTCGAGCAGCACGCCGGCATCGAGCTTGCTCGTATCCAGATCGGGCACCGCCGAGGACAGACTCTCGCCCCAGCGAACCAGCACGTCGTACGTATAGCCGGGCGGCAGCACGACCGCGTCGGCCTTGCTTCCTCGAATCGGCCTGAAACCCAGCGACGAGGGCTGGGCGGCACCGCCATCGAGCGATGCCAGCGGCCCGCAGCCGGCCAGGGCCATCGGCGCGAGCGCGGCACCCGCTTGCAATATCTGACGGCGAGTCAGCCGTTGCGCGAGCAGGTCTTCGAAGAGCGGAGCGTCGGGGGCACGTCGGCGAGTCATTAGCGAGGGCGTCTATGGCAGCGGCTGAGGACACCCGAGCGTACCCCAATCTCAATGCATTCGTATTACAGCAGGCCGCTCTGTTTCTGGAACCATTCCAGTTGCTGACGGAAGTAACCGTCTTCATAGCCCAGCGTGACGCGTTCGCCGTGCTCCTGCTGCTTGAAGCGCGTGATGCCGTGCTCGGCGTCGGGGTAGATGAAATATTCGATAGGTTTATTGTCGGCCTGCAGCTTGCGCAGCTCATCGACGCTCCACTGCGTCGGCGCGCTCGAATCCTTGCCACCGAACACCCACAGGCTGGGCACGTCCAGCTGCGCGAGCGTCTTCACCGGGTCGTAGAGGCGATCGATGAAGGGCGGATCGTTGCGGCCGTACTTCCACCACAGGTACGGACGCACGATCCACAACGGCAGGTCGGCGCCGACGATCATGCCGAAGATGGAGTCGCTGTGCTTGGCGGTCTCGAACCAGGGCTTGCTGCGCGATTCCTTCAGGGCGCGCGAGAAATCGGACCAGCGATTCTGCCCGTGATCGACGATGTCGCCGAGGATGGCCGCGATGCGGTCCATCTCGGCGATCTCCTGGTCGCCGAAACCCTGCTGCTGGAGCGCATACACGTAGCCCCAGCGATCCTCGCCCAAGACCGGCACGGCGACGCCGTAACCGATGAATATGCTGCGGATGTGGCCGTCTTTCAGTGCGGCGAGCGGTGCGATCCAGCCGCCCTGGCTGTAGCCCGCGAGATTGACCTTGTCGCCATCGATTTCCGGGCGCTGGCGGACGTACCGAACAGCCGCGACGGTGTCATCGGAGAGCACGTCGAAGTTCGCGGTGTATGTTCCCTCCGAACCGCCGGTGCCGCGCTTGTCATAGATGAAGGCAGCGATTCCATTCGCGGCATAGATGTAGGGATCGGAGTAATGATCCACGGCGCTGTAAGCTTCGGAGCCGTGCACCGGGATCATGACGGGAAACGGCCCCTGACCTTCGGGCAGTATCAGTTTGCCGCGCAACGTCAGCTCACCGCTGGCGAACGTGACGATTTCCTCGCGCAAAGGCACTCGTGTCGCATTACCGCTGGGTGATTTGAGCGCGCCGGCTCGTTGCCAGCTCAGCCCAGTGATCTTGCCCGCGCTGTCGCGCCGAAACTGTACGCGATTCGTTACTGGCTCGCGCTCGGCCCAGCCGTCGCCGCCCTCGAAGTTGCCGTGCTCGTCGGTGGGCCAGAGCGCGCCCGTGTCGCCATTCATCAGTTTGAATCGCAGGTCGGTCGTGTCGCGCGGACCGATGACCATGAGCGTGCCGTCGTCGAACTCATATGCGCCGGTGTAGCGGATGTCGGCTGGCTGCTCGCGATTGAGAGCAAACCATGCCACGCCGATCAGCAGCAGCAGCCCTGCCAGGGACCACGATAGAGTCTTTCGCATGCGCGCCCGCATCCCCATGGGCCCGGTGCGGGCCGTCCTGGCGATTGGACGCAGCGAATTCGAGGAAGGTTGCGAAGCGGGTCGGCGCTTTGGTTACGAGCCTTTGCGTGCCGTGACCATCAGCCACTCCACACCGGAAGGAATTTCCTGGCCCGGCGCGTCGTAACGGAACGAGCTCACCCAGGCGGTCAATGCATCCTGCACGCAGGCCGGGCCGTTCGGCGCCTGGATATCGCCCGTGCTGCCGTTGCTCAACACAGTGAATTCAACGAAATAACTGCCGCTCGCTTCGCAGTTCTCGGCAAACGTCAGAGGCCGCGAATCGACCAGTCGCAACGAGGGTGGGGACGGCAGCGTCGTCGGCGTGGTCTGGCAACCGCTCAACACGATTGTCCCGAGCACCAGCGCAGCGAAACCCAGGTGTCGGCGAATCTGGGACCGCGGGAACTTCATCGGTGAGGCCTCGCGGATGCAGCAGCTGCCGGGGAATTTGCTAGCTCCGTGCGCAGCCGTCAAGCCGCGCCGGCTTGACTCACACATAGCCGGCTGGTTATATATCTATCCATAGCCAACGGGTTATCAATCGCTCATGTCGAAGGCTCATGACGTGCTGTTCCGAACGCTCGCCGATCCGACCCGGCGCGAGATCTTCGAGCAATTGTGTCGCGAGGGCGAGCAGACGGTCGGCGCGTTGACCGCGCATGCCGGCATCTCGCAACCGGCCGTCTCGAAACATCTCGGCGTGCTGAAGCTCGCCGGCCTGGTGCGCGATCGCCAGGAAGGCCGCCAGACCCATTACAGCGCGCAGCTCGGTGCCCTCAGCCCGTTGATCGACTGGACCCGTCAGATGGCCGGTTTCTGGGAAAACCGGTTCAACCAGCTGGAAGATTTGTTGAAGAGGATGGATCAATGAGCACCGCCCCCGAAACCCTGGTCGCCGTCGTCGAGCGGGAACTGCCGTTCCCTCCGGAAAAGGTCTGGCGCGCGCTCACCCAGCAGCACCTGCTGGAGGAATGGCTGATGAAGAACGATTTTCAGCCGGTGGTCGGGCATCGTTTCCAGCTGCGCGGCGATTGGGGCGGCGTGCTGGATTGCGAGGTGCTCGCCGTCGAGCCGCACAACCTGCTGTCATACACATGGAATTTCCCGCACGACGACCCGGCCTACGACACCCGGACCGTGGTGACCCTGACGTTGTCGCCGACCGCGAAGGGAACGCACCTGCGCATGGAACAGGCAGGCTTCCGCAAGGAACAGAAGCAGGCTTACGGCGGCGCCAAGGCCGGCTGGGCGCAGTTCCTCACCAAGCTCGAACAGCTTTTGACCCGCGAGGGCTGATATGACGCCAGCCGCGAAGACAACGAAGCCGAAAGCCTCCAAGAAGACCGCGCCGAAGAAAGCGAGCGCGGGCGAGACGGAGCAGTCCGCGTCCCAGCTCATCGATCAGCGCATCCGCGAGCTCGACGATTGGCGCGGCAAGACGCTGGCGCGCATGCGCGAGTTGATTCTCGAGGCTGATCCCGAGATCACCGAGGAATGGAAGTGGAGCAATCCGGTGTGGTCGCGCAACGGGATCATCTGCACCGGCGAGTCGTACAAGATGCACGTGAAACTCACATTCGCGCACGGCGCCAGCCTTCCGGATCCGTCCAGGCTGTTCAACTCCAGCCTGGAAGGCAATCTGCGCCGGGCCATCGACATCAAAGAAGGCGAGCAAGTGGACGCACGGGCGTTCAAAGCACTCATCAAAGCTGCGGTGGCCCGCAACAGCTCGCCGGCCAAGAAACGTTAAAGGAGAGCTCTCTTGAGCACATGGATTCGAAAGACGCATCGCTGGCTGTCCATGGCCTTCACACTTGCCGTCATCGCGAACATCGTCGCCATGGTTCAGCAGTCGGATGCGACCTGGATCGGTTTTCTGGCGCTGGTGCCGCTCATCCCGCTGCTTTTCACCGGGCTGTACATGTTCGTGCAGCCGTACGTAGCCCGGTCGAGGCAGCCCTCGTGAGGGCGAAGGCAAAGACCAGCAAGGCCAGAGCCACGCCTAAGGCGAGCGACAAAGTCGTCCTGCTCTCGGGCGGCAATCCGCAGATCGCGAAGGGATATGGCGAGCAGCCGGTGCAGGCCTACATCGCCGCCATGCCCGGCTGGAAAAGCGACCTGGGCAAACGCCTCGACGCGCTGGTCACGAAGCACGTGCCCAAGGTGCACAAGGCGGTGAAATGGAATTCACCGTTCTACGGCATGGAGCACGACCGGTGGTTTCTCAGCTTTCACTGCTTTACCAGGTACGTGAAGCTGACTTTCTTTCGGGGCTCGTCACTGCAGCCACCGCCGCCCGGGCTCAGCAAGTATCCGGCCGTGCGGTATTTCGACATCCGTGAAGACGACGAACTGGACGAGGCGCAGCTGGTGAGCTGGATCAAACAGGCGGCCGCGCTGCCGGGCGAGAAGATGTGAGATTCGTTCAGGCAATTATTTCCGAGGTCGACCGATCGTGACCTTCATATGACTGCAGACGCAGACTCTCCTCGTCCCACTGAATCCCAGCCCACCCAAACCCATCTGCTCGTCCCACTCGATGCTCGCGCGCGCAAAGCCGACGCGTGCGCTGCCTCGGACGTCGAACCAACTCTCCGCCAAACCATACTTGCTCATCGCCGCGCCGATGAACGGCAACCAGATCGATCCGCGTGAAAGCGCGACGGACGAGTGCAAGGTTATTTGCGGAGCCTTGCTGATGAATCGACCGGCGCTCCACTGCATGGTTGCCATCTGCTTGGGCAGCGCCCAGATCGCACGTCCTGCGGCCAGAGAGATTCCGCTGTCGACGTAGATGTGCGAGATCCAGAAGCCCACGCGACCTTTGCGTGACACCAGCGCCGGCGCAACGATCAGCTCTCGATACTCGCCGACCGGACTCGTTCGATACCGTGCCAGGTACAGGATCGCCAGCGTGCGGCCCGGCCATACGGAAACGAGCTTGGTGTCGGGCGGAACCAGTCGGCTCGCGGCACCTGTACTAACCGGCTTCAGCGCGACGAAAGCATCACCCTGCAAAGTCCACGGCGCCGCTGGGAAGATCGGATCATCGAGCGCCATACCGATGCACCCATCCTGCGATGCCTTCGGGTTCTCGCTTCGGCAACACCAGACGACGAGGCTGTCCTTGCGAGCGCAGGATGGTTTCGGCCGCAGCCCAGCCGGAATGCACGGCGCTTTCCATCGAAGCCGGCAGGCCGGTATCGGTCCAATCGCCGGCCAGCAGCAGCCCCTGGATCGGTGTCCGGGTTGCGGGCCGGTTTCGTTCGCAGCCCGGCGTGGGACAGGCAATGGCCATGGGAATGCGATTCACGACGGCATGTCGAACGCCGGCACGCCCGGCCGCCGGGAGTCCTTCCTGAATCTCACCGACCGTCCGGGCCACAATCTGTTCGTCGTCCAGCCCTGCCGCACGATGGCTGTAGATGATGTTGCTGGCCATGACGGACCCGGCTCGCCCGCGCCACTCGCGGCGAATGTTCGACAGATCGTAGAAGTCCGTATTCAAGCCCGCTGGATTCCAGATGCGCGCCCAGAATTTCTCGCCGCTCAGTTTTCGATCGAACCAGAGATAACAACTGATATAGGGGCTCGGCTCGAAACTGTCCAGCGCGCTGAAGGGGCGCGTCCGCTGCCAGCCATCCGGCAACAGGCGTGCCAGCGACTGAGGCGGCACTGCTGCCACACAAGTTCGCGCCTCGAATCGCTCACCCCCTTCCAAGACGATCGAGACGAAGCGCGCGTCTTCGACCACGATCCGATTGACGCGAGCGCCAGTAACGATTCGACCGCCTGCTGTTTCTATGTGCCGAACCGACGCCGGCACGAACAGATCCGCCAAGGCAACGTCGGCAAACCCGATGGCGTATTTCTTGAGGCCGGCGAGCTGCGAGAACACCCGCATGAGCGCGCCCGCCGAGCAACGCTCCAGCGGCACGTTCAGCACCGAGATGCAGGCAGTGGCCCAGAACCACCCGATGAATCGGGAGCTCACGCCGCAGTGGCGAAGCCATTCCGATGCGGCCACCCGATCCAGAGCTTTGACCTGCTGTTCGGTCATGCGCATCGCTCTCCATAGCACGCGACGGTTGGACAGGAGGTCCGCGCAGCTGATGCTCCTGGCCCGGACGAAGCTCGGCATCAAATGCAACGGCGGCGGCAGCGCATGCACGCGCATATCGGTGATGCGCCGCCCTTCCCTCAATCGCAGCAACCTCCTGGTCTCCCACACGATGCGATCGCGTGTTCCCAGCTGCTCCAGGAACGCGAGCATGTTTCTGTATTCGGTGAGAACGATGTGAGGACCGAGGTCGACGTCGTCGCCGGTACGCCGGTCAGTCCAACTGCAGGCGCGCCCTCCCAGAGCTGGCGAGGATTCGAAGACACCGACACGCAGCCCGCTGTCTCCAAGCGCGACCGCGCAGGCGAGACCCGCGATCCCGCCTCCGACGATCACGACATCGAATTGCATTTGGGTGGGTGAGCGCCTCGCTCAGTGTCGCCATCGGCCCATGCGGCTTTCCGGGGTCCTTTTGTTTCTGGCGAGAAGCATTGCGCCGACGGCGACAGCACCGGCAGTGAGCAACGCGGCTCCGGCGGCAGCCCCTGCGGGAAACGTACGAACCGTGGTTTCCGCGAGCTCGGCCGCGTGCGGTTTCATCAGCTCCATGCGTCGCTTCGTCATGTCCATGCCGAGCTGGCCCAGCCGATCGTGCAACAGTCGCTCGGCGGCCGGCAGCAAGCGCGTCTCCTCGTCCGCGACATGGTGTATCACCAGGCGCATGAGATCGAAGAACTTTTCATCGTAGGCGGCGCCGTCGGTGGGCCCTTCGCGACCGGCCATGCCGCGCAGCTCGCCGATGATCTGACGCATCTGGGCATGTTCGGGCTCGCTCTTCTCGAGCACCTCATCGCCGCTCAGCACCTCGCGCAGCGCCGGATAGAAAATCTCCTCTTCCAGCTGCGCGTGGATCTCGACCAGAAGACAGGCATTGGTGACCAAGGCTCGCTTCTTGCTCGGCGGCGTTTCCGGTCGATAGCGATGAAACACCGCGAGCACGTGCGAATGATCCATTTTGATCATGGTCGTGATGCTGGGTGTAAAGCGCTCGGCAACGGCGTTCATGCTCACTCCCCCGCAAGGAAATTCAGTGGTGACCAGAAGCAACGACGGGCCAATGTTCTTGTTCCCTGCCCGAAGGACGCGCACCTGCGGTCGCGGACGCTCATCCCGCGACCACCTACAAGCCGAGCGGCTTTCTCCTGCGCAGGAACCAATTTCCGCCGCGAACGTTGCCCGCTCGCCCAGGGTTTGCACGGAGTCAGTCATGATGCGTTCCCCCTACCGAGCAGCGACCGCGTTGGCTCTCTCGACGATGCTGTGCGTCGGCTGCGCGACCCAACGAACCGCGGACATTCACGTCAACATGGCGCCGGGCGCCGACCTGTCGGCGTACAGCACCTTCGGCTTTCCGGAGCAGACCGGCACGGACCGTGGCGGTTACTCCACCATCGTGACGAACTATTTCAAGACGGCGGTGAAGGAGCAGATGGAAATGCGGGGTTATCGATACGTGGATCAGAACCCCAACCTGCTGGTGAATTTCTACGCGAACGTGCACGAGCGAACCGAGGTGCGCTCGAGCCCGACGGTCGCGCCGGCGTTTGGATATTACGGTTACCGTTATGGGCTCTACGATGCGTGGCCTCTGTACGCCCAGGACGTCGAGACGGTGACGTATCCCTTCGGCACCGCCAACATCGACGTGGTCGATGCACAGAAACGTCAGCTGATCTGGGAAGGGGTCGCCAAGGGCCGGTTGAACGAGAAGGACATGGAAAACCCGAGCGACGCGATTTCCAGTGCCGTGACCCAGATGTTCGCCCACTTCCCGGGGCGCGCGCGCTCGGTGGACTCATCGGCCGCGCAAAAGTGAAGTGCTACGGACGCGGTGAAATGCTGATCTCCGGCAGGCGATCGTCATAAAAGGCGAGGCGCCCCTGCAAGGCCTTGTGCTCTTCGTACGGATCCTCGTACGACCACACCGCGTCCTTCAGCTCTTTACCGTCAGCTGCGATGCTGAAATAACGGGCGACGCCTTTGAAGGGACATTGCGAGGTGGTGGCCGAGGAGTGCAGCCGCTGCATGTCGACATCCGTGCGCGGGAAGTAATAGCGCACCGGGCTGCCGTCCTCCTCGACCTTGATGACATCGGCCGACTCGGCGATGGTCTCGCCGGCGACCGACACCTTGATCCGTTCGCTCAGGTGCCGCTCCGCGACCTTGTGCTCGGGATGCTCACGATGGCCCGGGGATCTGGTCATGGTCCATGCCTCCTCGAATGGGATAGCAAACCAATCGGACAGCCGCCGGCTCGGTTCCATGCCGGCGCGCGGGACGGAACTTTGCCAGGGGCTCGGCATTGCTGACCGGATGAGTCGCCGAGGAGTCGTGCGTGCCAGTCAGTATTCATCACATCCCACGCCTGGCCGGTCTCGACCACACCCTGGCGCTCCTGCGCGATCCTTACGAATTCATCTCGCGCCACTGCCGCAGCTTCGGCTGGGACGTGTTCGAAATGCGCTTGCTGCTGCGTCGAACGCTGTGCATGACCGGCGCCGACGCCGCGAAAGTCTTCTACGACCCCACTCGTTTCCAGCGCGCAGGCGCGGCTCCGCTGCGGCTCCAGGAATCGCTGCTCGGAGTCGGCGGCGTGCAATCTCTGGACGGCGCCGAGCACATGCATCGGAAGCAGATGTTCCTGTCGCTGATGAGCTCGGAACGGCTGCAACAGCTCGCAACGACGATGCTCCGGCTCCTGCGGATCGGCGCCGAGCGATGGTCGACCATGGAACAGATCGTGCTCTACGACGAGCTGCACGTCGTGCTCACGCGCGCGGTCTGTGAATGGTCCGGCGTACCACTGCCGGAAGAAGACGTAGCCATGCGCGCAGAGCAGCTGAGCGCAATGTTCGATCGCGCCGGCGCTGTCGGGCCGCCGCACTGGTGGTCACGACATGCGCGCAATCGGGCAGAGCAGTGGATCGCCGAGATCGTCGAAGGCATCCGCGCCGGCACGATCGAGTCACCCCAGGAAAGCGCCGCGCACAGAATCGCGTCGTAT
Organism: uncultured Steroidobacter sp.; assembly: GCF_937958065.1. Taxonomy (GTDB): domain Bacteria; phylum Pseudomonadota; class Gammaproteobacteria; order Steroidobacterales; family Steroidobacteraceae; genus Steroidobacter. The sequence goes on from NZ_CALFXI010000064.1 coordinate 12,639, forward strand.
CGCGACAGCAAGGGACAGCTCCTGGAGGCGAAGATCGCCGCCGTCGAGTTGCTCAACGTACTCCGTCCCACGGTCGCCGTGTCGGTGTACATAGTCTTCCTCGTGCATGCGTTGCATGTGAATCCCGAATACCGAAGCCCGCTGCAGAGTCAGGACGACCAGCTCACGCAAGCCTTCGTGCAGGAAGTCCGCCGTTTCTATCCTTTCTTCCCGGCGGTTCCGGCGATCGTGCGCGAGACATTCGAATGGAAAGGCATGCCGTTCCCGCAAGGCACGCGGGTGCTGCTGGATCTGCACGGCGTGAATCACGATCCGCGTCTGTGGAAAGAGCCCAAGCTGTTCCGGCCCGAGCGGTTTCTCAGCTGGCGGGAAAACGCATACACGTTCGTGCCGCAGGGAGGCGGCGAGCACCTGCGCGATCATCGCTGTGCCGGTGAATGGCTGACCATCGCACTCATGAAAGCCGCGCTCGAATTCTTCGTCACGGCGCTGAGCTACACGCTGCCTGAGCAGGATCTCGGGATCGACCGTACTCGATTGCCCGCCCTGCCCCGCAGCCGCCTGATCCTGAGCAATGTTCGTTTGAGCTAGCAGGAACACTCGCGCCAGGCCGGCCGTTGCCGAGCAAAGCGGAGGCAGTCTATGGCAAGACAAGACTTGAACGGCAAGGTCGTAGTAATTACCGGCGCATCCAGCGGCTTCGGTCGCGGTGCTGCAGTGGAATTCGCAAACCAGGGCGCGCAGGTCGTGCTGGCGGCTCGGCGCGGCGAAGCGCTCGAAACAGTGGCTCGTGAGTGCGAAACCGCTGGAGGCACGGCAATTCCAGTGTCCGTCGATGTCAGCAACGAGCAGGACGTGGAACAGCTGGCGCAGACGGCAATTTCCCGATGCGGTCGCATCGACGTGTGGATCAACAATGCCGGCGTCGGCGCGTTGGGCCGCTTCGAGGACATCCCGATCGACGTGCACGAGCAGACCATCAAGACGGACCTGCTCGGCACGCTGTATGGCTCGTACTTCGCGTATCGCCAGTTCCTGAAGCAGGGTAACGGCACGCTGATCAACATCGCCTCGGAGCTCGGCAAGACCAGTGTTCCCTACTACAGCTCGTACGCGGCGGCCAAGCACGGGGTCGTCGGCCTGAGCGATTCGCTGCGACAGGAAGTCAAACAGAACAAGGTGGCGGGCGTGCACATCTGCACCATCCTGCCGACCGCGCACGACACGCCCTTCTTCGACCATGCAGCCAACTACACCGGCCATGAGATAGCGCCGCCCAAGCCGCTGCACGATCCGCAGAACGTCATCGAAGCGATCGTGGATGTCGCACGCGATCCCGAAGACGAACGCATCGTCGGTGGCGACGGCGTGTTGAAGGTCGTCATGGCGAACCTCATGCCGGGCGCGACTGAAAAGGCGGAAGCCAAGGTGATGCACAAGACGCAGTTCGAGAAAGCGCCGCCCGGTCCGGACTCTCCAGGCGCCGTGGAGAAGCCCACGGCGCGCGGGACCGCGGTGGACATGAATCGACGCAAGCAGAAACAGAAAAAGGAGTGATCCAATGGCCCGATCAGCTCAGTGGCATGACGACCCGTTGGCCGGCGATGACTTGTACGGCGATCGCGAGAACCTGCGGCGCTACCGGGACAATGAGCGCGACGAGCATCGACGCTTTGCCGCCGAGTACGAGTACGAGCAGCAAGGCGGCTTGCCGCAGCGCTCGGCGCTGATCGATTACGATCGGGTCGATGTCGATTTCACCGGCGGCCAGTATCGCCCCGGCCGGCGTCATGCCACCGAGGGCGGCTTCGCCTATGGCAATTATGGCGGTGTCACTCCGGGCGGGCGACGATATGAAGGCGCGAGCGATGAAGGCTCGAATTATCCGCGCCCTAGGACAAGCAATCGCGGTCGCGGACCACGCGGATATAAACGCACCGACGACCGCATTCGCGAAGACGTCTGCGAGCGGCTCACCGATGACGCGCACATCGACGCGTCGGAGATCGAGGTGAGCGTCGCTGATGGCGAAGTGACGTTGAGCGGGACGTTACGGTCCAGAAATGCGAAACGCCGCTCCGCCTACGTCGCGGAGCAAGTGCGTGGCGTGAAGGACGTGCACAACCTGATTCGCGTTCAGGACGAACAGACGCGCCAGACCGGTGTGGCTCGAGCCACGCAGCCGAAGGTCTGACCCGGTCTCCAGAACGAAGCGGCCGCAGGCTCCAACGAACCTGCGGCCGCCACATCGAACGTTGCTTGCGCTCAGGCGCTCAGCCGCTGCGGAAACGCCCCCACGTTGGCGACATTCTTGGCCACGTCCGACAGCGCCGGCTGACCGTTCTGTGACAACCCGGCCGCATCCAGCAGCCCCTTCTCCGCCAGCCACTTCTTGTTGAACAGGCGCGACTGATACTTCGCGCCGTTGTCGCAAAGAATGGTGACGATGGTGTGGCCGGGGCCGAGTTGCCTGGCGATCTGCACGGCCGCGGCGACGTTCACGCCGCTGGTGCTGCCGAGGAACAAGCCTTCGTCGCGCAGCAGCTGATACACAGTGCGCACGCACTCGATATCGGTGATGTGCAGAGCATCGTCGATCGGCGAGCCTTCGAGGTTCGCGGTGACGCGGCCGATGCCGATGCCCTCTGTGATCGAGCCTGGGCCGGTGGCCTTCAGCTCGCCGTTGCGCAGCCAGTGATACAACGAGCTGCCCTGCGGGTCCGCCAGAGTGATCCGCACCTTGGGATTTTGTTTCTTCAGATAACGCGAGATGCCGCCGAGCGTGCCGCCAGTGCCGGTGGCCGCGACGAAGGCGTCGATCTTGCCGCCGGTCTGATCCCAGATTTCCGGGCCGGTGGTCTGCTCGTGCGCATCGCGGTTGGCGGTGTTGTCGAACTGGTTGCCCCACACCGCCCCGGGAATCTCACCGGCGAGCCGGCCGGCGATCTTCTGGTAATGATTCGGATCGCTGTACGGCACCGTCTTCACGCGCAGCACTTCGGCGCCGAGCGTTTCGATCATCTGGTATTTCTCGTTGGACTGGTTGTCCGGCATCACGATGATGCAGCGATAGCCGCGTGCGTTGCAGACGTGCGCGAAACCGATGCCCGTATTGCCCGCGGTGCCTTCGACCAGCGTGCCGCCCGGCTTCAACGTCCCATCGCGTTCGGCCGCTTCGATGATGGCGCGCGCGGCGCGATCTTTCACCGAGCCGCCCGGATTCATGAATTCGGCCTTGCCCAGGATTTCGCAACCCGTGAGCTCGCTGAAACGATTCAGGCGGATCAGGGGCGTATTGCCGATGGCATCGGCGAAGCCCTGTCGGATCGAACCCGGGCGGATGATTTCATTCGAGCTGCTCATGCGGACAGCCTTCCTTCAACGGTGGATGCGACTTCGACGCAGCGCGTGTTGAACCAGTGCAAAACCTCGTGCAGACGAGTCACCTCGCCCACGATCAGCAATGCCGGCGAGGCCACGCTGGCTGCGGCGGACTTCTGAACCAGATCTGCGATCGTGGCGGTCACCACGCGCTGTGACGGACGGGTGCCGTGCTCGATGAGCGCGGCGGCGCGCGTCTCGGGCACGCCATGTTCACGCAATCGAGCGACGATGTTCTCCAGCTGGTTCAGGCCCATGTAGAACACCGCCGTGTGACCGGGACGCGCCAGCGCGGCCCAATCGACGTTGTCGGCTTCGCCCTTGCAATGTCCGGTAACGAACGTCAGCGCCTGCGCGTGATCACGATGCGTGAGCGGGATGCCGGCGTAAGCGGCACACCCTGCCGCGGCGGTCACGCCCGGCACGACTTCGAATCGAATGCCTTCGGCCGCCAGCGCTTCCAGCTCTTCGCCACCGCGACCGAAGATGAAAGGATCGCCGCCTTTCAGCCGGCACACGCGCTTGCCTGCTTTGGCGAGCTTCACCAGCAGTGCGTTCGTATCTTCCTGCGAGACGTGATGGTTGCCCGCCGCCTTGCCGACGTAGATGCGCTCGGCATCGCGACGCGCGAGATCGAGAACGTCCGCTGACACGAGCCGGTCGTAAACGATCACGTCGGCGTTCTGCAACGCTCGCAGCGCGCGCAACGTCAGCAAACCTGGGTCGCCGGGGCCCGCGCCAACCAGCGCCACTTCACCCGCGAACTTCGATTGCCGAGCAAAGCGGGTGATCGAAGTGCCGATGCGATCGAGAACGCCCTGGCCCGCCGCGTCTTCGCGACCGGACAACACATCGGCGGCAATCGAACCGTCGAAGAAATTCTCCCAGAAGCGCCGGCGCGTGCTGGCGTGCTCGAGCCTGGCCTTCACCGTCGGACGCAGCTTGCCCGCGAGCTTGGCCAGGTCGCCGAGCCGCTGTGGCAGGAACGATTCGAGCTTCTCGCGCAGCCGGCGCGTCAGCACCGGCGCATCGCCACTGCTGCCCACCGCGACGACCACCGGCGAGCGATCGACAATGGCCGGCATGATGAAGCGCGACAGCTCGCGATCGTCGACGACGTTCACGGGGATGTTCCGGCGCTCGCATTGATGCGCGACCCACGCGTTGACGGATTGCTTGTCGGTGGCCGCGATCGCGAGCCGCATGCCGTCCAGCAATTCGGGCTGGAACTCGCCGGACACGTACGTGATCGCGCCCGACGCGGCTTTCTGCGCCAGCGACTGGATCAAGTCAGGCGCGACGACCGTGACCTTGGCCTGGGTGCGCAGGAGCAGATCGATCTTGCGCGCGGCCACTTCCCCGCCGCCCACGACCAGCACGGGTTCGTTGGCGAGCCGTAGAAAGATCGGGAAGTAGTCCATGGTGGCGTCGTCCTGCGACGCGCTGGCGTCGCGCGCCTACTGGCCGGCCGCGCGACGCGGCTCGACCTTCAGCGGAATGACCCGGCGGCGCGGCTGCAGGCCGCACTCGCGAGACTCGGGATTCTCCCACCACCAGCGGCCCGAGCGCGGGTCGGCACCAGGCTCCACTGCCCGGGTGCACGGCGCGCAGCCGATGCTGGGATAGCCCTTGTCGTGCAGGGCGTTGTAAGGCAGGTTGCGAGCCTTGATATACGCCGTTACGTCGGCCTCGGTCCAGTCCAGCAGCGGGCTGATCTTCCACAGGCCATAGCGCTCGTCCCAGGACTTGGGCTCGCCCAGGGCGCGCTCGGCGGACTGTTCGCGACGCACGCCCGTCACCCAGGCCTTGCGGCCGGCGATGGCGCGCTTGAAGGGCTCGATCTTGCGGATACCGCAGCAGGATTGACGCTCCTCGATACCCAGGTAGAAACCGTTGATACCATTGTCGCGCACGTACTGCTCGATGGCTTCGGCCTGCGGATAGAACACCTGAATGCGGCGCTGATAGCGGCGTTCCAGGCGGTCGAGCAGCGACAGGGTCTCATCGTGCAGGCGGCCGGTGTCGAGCGTGAACATCTCGATTTCCGGCGTGTAGGTGCTGATGATGTCGGTCAGCACCATGGCTTCCAGCCCGAGGCTGTTGGAATAGACCACATCCTGGTGCTCGCGAACGGCCTGCTCCAGCAGGGCGCGAGTACCCTCCACGAGGGCTTGCAGGCGAGGCGACAGTGCATCGGTCATGGGTCGGCGATCCTTATTCTCTGGTGTGCACTGTAGCTAACCCGCTTATAACCAGTGAAAGACTGGTTTGTTCTGTCATGATGCGGGCCCGTTATGACTTCGCCGCGCTTCGATCGTTATAGTTAAGTTCATGAAACTACAACAATTACGGTACCTCGCCGCCATTGTCGAGAACGACCTGAACATCACTGCGGCGGCCGAGCGCCTGCATACCTCGCAGCCCGGCGTCAGCAAGCAGCTGAAGCAGCTGGAGGACGAGCTGGGCTTTCCCATCTTCCTGCGCCAGGGGCGGACCCTGACGCGCGTCACCCCGGCCGGCAAGCGGGTCATCGACCGGGCCCAGAAAATCCTCAAGGAAGTCCAGAGCATCAAGCGCCTGGCGGACGAGCAGAAGGGCGACGGGCGCGGCTCGCTGGCCATCGGCACCACCCACACCCAGGCGCGTTATGTGCTGCCGCAGGTGATCCGCCGCTTCCGTGAGCGCTATCCCGACGTGGAGCTGCACCTCCACCAGGGCACGTCCGAGCAGATCGCCGACATGGCGGTCCGGGATCGCATCGACTTCGCCATCAACACCGGCTCGCAGGAGCTGTTCACCAACCTGGTGCTCCTGCCCTGCTATCGCTGGCATCGGCGCATCGTCGTGCCGCAGGGCCATCCGCTCGCGCAGGAAGGCAAGGTGACCATCGAGACGCTGGGCAAGTATCCGATCGTCACTTACGTGTTCGGATTCTCCGGCCCGTCTTCGTTGCAGCAGATCTTCGCGCGACATGGAATTACGCCGCATGTGGCGCTGACCGCGCGCGATGCGGACGTGATCAAGACGTACGTGCGGCTAGGCATGGGCGTGGGCATCGTCGCCAGCATGGCGATGGATCCGCGTGAGGATTCGGATCTGGTGTCCATCGATGCGTCGCATTTGTTCCCGGCGCATTCGACCTGGGTCGGATTCCATCAAGGCGCCCTGCTCCGCGGCTACATGTACGATTTCCTGCAGCTGCTAGCGCCGCATCTGACCCGCCGGCTCGTGGATCGCGCCGGCAACGCCGCCACGCCGTCCGATGTAGAGGCGTTGTTCACGGACGTGGAACTACCGGTCTATCGCTAGACCGACCGATAAGGAAGTTGCACGCACACCATGTCTGCCAATCCGGAAAGACCCAAGGGCCGCTCGCTGAAACCGCTGCGCGAGCTGTGGCCGTACATCAGCAGGTACAAAGGTATCCTGACGCTCGCGATGATCGCGCTGCTGGTCGCAGCCGCGGCGATGCTGGTCATCCCGATGGCGTTTCGCGATCTCATCGATCGCGGCATGGCGGCGCAGGACGCGGCCACCATCAACACCTACTTCGTCGCGTTTCTCGCCGCCGCGGTGGTGTTCGGCGTGTTCGCCGCCCTGCGGCTGTATTTCGTGACGTGGCTGGGTGAGCGGGTCGTCGCGGATCTGCGCTCGGATATTTATGCGCGCGTGGTGCGCATGGATCCGACGTTCTTCGAAGTCACCCGGGTCGGCGAAGTGCTGTCCCGGCTGACCACCGACACGACGCTGGTGCAGGGCATCGCCGGTGTGAATCTTTCCATGACCTTGCGCTCGATCGTGCAGCTGATCGGCGCCCTGGTTTTGATGATCGCCACCAGCCCGTCGCTCGCCGGCATGATCATCGTGCTCATCCCGCTGGTGATCGTGCCGATCATCGCGGTCGGCCGGCGACTGCGTAAGTTATCGCGCGAGTCGCAGGACAAAGTGGCTGACACCAGCGGACTGGCCGGCGAAACGCTGAATGCGATTCAGACCGTGCAGGCGTTCACGCTCGAAGGCCTGCACACCAAGCGTTATGGCACGGCGGTGGAAGAGTCGTTTCGGGTGGCGCTGCGGCGGACCCGAGTCCGGTCCGTCATGTCGGCGGTCGGCACGATGATGATCTTCGGCGCGATCACGTTCGTGCTGTGGCAGGGCGCGCACCGCGTGCTCGACCAGGAGATGACGGGCGGCGAGCTGAGTCAGTTCCTAATCTATGCCGTGTACGTTGCGATCGCGGCGGCGACGCTGAGCGAGATGTGGGGTGAAGTGCAGCGCGCCGCGGGCGCCATGGAACGCCTAGTCGAATTGAAAGTCGCGACGCCGAACATCGTCGCTCCGCCCAAGCCGCAGCAATTTCCCACCCCGCCGCTCGGGCGCATCACCTTCGAGCACGTCTCGTTTCGTTATCCTTCGCGGCCCGAATCGCTGGCGCTCGACGATCTGTCGCTGGCCATCGAGCGCGGCGAGACCGTCGCCTTCGTCGGCCCATCGGGCGCCGGCAAGAGCACCACGTTTCAATTGCTGCTGCGTTTCTACGATCCGGCTTCCGGTCGGATCACGATCGATGGCGTCGATATCTCGCAAGCGAAGCCGGAAGACGTTCGCTCGCGCATCGGCCTGGTGCCGCAGGAAACGGTGCTGTTCGGCACGACCGCGCGAGAGAACATTCGCTACGGCCGCCCCAACGCCACCGACGCCGACATCGAACGCGCCGCCCGCGCCGCCGGCGCCGACGAGTTCATCCGTCAGTTGCCCGAGGGCTATGACACTTTCCTCGGCGAAAAAGGCACGCGCCTCTCCGGCGGCCAACGCCAGCGCATCGCCATCGCTCGCGCACTGCTGAAGGATCCGCCGATTCTGCTACTGGACGAAGCCACCAGCTCGCTCGACGCCGAGAGCGAGCGCTATGTGCAAGAAGCGTTGGAACGCCTGATGCAGGATCGCACGACCCTGGTGATCGCCCACCGCCTCGCCACGATCCTCAAAGCCGACCGCATCGTCGTCCTCGACCACGGCCGCATCGTCGACATCGGCACCCACTCGCAACTGCTCGAAAGCAACGATCTCTACGCCCGCCTGGCGGCCCTGCAGTTCGCGGACCTGAGCGGGGGCACCCCAGCGACGGCGGCTTAACGCACCTGGGGTGGAGGGCCGAGGCGGTTGCCGCCGTCGACGAGGATGCATTCGCCGGTGACGGTGGGGCCGCCGGTGAGGAGCCAGACGGCGACGTCGGCGATGTCTTCGGGGGTGCTGGCTCTTTGCAGGGCCGAGTTGCTCGACCAACGCGCGCGGGCCTGTTCGTATTTCGCACCGATCGCTTCCTGCAGCCAGCGTGTTTCGACGAAGCCGGGGCAAACGGCATTCACTCGAATCTGCGGGCCTAGCGCGCGGGCCAGGCCCATGGTCATGGTGTTCAAAGCGCCTTTCGAAGCGGCATAGGCAATCGAGCTGCCGGTGCTGTCGATGCCAGCGCGGGAAGAAATATTCACGATCGCGCCGCGACCTTGCTTGCGCATGGCCGGCTCGACGGCGCGGACCATCTGGAACGCGCCGACCACATTCACTGCATAGATCTTCTGGAAATCCTCCGCCGACAGTGCTTCCAGATTGGCGTGATTGAACACGACCTTGGTGGTGCCGGCGTTATTGATGAGACCATCGATCCGACCCCACTTCTCCAACGCCGCGTCGGCCATGCGTCGGCAATCGGCATCCTCGGCAACGTTGGCCCGCATCAGCAGCGTTTCGGCGCCGTGCTTCTCACATTCACGCGCCGTCTGCTGAGCTTCCGCTTCGCTCTTCGTGTAATTGATGACGGTGCGCCAGCCGCGCTTGGCCAGTTCCACGGCGCAGGCAGCGCCGATACCCGTCGCCGAACCCGTGATGATGCAGACATTGCCGGCGCTCATGAGCGACCTCTATCGAAGCGCGAGGCGGCGAGTCTGCACTGACGCGCCCGCTCCTGTCACGATCAGCGCTCCACCAGCGGCTTGATCAGGTCGATCGGCAATGGAAACACTACGGTCGAAGTCCGCTCGCTGGAGATATCGCTCAACGTCTGCAGATATCTCAATTGCATGGCGCGTGGCTCGGTGCCGAGCGCCCGCGCCGCCTCCACCAGCATGGCGGCGGCCTGCTTCTCGCCTTCGGCGTGAATGATCTTCGCACGCCGGACCCGCTCCGCCTCGGCCTGCCGCGCGATGGCGCGAATCATGGTCTCGTTGAGATCGACGTGCTTGATCTCCACGTTGGCGACCTTGATGCCCCACGCGTCGGTGGCGTGATCCAGAATCTGTTGGATGTCCAGATTGAGCTTGTCGCGCTGACTCAGGATTTCATCCAGCTCGTGCTGACCGAGCACCGACCGCAGCGTGGTCTGCGCCAGCTGGCTGGTCGCCTCGACGGGATTGGCCACCTGGATCACCGCCCGGGCCGGATCCACGATGCGAAAGTAGACCACCGCGCTCACTCTGACTGAAACGTTGTCGCGCGAGATCACGTCCTGCGTGGGCACGTCCAGCACGACAGTTCGCAGATCCATCTTCACCATTCGTTGCACGAGCGGCAGCACGACGATGACGCCGGGACCGCGCGTCCCGGTGTAACGTCCCAGAGTGAACAGCACGCCGCGCTCGTACTCGCTCAGAATACGAATCGCGCTGAACAGCACGAACAACAGGATGACGACGGGCACGATCAGGTACATGGCTCGCTCCTCGTTTGCTGAACAATCATTGCTCGCCCGGCGCGACTTCCAACGTCAGACCATCGACCCGCAACACCTTCAGGCGCGCGCCTTTCTTCACCGGCGTCCGGGTCACGGCGCGCCAGGTTTCGCCGCGAATGTCGACACGACCGACGCTGTCGAAATCCTCGATCGCGACCGCTTGCTCCTGGAGCATCTGTTCGAGGCCAGTGGCGACGCGCGCGCGCCGCGACCGCATGAACATGACCACGGACAGCAGGATGATGATCCCCGCTGCGGCCGCCATGCCCCCGATGAGACCGCGCGCGATCTGAAACCCTGGAATCTGTCCCTCGAACAGCATGATGGAGCCGATCGTGAACGCGACGATGCCGCCCACGCCGAGCGCGCCGAAAGTGGGCGCGAACGCCTCGGCAACGATCAGCGCGATGCCCAAGGCAATCAGCGCGAGGCCGGCGTAGTTGACCGAGAGAATTTGAAATGCGTACAGCGCGAGCAACAGACACACGGCGCCAACCACGCCGGGCGCGACACCGCCGGGATTGAAGCCTTCCAGGAGCAATCCATAAATGCCGGCGAGCATCAGCAGATACGCGACGTTCGGATTGGTGACGATGCTCAGCAGCCGGGTGCGCCAGTCCGCAGTGAATTCCTCGGTCGCGAGCCCCTGCGTCGCCAACTGCACCACGCCATAGCGGGTTTTCACCTCGCGGCCATCGAGCTGACGCAACAGATCCTGCAGATCGGTGGCGACCACATCGATGACTTTTTGCTCCAGCGCGGCGCGCGCAGTGAGACTGACCGCCTGCCGCACGGCCGCTTCGGCCCAATCGGCATTACGACCACGCAACTCGGCCAGCCCGCGGATGTACGAGACCGCGTCGTTCACCGCCTTGCGTTCCAAGGCGCTCTCCGGCTCCTCCGGCGGTCGTTCGGCTTTGTCCTTCGGCTCGCGCGGGCCCTCGTCTTTGGGCTTGGGCGGCTGCGGACCGCCAATTTGAATCGGTGTGGCCGCACCGAGATTCGTGGCCGGAGCCATTGCCGCAACGTGACTGGCATACAGCAGATAAGTGCCGGCGCTGGCCGCGCGCGCACCCGAAGGCGACACATAGATCACGACGGGCACGGGCGAGGCGAGAATGGCTTGAATCATTTCGCGCATGGCGGAATCGAGACCGCCAGGCGTGTCCATCTCAAGTACCAGGAGCTGTGCGTTGCGCTCCTGCGCACGCTCCAGGCCCCGCAGGAAGAAACTGCTGGTCGCCGGCCCGATCGCGTCGCGGATTTCCAGGTGCAGCAGCACCCGCTGTCGCTTCTCCGGAGGGGTCGACTCAGTCGACTCGGCCGACTCCGCCCAAGCCGCGCCCAGCCAGGCGAGCAGGAGCAACAGCAACCTTGCACCGACGAGCACAGCCCGGTGGGGAGATTGCGTGTGGGCCACAAGGAACTCCTCGGCGCCCGGCGTTCGGTGCGGGCTCGGAGCAGCCTGTGCGTGGGGCGCGCCCTGAAGGATTCCTCAGAGCCGCCGCTTGTTCCCGATATGTGGAGGGAAAGGAGCTGACAGCCCGAAATCGATAACGGGCTGAACGCGCGTGCAGATTGTTCGTCAGCCCACTGCGCGCCGCTGGACGTGCACGCCGCCGGCGTCGAACGCGCCCTGATAGGCGACCGAGAAATCATCGAACGCGGTGAGCGCGACTTTCAGATCGGCGCCTTCCGGCAGCTCGAACGCATCGAAGCCACAGCGCGCCAGGTAGAACAGTTGATCGCGCTGGATCTTGCCCACCGCGCGCAGCTCGCCGGTGAACTTGTAACGCGAGCGAAGCAGCGCCGCCTGGCTGTAACCGCGGCCTTCCGCCAGGCCGCTGAATTCGATCGCGACCAGGCCGATGCGAGTGAAATCGTTCTTCAGCTCGGCGACCGGATCGGTGGGCCCGAGGCGCACGCCGAGACGGCCGTCCCACAGCCACCACTGCTCGCGCTCCGCCTGCCAGCGGGCGAACGGCAGGATCAGCGCGCGTTCGCGGCCGACCGGATCCTCGTCGGCGTAACGCCAGTCATCGACGACGACTTCACGCTGCTTGATGAGCTGGCGCATAAACCTTGGCCTTGAACGGAGCGACGCCGATGCGACGGAAGGTGTCGAGGAACCGTTCCTCTTCCTGCCGGTGCTCGACGAAAACGTTGATGATGCGTTCGATGGTCTCGGCAACGTCGTCGTGCGCGACGGACGGGCCGATCACCTTGCCCAGCGATGCGTCGTGACCGCCGGTCGAACCGCCGAGCGTGATCTGATACCACTCCTCGCCGTCCTTATCGACGCCGAGCACGCCAATGTGGCCGACCGAATGATGGCCGCAGCCGTTCATGCAGCCCGACATCTTCAGCTGGATCTCGCCGAGGTCGTAGAGGTAATCGAGGTCGTCGAACCGCTCGTTGATCTGTTTGGCGAGCGGAATGGAGCGCGCATTCGCCAGCGCGCAGAAATCGCCGCCGGGGCAGCAGATCATGTCGGTCAGCGTGCCGATGTTGGGCGTGGCCAGATCGATCAGCTTCAGCTGCTGCCACAACGCGAACAGATCGCTCTGCTTCACGTGCGCGAACAGCACGTTCTGATCGTGCGTCGAACGGATTTCGCCGAGCGAATACTGTTCGGCGAGATCGGCGACCCGATCCATCTCATCGGCGGTGATGTCGCCCGGCGGGCGCGTCGGCGACTTCAGCGACAGGAACACGGCGCGGTAACCCGGCGCTTTGTGCTTGCGGGTGTTGTACTGGTACCAGCGGCGGAATTCCTCCGGCTTGCCGGACACCACATCCAGGTCCTGCAGCGCCTCGTAGCTCTTCGGTGCGAAGAACCCTTTGATGCGCTCGAAGTCGGCCGCGTCGAACACCGGCGCGGTGTCTCTGGCGGCCGCGAATTCCTCTTCGACCAGCTCGCGGAACTTCGCCGGACCGAGGGCCTTCACCAGGATCTTGATACGTGCCTTGTGAATGTTGTCGCGACGGCCTTCGAGGTTGTACACGCGCAGGATGGCTTCGAGATACGCGAGCAGATCCTTCTTCGGCAGGAACTCGCGGATCACGTGGCCGATCATCGGTGCGCGGCCGAGGCCACCACCGACCAGCACTTCGAAACCCACTTCGCCCTGCTCGTTCTTGACCAGATGCAGACCGACGTCATGCACGCGTGAAGCGGCACGATCGGCCGGCGAGCCGGTGACCGCGATCTTGAACTTGCGCGGCAGATACGAGAATTCGGGGTGCAGCGTGGCCCACTGACGAATGTATTCGCACCACGGACGCGGATCTTCCAACTCGTCGGCGGCGACGCCGGCGAGATGATCGGAGGTGACGTTGCGGATGCAGTTGCCGCTGGTCTGAATGCCGTGCAGCTGCACGGTCGCGAGCAGCGCCAGGATGTCCGGCACCTGCTCGAGCTTCGGCCAGTTGAACTGCATGTTCTGGCGCGTGGAGAAGTGACCGTAGCCCTTGTCGAACTCGCGCGCGATGCGCCCGAGCATGCGAACCTGGTCGGGTCTGAGCAGGCCGTACGGGATCGAGATGCGCAGCATCGGCGCATGCTTCTGGATGTAGAGGCCGTTGCGCAGTCGCAGGGACTTGAAGTCATCGGCAGACAACTGACCCGCGAGAAAACGCTGCGTCTGGTCCCGGTACTGGGCCACGCGCTGGTCCACGAGGGCTTGGTCGATCTGGTCGTACTGATACATGGTGCGGGACTCTAAGGCCGCGCCATGACGGGAGAAATTCGACTTGGATATGACCAGATGCCGGTTAGAAAGGGGTCACAGGAATCAAGAACTTACGCGCCGGACCAGGCCCTCCTGCGCAGTTGATGCGACCAGCCGGCCGTCACGAGTGAACAGGCTGCCTCGCGCAAACCCGCGGGCCCCGGACGCCGTGGGGCTATCCAGCACGTAAAGCAGCCACTCATCGGGCCGCGCCGCGCGGTGGAACCACATCGCATGATCGATGCTGGCCATCTGCAGGTGCTCGCGGTCGTTGGTCATGCGCGCGTCCATGCTGGCCGCCCCGAGCAGGAAGTAGTCCGAGGTATAGGCCAGCAGGCAATGATGCAGAATCGGGTCGTCGGGCACCCGATCCACCAGCCGGATCCACACCTTCACCTGGGGCTCGCGCGGAACCTCGGCCAGCGGATCGGGCAGCTCCGCGGGCCGGAATTCGAACGGATGCTCGTGAATGCGGAACGGCTGCGGCCGATCCGGCGCCTTGCGCTTCGCTTCGGCAACGGCGGTGGCGAGATCCGGCACGGCTTCGGGCGGCGGGACCTTGGGCATCTCGGCCTGCCGGTCGATAGCCGCCTCGGGACTCTGAAACGACGCCGACATGTGGAAGATCTGCTCGCCATGCTGAATGGCGACCACCCGGCGCGAGGAGAAGCCGCGCCCGTCCCGGCTGCGATCCACTTCATAGACGATGGGATGATCGGCATCCCCCGCACGCAGAAAATACGCGTGCAGCGAATGCGCGACGCGCCCTTCCACGGTCGCATATGCCGCGGCCAGCGCCTGGCCCAGCACCTGCCCGCCGAACACCCGGCCGCCAATGAGCTTGCGACTCTGGCCGCGAAACAGATCGATTTCCAATCGCTCCAGCTTCAATACCTGGAGCAGATCGGCCAGCAATGCATTCACTGCGACTGGTCTCCCGCCACGCCCAGCCGCTTCTGCATGATCGGGCTGGTGGTGGTGTATTGCAGGGGAATTTTCTTGGCGGGATTCAGATGCGCCGCGACCGCGAACGCCGCCAGTGCCGCTTCGTGGAACCCGGAGAGAATCAGCTTCTTCTTGCCCGGATAGGTGTTGATGTCGCCGACCGCGAAGATACCCGGCACGTTGGTCTGGAATTTTTCGGTGTCGACCAGGATGGCGCGCTTGTCGAGCGTCAGTCCCCACTCGGCGATCGGGCCCAGCTTCGGATGCAAGCCGAAGAACACCAGAGCGCGCTCCGCGTGCAGCTCTTCGATCGCGCCATCACTCTTTTTCACGCGCACGCCTTTGAACTCGCCGCCCTCGGTGATGAGCGACTGCGCGATCGCTTCCACGTAGCGCATGCTCCCCGAGCTGACGAGGTCACGCATCTTCGCGACCGACGCCGGCGCGGCGCGAAAGTCCGGACGACGATGAACCAGCGTGAGACTGCGCGCCTTGCCGGCCAGCTCCAGCGTCCAGTCGAGCGCGGAATCGCCACCACCGAAGATGAGCAGATGCTTGCCGGTGAGCTCCGCCGCGCTCGTCACTTTGTAATGAATGCTCGTGCCTTCGAATGCCTCGACCCCTTCACAGCCGAGCCGACGCGGCTGGAACGAGCCCAGGCCGCCGGCAATGATCACGGTCTTGGCGTGAAAGCGCGTATCCAGCGAAGTGCGCAGCAAGAATGTATGGTCGGGCAATACCTTCAGCTCGGTGACTTCCTGCCCCAGATGAAACTGCGCATTGAACGGTTTGGCCTGCTGTAACAATCGATCGACCAGTTCCTGCGCGCCGCACACGGGCAACGCGGGGATGTCGTAGATCGGCTTCTCCGGATACAGCTCGCTGCACTGGCCGCCGGGGTGTTTGAGCGAGTCGATGATGTGGGCACGAATGCCCAGCAGCCCCAGCTCGAAAATCTGGAACAGGCCGCACGGCCCCGCGCCGACGATGACCGCATCCGCCTGGATGGCGCCGTCGACATCGGCGCCTGTGGCGTTATCACTCACATTGGTGCTCAAAACTGCTCTCCCCCAACGCTCAGGAAGTCGTTACAGGATTCTACACAAGGCTCTCGCGACGGCTTTGTCAGGCGCGAGTCAGCGCATTGTCAGCGAACCGCAAAGCGTTGGCACTTCCTCACGCAGGCGCGCGACGAATCGCCACGCCGACTCGACCGGCTGCATTGTCCATGGCCGGAGGCCGTGAAAGAATCGACGGATCCCAGCCTCGAGCCAGGAAGATCGCCATGCGCCTGAATGTAAACGGCAAAGAAGTCGCAGTGAACGACGTGGACGAGGCCACACCGCTGCTGTGGGTGCTCCGCGACCACCTCGGACTGGTGGGCACCAAGTACGGCTGCGGTGTCGCTCAGTGCGGAGCCTGCACCGTGCATCTCAATGGCGCGCCGGTGCGCTCCTGTTCCATTCCGGTGAGCGCGGTCGCGGGTCAGCAGATCACGACCATCGAGGGTCTCGCCGGCAAGGACGGCAAGTTGAATGCCGTGCAGGCCGCCTGGATCGAGCACGATGTTGCCCAGTGCGGTTACTGCCAGGCGGGCCAGATCATGTCGGCGACCGCACTGCTCAAGAGCAATCCCAAGCCCACCGATGCCGACATCGACGCCGCGATGGCCGGCAATCTGTGCCGCTGCGGCACTTACACCCGCATTCGCAAAGCCATTCACGCCGCCGCGGCCAAAGCCGGCGAAATGGTCAGCCAGAACTGATCGGAGGTTCCCATGAGCGTCGTCGAATCTTCGATCGTGTCCGCCGATGCGTACGTGCAGGAGATGCTGCGCGCCGCCGAAGAGCAAGCTTCAGTCGGCAAGGTCAGCCGTCGCACGTTCCTGAAAGTCACCGGCCTGGTCGGTGGCGGGCTGGTGCTGGCATTCCATGTCGGCGAGCAGGGCGTGGCTCTGGCCAAGGCCAGGACCGCGGACTTCGCGCCCAATGCCTTCCTGCGCATTTCGCCGCAAGGCACGATCACGCTGTATTCCAAATCGCCGGAAATCGGTCAGGGCATCAAGACCGCGTTCCCGATGATCATTGCCGAAGAGCTCGACGCGGATTGGGCCCACGTGAAGGTCGAGCAGGCTGCGATCAATCCGGCCGTCTATGGCCGGCAGAGTGCAGGCGGCTCGCGCTCCATTCCAACTTCGTGGAATCAGCTGCGCACTGCCGGTGCTGTCGGTCGCGCAATGCTGGTCAGCGCCGCCGCGAAACAATGGAACGTGAGCGAAGCGGAGCTCACGACCGAGAACAGCGTCGTCTTCCACAAAGCGAGCAATCGCAAGGCAACGTATGCCTCGCTGGCCACTGCCGCCGCGGCATTGCCGGTGCCGGATGAGAAGACGGTAAAGCTGAAATCTCGCAGCGAGTACAAGCTGCTCGGCAAGCGCATCACGGGCGTCGACAATCACGCGATCGTCACCGGCAAACCGCTGTTCGGCATCGATCAAGTGTTGCCGGGCATGCAGTACGCCGTGTTCGTGAAATGCCCGGCCGTCGGCGGCAAAGTCGTCGAGGCGAATCTCGAGGAGATCCGCAAACTGCCAGGCGTCACGCAAGCATTCGTTGTGAATGGCACCGGCAAGCCCACGGAAGTCATGTCGGGCGTGGCGATTCTTGCCAGGTCCACGTGGGCCGCCTTCAGCGCCCGTCAGAAGCTGCAGGTGAAGTGGGACGAGTCGACTGCTTCGAAGGACAGCTGGGCGGCGTACGTCGAACAGGCGAAAAAGCTTGCCTCGCAATCGGGCCCGGATTCCATTCGTAACACCGGCGATGTCGATAAGGTGTTCGCCGCGTCGAAGCCGATCGAAGCGTTCTACAGCTACCCATTCATTGCGCACGCGCCGCTCGAACCGATGAACACCACTGCCGTGTTCAAGGACGGCGCGATCGAGCTGTGGTCGCCCACGCAGACGCCCGAGGCCGGCTTGAAGCTCGTCGCCGACGTGCTCGGCATCGCGCCCGAGAAAGTGACATTGCACCAGACGCGCGTGGGTGGCGGCTTCGGACGCCGCTTGATGAACGATTACATGTGCGAAGCCGCCGCCATCGCCAAGCAGGCCGGCGTGCCGGTGAAGTTGCAGTGGACGCGCGAAGACGACATGCATCATGACTTCTATCGCGTCGGCGGCTTCCATTCGTTCAAGGGCGGCCTGGACCCGTCGGGCAAGCTGATCGCGTGGCAGGATCATTTCATCACTTTCACGCAGGACGGCCAGCGCCCGACCAGCGGCGGCGACCTGTCCGCCGACGAGTTTCCGGCGCAGGTGCTGCCGAATGCGCGGCTCACCCAGACCAAACTTCCCTTGCAGATTCCCACCGGGCCGTGGCGCGCGCCACGCTCGTGCTCCATCGCGTTCGCGACACAATCGTTCCTGCATGAATGCGCCGTGGCTGCGAAGCGCGATCACCTGGAGTTCCTGCTGGAAGTGATGGGCGAGCCTCGCTGGCTGCAACAAGGCAACGAGTTCGCGCTGAACACCGGCCGCGCCGCCGCAGTCATCAAGCTCGCTGCCGAGAAGGCGGGCTGGGGCAAGCCTCTGCCCAAGGGCCGCGGCCTCGGCCTGGCATTCCACTTCAGCCACGCCGGTCATTTCGCCGAAGTCGCCGACGTGAGCGTCGACGCCAATCGCAAACTCACCATCCACCGCATCGTGGTCGCAGGCGACGTCGGCCCCATCATCAACATGAGCGGCGCCGAGAATCAAACCGAAGGCGCCGTGATCGACGGCTTCAGCGCCGCGCTCGCCCAGCAGATCGACTTCGAGAACGGCCGTATCAAACAAAACAACTTCGACAGCTACTCCCTGCTGCGCATCCCGCACGCACCGAAGGTCGAGTCGTATTTCATCCAAAGCGACTTCACACCGACCGGCATCGGCGAGCCGGCCCTGCCGCCCGTCGCCCCGGCCATTGCAAATGCAATCTTCGCGGCCACCGGCCACAGGGTGCGGTCGATGCCGTTTACGCTGGAGGGGTATTCGGTCTAGGCGCCTGGATTCGGCGTAAACAATTCAAAAAGCGAGCGGCCGAACTGCCGCTCCGCGCCGAGCGAGCTAAGCACCCGGATCCGGGAATGCTTTGATTGCATTTCTCACAGCTGCCAGGAGCTCCGGCGCATGGGTCACTGCAATGTCGTAGACCTTATTGTGATCGAGCTCCGCATAGCCATGCACGAGTATGTTGCGAAACCCGACGATGGCATGTGCATGAGGAATGCCTGCCGCGATCTCGGGGGCAACCTTGCGAAGATTGTTCATGGCTTCGCCACAAATCTCCAACACACGCTCGACAGCAGCCCGGGTTTTCTCGTCCGCCAGATACTGCTCGATGCTGTACCCTGAAATGAACCGCACGGCCGCAGCCGCGTAGTATTCGATATCTTCGAGGTAGACGCCGGGATCACGCTGCGTCATAGACAGGCAACTTGCTGCTCTCGATATAGTGACGCAATCTGCGGTTGCGGACCGCACGCAACTCCACGAGGTCGACCGCACGACCGAACACAGCTTCCAGCTCTTCTTTCAGACTCAGAAAGTTTGTGAAGCTCGACGCCACTGCCGGATCGAATTCCACGACGATATCGACATCGCTCTTATCCGCATCGAAGTCGTCGCGCAGGATCGACCCGAAAACCTCGAGCTTGCGAACCCCGTGACTGAGGCACAGGCTGGTCAAGGCTTCACGATTTCTCTCTATGAGCGGGTGCATGAAAGCATTCTATCCCACCGCCTAAACCGCTGGCCATGCACCCTCAGCGCCGCCCCAGGCCGCGCTGCACGGCGAACAGGGCCGCCTGGGTGCGGTCTTCGAGCTTCAGCTTGGCCAGAATCGTGCTGACATAGCCCTTTACGGTCCCCTCGGTCAGATGCAGCTGATCGCCGATCTGGCGATTGCTCATGCCGCGGGCAATGAGATCCAGCACGCTGCGCTCACGTTGAGTGAGCAGCGCCAGAGGATCGGCCTGGCGGTTGCGCAGTTGCTCGACCAGGGAGCGCTGGGCGAGCGGGTGCAGCCAGGTCTGGCCGCCGGCGACCGTGCGCAGCGCGGTGACGAAGTCGGCCTTGGTGACATCTTTCAAGATGTAGCCGGCCGCGCCGGCCGCCATGATTTCGCGGACCTGGCCGTCCTCGGCGTACGAAGTCAGGGCAATGACTTTCACCGAGGGACAGGTAGCCCGAATCACGCGAATGGCGTCGCTCGCGGCCATGCCGGGCATCTTCAAATCCATGAGCACGATATCCGGATACAAGCGACGGACTGCATCGCACGCTTCATCGCCATTGCCCGCCTCGCCGACGATGACGAATTCCTCGCCGTCATCGAGCAGTGCCCGCAGCCCTTCACGCACGATGCCGTGATCGTCGACCAAGAGCAGCTTGATGGTGGGCGCGGCGGCGGTCATGGTGTCGTCGCCTGCAGCGGAATGCGAATACATACAGTCGTTCCTCGTCCAGATTGCGATTGAACTTGGCAGACCCCGCCGAGCGCGGCGGCGCGCTCGCTCATCGTCTGCAAGCCGATCCCTTGTTCGCGAGAATCTCCAGTGACTTCGGCTCGGGCCGCGACGTCGAAGCCGCGGCCGTTGTCCTGAATACTCAACATCAAGGCGTCGTCATTCACCGCGGCGATCACATCCAGCCGATCCGCGCCCGAATGCCGAATCGCATTCGACAAGGCCTCGCGACAGATCAGATACAAGCGCTCTTCCAGCGCCGGCAGTTGCGAACGATACGCGGCAAAGTCGAGCCGGATGCTCGGCGTCTGCGGCGCCAGAATGAACGCGAACCGTTGCAGCGCCGCCGCCAGGCCCATTTTCTGGACATCGCCGACGCCGGCATTCTCGATCGAGCTCACGCCGGCCTCGCTCGACGGATCCGGCCGCAGCTCCCGAAGCAACGCGCGCATCTCGGCAAATGCGAGCCGCGCCAGTTCCTCGATGCGACGAGCCCGGCGTTCGCCTTCCGCCGGATCACGCCGCCACGCAGGCACGATGGACTGTGACATCAAGCTGATCGACGACAACGCCTGACTCACCGCATCGTGCAGATCGCGCGCCAGACGCTGCCGTTCACGCATCACCGCCGCCTGTCGAGCTTCGCGCGACAAGCTGGCGTTCTTGATGGCGACCGCCAGATGGTCCGCGATGATCTGGATGCTCGCGACATCGTCTTCATCGAAAGGATTCAAGCCCTCGATGTTGATGCAACCGAACACCTCGTCGCCGAGCACGATGGGAATGGCCAGCTCGCTGCGAACATTGATGGGAATCGGAGGCGACACGTAGCGCGGATCCTTGCGAACGTCATTGACGATCTGCGGCGTGCGCGTCAGGACCGCAGCCCCGGTGACGCCTTGGCTGACGGGCATCCGATGCGACAGCGCCATCACGTCGCCGTAATTGCCCGCATGCCCGTCGAACAACAGATATTCCTCATCCTCGTCTCGATAGAGCAGCGGGATGACCACATTGGGATAGCCCAGGTGCTCGTGAATCACTTGCGCGGCGGTCGCGACCAGCTCGTTGGCTTCCAGGCCGGCGGTGATGACGCGAGCGATGTGAGCAATCAACGTCATGCGCTCGGTGCGACGTTTCTCGCGCTCATAGCGCATGGCGTTCTGGATGGCGATCGCGGCGTGGCGTGCGAACAGCCGCAACGTATCGAGATCGGAGTCGCCGAACTTGCGTGGCGGTGGCGCGCCGATACCAAACACGCCGAGCAAACCACCGCCCGGCCCGGGAATCGGCACGCCGATGACGGTGTACTCGCGCATCTCCGGCAAGGAGATACGCTGCAGCTCGGCATAACGATCGACGATCACGGGCCGCCCCGTCGCGAGCACCTCGCCGATCAATCCTTCGCCCGGCTCGAACTCCATGCCCAACTCGGTCAGGGGCAACTGATGGATGGCTTCGACCTGCACCGTATGCCGGCGCGGCACATACAAACCGATGGACCCGCCATCCGCGCCGAGCAACTCGCAGGCGCGCGTGATGATGCTGGTCAACAGGGGACGCAGCTCCAGCTCGCTGGCGATCTCCTCCAGAATGGTGTTGAACGGCTCGCTCATTGCGGGCACGTCACGGCCTTCGATGCGCAGTATTCCGGAGCTCACGGGAGGTATCTGCGGGCGGGTAATGGATGGAGTATTTGCCGCGTGCAAGCTGGGTTCAAGGGGCCCGTTCAGCGTGGCGCTCGATGCGGATCGAGCACGGCCGGCAGCAATGTGCCCATCAGCCTGCGCACGGCCTCTCGCTCCCGGCCCACCATCTTCCGCAACTCGTTGCCGATGATGGCGTCGCCCAGCGCCGCGACGGTCACAAACAAAGTCGCGGATGTCACGCGTTCGTGAATCCGGGCCGCGTCGCCCTCGCTGTCGGCGCCTCGTTCGACGCTGTCGATATAGTCTCGTACCACCTCTCCGATCGGCGCCAGGTGCGTGGATTCGCCGGAAAGCGCCATCCATGCGGCCAGGCGGCCGGCGCCGCCGCGATCGAACGCGTCGAACACGATGTCGACGAAATCCTTCACCTCAGCCTTGCCGGCGCGCAGCCGCATGACGGCCGATTCGATCGTGGTCGTCAGCTCGCTGACCATCTGCCGCATCAATTCCGACTGCAGCCCCGCGGCCGAGCCGAAGTGATGGATCAGGTTGGTGTGGCTCATGCCCAGATCGCTGGCCACCGCCTGCAAGGTAACGGCGTCCGGGCCTTCAGCCAGCAGCAAGCGCCGCGCCGACGCCAGCGCCAGGGTGCGCGCCTCCTCGGGAGTGCGTCGGACCCTCGGGACCGGCGTTTTCACCGCATTTTTCGCGGCCGAGCGTGCCGCTTTCTTCAGCTGAGTCACTATTGACATCACTCTCAATAAGATTTTCTAATACGCAGGCCCACTCCCGCCCCGCTCCCCACGGATATGGTCATGCCCACCTCCGCGACCGGCACGCCCGCCGACCTCACGATCACGCCGCGCGACCTGCGTCTGGATCGTAATGCGCTCGAGGCCCGATGGTGGCACGGCGGCGACCCGGTGGCGACCGCCTATTTCAACGCCCTGTCGGCCTCGTTTCCTCAAGGGGAGACGTTCTTCATCGAAGCGGTCCGCCGCTTCCGCGACCGGGTCGACGCCCGTCTGCAGCAACAGATCCAGGCATTCATCGAGCAGGAAGCGGCGCATACCCGCGAGCACGTGGCGTTCAACAAGCTGATCAAGAACGCCGGTTATGACACCACCGCCATGGATGCGGAAACGCGGCGTCGGCTCGACATCGCTCGTTCGCGCCATCCGGTCGGACAACTCGCGATCACCGTGGCGCTGGAACATTTCACCGCGATCATGGCGCACAGTCTGCTGACCGAGAAAGACCCGCTGCCCGGCGCGCCCGCCGAGGTGGTGCGACTGTGGCAATGGCATGCGATCGAGGAGGTGGAACACAAGGCGGTCGCGTTCGACACCTATCTCGCCGTTACGCGCGAGCTGTCGCCATTCAGGCGCTGGGCCATCCGATGCCAGGTCATGGTGCTGATCAGCGTGCAGTTCTGGCATTCGAACTTGCAGCGCATGGCGGACTTCTTTCGCCAGGATGGCATCAACACGCCGCGCACCTGGTGGCGCGTGTTTACTTATTTATGGTTCAAGCCCGGCATGCTGCGCCGGATCTTCGTGCCCTATCTGAGTTTCTTCCGGCCGGGCTTCCATCCTTGGGACCACGACGATGGCGCGCTGGTCCGTGAGTTCGAGCAGCGCCTGCGCCTGGCGGAACGCCAGGGCTGATCGTCATCGCACTCGAGCGCCCATCTCAAACAAGATGGGACAACGCGAGCTCGCAAAAAATTCCCGGTTGCCGCGACCGGAATATGCTTACTTCCTGGTTCGTCCCGCGCGGGCGCAGATTCTCAGGGCGCCTCGTGCGCACACGGGTGGGAATCCAAAAACACGCTGGGAGTAAACCGAATGGCTGCGATGACGGTTAATAGCTTTCCATCGATGCACGAGTGGAATTCGCCGCGCGCGTGGGCGCTGGCGATCATCGTGCTGTTACATCTGGGGTTCTTCTGGGCGCTGACCAATGGCATGACCCAGAAGATCACCAAGATTTTCGTGCCGCAGGCGCCGCTGCTATTGCCGGAGCCGCAGCCGCTCGAACCCATCAAACAAGTGGATGTGAAGGATCCACTGATCAAGCCGCAAAAGCTCGATCCCACTTACGTGCTGCCGCCGATCGACGTTCCGGTGGAACCGTCGGCGCATGCGCCGATCGTGGATCCCATACCGACGCCGCCGAACAACATCATCGGCGATGGCGGTGGCGACGTGCTGCCACCGGCACCCGTGCTGGTCGAACCTCGCATCGATGCGCGGCGCGGCCTGAGCGAGCCGTACTATCCGGTCGATATGATTCGCAGCGGCGCCGAAGGCACGGTGGTGCTATCGATCTATATCCTCGCGGACGGGCGGGTCGGCGAGGTGAAGCTGATCAGCTCCAGCGGCTTCGCCAAGCTCGATCAATCGGCCCTGCGTGAAGCGAAGAAGTGGCGTTTCATCCCTGGCACCAGCGATGGCAAACCCATGGCGATGTGGAAACAGGTGCCGGTGACCTTCCGTCTCAACACCAGGATATGAGCTTCGTGCAGTGCCGGCGCCCACGCGCCGGCACTGCACTGTCAGCAATTGCCAATAATCCCATGTCTGTCACCCAACGGATGGCGGACCACTCACGGCCGACAACTCCAGCGCTGACGCGGATCATCGCAATGCGAGAGCGAACGCCTCGGCCAGCCCCTTAATTTCAATCCCGTTTTGGTATGGCAGGTTGCCCCGGCACCGGGCAATGCATCCCGCGTTGTTCGACGTGCCATCTGAGGAGAGGGCAATGAACACGGATCCCATCGAGCTCGTAGACCTTGGCGATGCTTCCGAAGAAACCAAACAAATCTATCCAATCCATGCCTTTCCGGACAGTACCTACTTCTGGGGCCTGGTGCCGGATATTGGCTGATGTTTGAAGCATGATCGTCCGGGTGCATGCGGCCGAATGCACCCGGATGTCTGGAGCCGGATATGTTTCGTTATCTCGCCCTGGCATGGAACGTCGACGCCGTCGAGCAGTGCGCAGCCGCCCAGACATTGATCGACCGCTTGACCGCGCGCCCCAAACCGTGGGGGCGAATCGAGCAAAGCAAAGGTCTATGCGTCTTTCATCCGAACTTCCGGCAAGGATCGCTCGAGGTCCAGGCGCTCCCGGACCAGCGCGGCGTGCTGATCGGCGCACTGTTCGAACGGCTGAAAGATTTCACTGATGACTCGGCAGCGCCCCGCTTCCGCCCGACCCCACAGCAAAGCGGGCAGATCATCGCAAGTCGCGGTCGATGGCTGGTCGAACACACCTGGGGAAATTACGTTGCGGTGTGGCGAGATTCCGCGGCGAATCGAACCTGGGTGCTCAAGGATCCCACCGGCAGCCTGCCGTGCTTCACGACCAGCTTCCACGGTGTACAGGCGATCTTTGGAGACGTCGCCGATCTGGTGAGCACGCAGCTGTTCAAGTTCACGATCAACGAGCGTTATCTGCGTGATCGCGTGCTCCAGGGTGGCGTGCTGGATCAATGCGCACTGAATGAAGTGCAGACCATCTATCGCGGTGAATGTGTCGGGTTCAGCCCGCTGTCAGAAACAAGAGTGTTCCACTGGCAGCCACTGCACTTCGTCGAGAAGAGCGAGGCCATCGAAGATCCTGCTTTCGCGGCTCGCGCCATGCGCGCTACGGTGCGCTCATGCACACGCACTCTATGCACTGCTCACGAGAGCATTCTGCATCGGCTGTCGGGCGGGCTGGATTCGTCGATCATCGCGGCCTGCCTGGCCGATGCGCCGACTTCACCGCGCCTGACCTGCTACACGTATTTCACGCCCGGCGGCCGATCGGACGAGCGCCCCTGGGCCCGGCTCGCCGCCAGCAGACATCGACTGCAGCACGAAGAACACCCGGCCATCGCTGATCAGATCCCGTTGCCCAAGGTGATGAATCAGCCGCCTTTGGTCGAGCCGACCGCGAGCCTGGGCTACTTGCTGAGAAACACGCTGGAACATCAGATTGCCCGCGAGCACCGGGCCACGGCCGTGTTTTGCGGCGATGGCGGCGACTCCGGCTTCTGTGGCGACACCTTCGCCTACGCAGTTTCGGAATATCTGCACCGTCACGGATTGCGCCCCCAAGCCCTTCGGCTCGCGGCTCGCGTCGCCGCCTCGACTGAAGAATCGACCTGGACAGTGATGATGAAATCGTTGCGTCGCTGGCGTCGCGGCGCGGGCATGGAGCATCAGCGAAAAACGCTGATGTCCATTTCGACGCTGGTCGACGAAGAGCTGCGCTCGAGCTACGCCGACGCATCGAGCTTTCCACATCCCTGGCTCTCGCACTTGCAAACCGTGCCGTGGTCACTGGTCAGGCGACTCGGGACGTTGCTGGCCTCGCCGGAGTTCTACAACGTCGCCTCCGGCATCGATGCGCCGGAAGTGCTCGCACCCCTTTACTCACAACCTGCCATGGAGCTGTTCCTGCGCATTCCAATCGACGTG
This sequence comes from uncultured Steroidobacter sp., assembly GCF_937958065.1. Classification (GTDB taxonomy): domain Bacteria; phylum Pseudomonadota; class Gammaproteobacteria; order Steroidobacterales; family Steroidobacteraceae; genus Steroidobacter. The sequence goes on from NZ_CALFXI010000064.1 coordinate 39,049, forward strand.
CACTTTCAAGACGGCCGCGAGCGCGGGCTGGCGCGTCGCGCGTTCGCTGACGACGTGCCCGCTGAAATCATCCGTCGCAGTTGGAAGGATCGAGCGCCGGGCATCGCCGATCGGCTGGTGGAGCGACATCGCGAATTCCTGCGCGAGCTGCTGCTCGATGGAGTGCTCGTCGAAGCGCGGCTGTTGAACCGCAAGGCGGTCGAGGAAGCTCTGAGCGAGCGCGTGTCGAAGAGCGCGATCTATCCCGGCGAGCTGCTGCGTCATCTCGATGTGGAAGTGTGGGCGAGACAGTGGCGGTCCTGCGGAATCGACGCTCGATACCGCGCCACTGCCTAGAATTTCTTTTCCAGGCGCATGTAGTACGTGCGCTGTTTCAGCTCGGCCTGGGAGGAGTCGAAGCCAGTCACGTCGCCGACATCGGCAAAGCTGGGTTGTTCGTCGAAGACGTTGACCGCTCCCAGCCACAGCTTCAGGCCGTCCAGGCGTGACTCGCCACCATACAACGCACCGAAGTCCAGCGAGCCCTGCACGTCGAGCAAGGTCTGCGCTGCGATGGTTCGACCGGTGCGCACACCGGCAACGGCATCGTCGTAGGAAGGGGTGTAGCGTGCGACCATGGCGGCTCCCAACGCACCGCGCCGCCACTTCAGCGACAGGATGGCACGCCAGTCGAGAATGGAACCCAGCTCGCTCGCCAGGTCGACCCGTTCGACCGGCGCCTGGCCCGGCACATCGGTGGATTCGAACCGATCGAACCAGGTGGCTTGCAGCTCCGGCGTGAAGCGGCCGAATTCGGTGAGGAAATCCGCCCGGATGGCCAGATCGACACCGGCGGTGTCGACGCCACCGACATTGATGCGCGACGAGTCGATGGATCGGAGCACGCCGGGTCGCCCCGCTTCGATGGGCTGATCGCGCACTATGCGATCTCTGAACAGCGCTTCGTTGGCAAGCATCAACTGCGGTGGCACCGAGACCACGCGATTCTTCATGTCGATCTGCCACCAGTCGACCGAGACATTCCAATTGAAGGCGGAGTCCGGACTGAACACGACGCCAGCAGTGAATGATCGTGCGGTGACCGGATCCAGCTCGCTGTTACCGCCCAGCGTCAAGGTGATGGGTGCCACCTCGCCTCGTGCCGGATCCGTCACGCGCGACATCGACAGGAGTCGCGGCAGATACAACTCGTATAGCGATGGCGGGCGGAAGCTGCTGCCGCCCGAGATCCGCACGCTGAAGTCACGATGCGGTTTCCAACTCAAGCCCACCTGTGAGCGCAGCACGCGACCCAACTCGCGGTAGTGGTCCCAACGGGTGCCGGCCGTGAGCGCCAGTTCGCGCAGAGCGGGCCAGGTCTTTTGCAATCTGTCGCTCACGAGCGGAACGCGCAGTTGCGCAAAGCCTGCCATGACGGTGCGTTCATGATTGAACGAGCCGGCCGCTTCGTTCGCGGCTCGCATGTTCTCCGAACGCCACTCGGCACCGAGCACGGCGCTCAGGGGACCCGCGGGCAAGGACCAGATCGGGCCCTCGACGAATCCCGTGAACTGCTGCCCCCCGGAGCTGAACTCATCCACGTCGTCCGGCAACAGCAAACTGTTCAGCAATGCCTCGCTGCCGATCGGGCCGGCCGAAAATGGATTCAGCGCCAGCGCCGGATCTGGATTGGCCAGCGCGCGCAGCGCCGCCGCAAGGTCCACGACGTTAGCGAGAGTCGTAGTCGCCTGCTCATCCGAGCGCAGTGCCGACAGCTCCCAGTTCCAACGGCCCCAGTCGCCGTGCAGGGCCACCGCCCAACGCAGCCACTCCGATTCGACCGACTGCGACTGCGGCGGATACTCCGTGAGCAATCGATTGACGATCACGGTGGTGCCGAAAGGGTTGTATGGATTGCCCGGGCTCAGCGCGCTCGGGCCTGGCACCGGCATGTTCGGCAGCAGCTGCGGCGCGAAGTAATAACTGGTGTCGCGATTCACATAGAGCAACTCACCGGTCGCCGTAACACGATCCGTCAGTCGCATCGTTCCGGTTGCTGTCACCGTCCGACGCGTCGCTTCTGGAACGATGCTCGAGTAACGCAGCAGACTCTCGAAATCCGGTTGGCCCGCCGTCGCGGAGAAATCGCTGCCCGCCGCCGGCACCGCCGCGATCGGAGACGACAAGCCAGGCAGGTTGCCGCTCAGCGCACTGACATTGCCCGGACTGCTCACCAGCGAGCGACGATCCTGTCCGCCGTAGCGACGGAAGTCCTGATCGCGCCACAGACTGCGCTGCTCGCCGAGCAGGCCGCCGATGTCGAAGTAATCGAACACCACGGCGCCATGGAACCGATCGTTGTCCAAGCCGGCGGAGAGCGTGACTCGCTCCTGCTCCGCGCCACCATCCGCGCCCCCGTAACGCAGCTCCACGGTGGGCTTGGAAACTTTGTCACGTAACACGATATTGATCACGCCGCCGATCGCATCGCTGCCATATGTGGCCGCGCCCGTGTCGAGCAGGAATTCGATGCGTTCCACCGCGGTGACGGGAATGGTGTTCAGATCGAATGCGCTCGACGACAGACTGTTGGCGCTGGGCAGGGCGCGCCGCCCGTTGATGAGGATCAGCGCCGTATCTGGACCCAGTCCACGCATCTCCGCATATTGCGCGCCGCTGGCTCGATAACCTTCCGGTCGCGAGTAGGCGCTTTGCGAAAGATAACGCAGCGCGTCCGGCAAGGTGGGCGCGCCGATCGCATCCAGATCGTCACGTTCCATGATGACCACCGGCGACACCGACATGGTCAGGTCCCGGATCGGCCAGCCCAGCACCAGGATTTCCTCCGGCTCGAGCCGCGCCGGATGGAACTCGCTCGAATGCGGCGGCGTGCGGGCCTGGATATCGGCACCGGGCTCGACCGGCCGTTGCGACATCGGCTCGACCGCGACCATGTCGTCCTCGATCCAGCGCGAGCCGAGCTGCGATGCGCGCAGGATCACTCGCAATACCTGATCGACCGTGAGGCGGCCTTTCACCGGCCCGACCAGGGTGCGCTCCTCCGCATCGTTGGAGCTCAGATAGGCAACCACCAGACCGTCGGCCTGGCGACTCAGCTCATGCAGTGCCCTGAGTCGCGTCGTGCGTGGAATGTCGAATTCATATTGTTGCGAGCGGGCCGGCTCCGCCGCGGGGGCCGAGAAGGCGAGCATCAACAGCAGCGCCCCCAGCAGGCGTCCCGCTTCGCTACTCACATTCCGGCCGCGACATAATTGAGTCATAGCAGGATGAGGTCGCCCGAACCGATCCGCTGGTCGTTGTTTACATCCGATATTGGGATACTGTGGCCAGTCATGCAACCTGAATTTTCAAGACTAACGTTTCTTTTGCCCACGCGTCTCGCTCGATGCAGAGTTGTCGGGGCGCAGCAATCTAAAAATTTGTTTATGCCACGACCTGGCCTCGCACTCACCGACCTGCCCACACCGGGACTGCTGCTCGATCGGCAACGCATGGATCGAAACATTGCGCGACTCAAACAGCACCTGGACCGACTCGGCGTCGCTCTGCGGCCGCATTTGAAAACTTCCAAGTCCATCGACATCGCGCGGCGCCTGATGAGCACGCCCGCCGGGCCCGCGACAGTGTCGACTTTGAAAGAAGCCGAAGAGTTTGCTGCCGCGGGAGTGCGCGACATCTTGTATGCAGTCGGCATCGCACCCGCCAAGCTGGAGCGGGCAATCGCGTTGCGAAAACGCGGCGTGGATCTGTCCATCGTTGTCGACAACCTGGATCAGGCCCGAGCCGTGGCCGCAAAGTGTCGTGAGCTCGGCAGCGACATGCCCACACTGATCGAAATCGATTCCGACGGCCACCGCGCCGGTATACAACCGGGCGATCCTCTCCTGGTCGAGATCGCCCGCACTCTGCATGCGGGCGGCGCCGATGCGCGCGGCATCATGACTCACGCCGGCGGCTCATATGATGCGCGCAGTGAAGCGCAGCTCGTGGCCGCGGCCGAACAAGAGCGGGCTGCCGCGGTCCGATGTGCCGAACAATTGCGGGCCGCAGGCTTCGCGGCGCCCGTGGTGAGCGTGGGTTCGACCCCGACCGCCCACTTCGCCCGCGACCTGACAGGCATCACCGAAGTGCGGGCCGGCGTGTTCGTGTTCTTCGATCTGGTGATGGCGGGCATCGGTGTCTGCACCATCGATGACATTGCCTTGAGCGTGCTGGCCAGCGTCATCGGACATCAGCCGGGCAAACATCAGATCCTGGTCGATGCCGGCTGGATGGCGATGTCACGCGACCGCGGCACGGCCCATCAGCCCGTGGATCAATACTACGGGCTGGTCTGCGATCCCTCGGGCCGTCCCTATCCCGATCTCGTCATGCGCCAGGCGAACCAGGAACATGGCGTGCTGGAAATCCGCCCCGGCAGCTCGGCGCCGTTACCCGAACTGCCGGTGGGCTCGCTGGTGCGCATTCTGCCCAATCATGCGTGCGCTACGGCGGCACAACACACTCATTACGATGTGATCGCCGAAGACCAGGTCGTGGCCCGGTGGCCGCGCATTCCACCGGGCTGGTAAGCAACCCTTACGACTGCAACATGCTGCGAGAGGGCTGCTGTCCCAGAGACTGGCGAATCTCATGCGCGCCCGGCGTGCCCTGCGCGAGCGCCTTCTCCATGTTCTCCGCATATTTTTCGATGCGCTTGGGCGGCAGCAGCGGCTCGTTCGGGTCCACGGTCATTTCGACCAGCGCCGGACCGGGTTGTGACAGCGCCTGATCGAGCACATAGCCGCAGTCCTCGGGCAAGACCACTCGATAACCCTTGATGCCCATCGCCGTGGCGACCGCGGCGAAGTCGATGGGCTGCAAGTCGCATTCGTATTCGGGGTTGCCGAGGAACATCATCTGCTCCCACTTGATCTGGCCGAGCGAGTTGTTCTTGATCACGATGACCTTGATCGACAGGCCATAACGCACGATGGTGGCCAGCTCCGCCAGCAACATGCTCAAGCCGCCGTCACCGACGAATGCGACGACTTGTCGTCCCGGATGGATCAGCGCCGCCGCGATGGCATACGGGACGGCGCAACCCATCGAGGCCATCATTCCGGAGCCGAAGAATATCTGCTCGCCGACTGCGTCGATGTAGCGCGCGCACAGGCCGGTATTGTGGCCCGAGTCCCACGCGACGATGGCATCGTCGGCCAGCCGCTCGCTCACTTCGAGAGCGGCGCGGCCAGGCTTCATCGGGCTCTGGTCCGTCATTGCCGATTCCCGCAGCACACGCCGCCATTCTTTCATCCGCTCCTGAGCACGCTGCAGGAATTCGCGCGACTCCTTTCGCCGCAGCTTCGCGTTGAGGATCTCCAACACTGCTCGCGAGTCGCCCACCAGTCCAACCTCTGCGGGCGCCCGCAAACCGATGCGAGCAGCATCGCAGTCGATCTGTACGACTCGCGCCTGGCCCGGCTTGGGGTAGTACTCGATATATGGAAACGTCGAGCCGACGATCAGCAGCGCGTCACACTCCTCCATGGCCTCGTGCGAAGGACGCGTGCCGAGCAATCCGATGCCTCCAGTCGTGAGCGGATGCGTGTCCGGCACCACGGCCTTGCCAAGCAAGGCCTTGATGATTGGCGCGCCCAGGAGATCGGCAGTACGAAGCAGCTCGTCCTGCGCGCCAGCCGCACCTCGACCGGCAAGGATCGCGACCCTCGATGCCGAGTTCAGCAACTCCGCCGCCTGCTCCACTTGCTCGAGCTGCGGCAGCTGCAAACCTTCAGCAGCGACCACGGACGTGTGATGCGGTTCATTGCGCGTGGACGCGCCCGCCTCCTCCAGCTTCTCCTCTTGCACATCGGTGGGAATCGAGAGATGCGCAACACCACGCTTCGACAGAGCTGCGCGACAGGCAAGCGTCACGACGTTCTCCACGTGCGCCGCACTCATCACGCGCGTGCTGTAAACCGAAACGTCGGCAAACAGGCGCGATTGATCCACGTCCTGCTGCGTGAACGTGTCGATGAGATCGTGATAAGGCAAGCCGGTGATTGCGACCACGGCGGCGCCATCTCCCTTGGCGTCATACAGGCCGTTGAGCAGATGCACGCCGCCGGGACCGCTGGTCGCGAGACAACAGCCCAGTCGCCCGGTGAGCTTCGCGTGCGCAGTCGCCATGAACGCTGCCGACTCTTCATGACGCACCTGGATGAAACGCACCTTGTCGTGGTTCGTGCGGATCGCCTCCATGATGCCGTTGATGCCATCGCCGGGCAGCCCATAGATGGTGTCCACACCACAGCGCGCCAGGGTCCGGATCAGCAGGTCGGCGGCGTTGCTCATGACGATTCTCCTTCGGCTCGTCTGTCAGCAATGCACGAGTCGACGCGCTTTGTTCCCGGGAAAAAACGCAGTCGGCAAACAGGCAGGAACATGGTCATCGGGGATGCGTTGCCCACGTATAGCGAGCACGCGGAGCCACCATGAGCGCCAATCCGACCGATGTTCAACGTCCCCTGGCATTAGTGACCGGCGCTTCGACCGGCATCGGCTTCGAGCTGGCCCGCAAGCTGGCGGAGCGGGGCTATGACCTGATGATGGTGGCCGAGGACGCCGAGAAGCTCAACGAAGCGGCCGACCTGGTGTCCGAAATCGACGATCTCACGCAGGTGGAAGTCGTACAGGCCGACCTGTCGCAACGTGAGGGCGTCCGCAAAGTCTATGACAGTGTCCGTGCGCTGCATCGTCCCGTCGAGCTGCTGGCTGCCAATGCCGGCGTGGGCGTTTATGGCGGCTTCTCCGACGAGACCGACCTGGAAGAAGAGATCGCACTGATCAACTTGAACGTCACTTCACAGGTGCACCTGATCAAGCTGATCTCGCGCGACATGCTCGAACGAGGCGGCGGCGACATCTTGATCACGTCGTCCGTCGCCGGCGTGTTGCCGGGGCCACGCATGGCCGTGTACGCGGCGAGCAAAGCGTTCCTGCGCTCGTTCGGACAGGCCATTCGCAACGAGCTCGAGGACAAGGGCGTCAACGTCACCGTCCTCATGCCCGGCCCCACCGACACTGAGTTCTTCGAGCGCGCGCACATGGAAGATACGGTCGTAGGCGAGTCAGCCAAACAGGATCCGGCGGAAGTCGCCGAGGCCGCGATCCAGGCGCTGAACGAACACGCCGATCACGTCGTACCGGGCGTGAAGAACAAGATGCAGGTGAGCGCCGCGAAGCTCATGAGCGACGAGACCAGGGCTCGCGTGCACGGCAAGCAAACCGAGCGCAAGCACTGAGCAGTCATCGCTGGCTGTCGCGAGTGATGGCCGCGATGGCCAAGCCGGCGGCGAACGCCGCGTACACTGCGACCAATCCCTTCGGGCTCACGTGTTTCTTGAAGCCCGGACGAAAGCGACGCGGCGTCAGATGGTAGTCGACGACGTAAGCGGTGGTGGCGCTGATCGCCGCTTCAGCGCAATGTCGTAGCGGCGGCTTCCGGCGCCGGCTGCCGCCGAAAACACTCTCGTGCAGCACGGCCCAGAAAATCGACGTGGCGTGATGAATCACATAGCCCGCCGCCGTGTGACGCAGCGTTGCCTCCCGGGTATGAGCTTCCGACTCACCCCAAAGCCACTGACTCGGCCCATTCAAGCCGCCGGCCGCGCTACCCTCGTGCAATCTGCTGCACGCCATCAGCATCGCGGCTGAAGCCACACTCGCCGCGCTTCCGGAAACGACAGCGTCGCTCGCCACTTGCTTCATGATGTAACGTGACGGCTTGCGCCACCGCGCGAGCCGTCGAATCCTGGAACGAGGAGGAACCTTGCCAAACATCGACAGTTGAACCTCGCAAGCAGGTTCCGGGTTCCGTACTCATGGTCATCCTCATCACCGGCGCCACAGGATTCATCGGACGCCGACTGACCGGAACGCTGCGCGCGGCCGGACACCGGGTCATTACTGTCAGCCGTCACACCAGCGCAGCTGACGCGATCGCCGCCGACTTCACCCGGGATCTGAACCCATCGGCGTGGGCACCTCGGCTCGCCGGCGTCGATGTCGTCGTCAACGCAGTCGGTATTCTTCGCGAGCACGGCACTCAGACGTTCGAGAACATCCACACACGGGCGCCGCAGGCGCTGTTCGCCGCATGCGCCGAGGCAGGCGTGCAGAAGGTCGTGCAAATCTCCGCGCTCGGCGCCGACCGCGGCAATACCGGATATTTCACGAGCAAGCATGCGGCGGATGAGTTTCTATCGTCGCTGCCGGTCCGCTGGGTCATCGTTCAACCCTCGCTCGTATTCGGCGCAGGCGGCGCGAGCGCGACGTTGTTCACATTGCTCGCCAGCCTGCCCGTCATTCCTTTGCCCGGTGGCGGACGCCAGCAGGTTCAGCCGATTCACATCGATGATGCCGTCGCCGCGCTCAGGGAAATCATCGAAAGACCTGAAATGGATCGCCGGCGCGTCGCGCTGGTCGGGCCCGAAGCCCTCGGCCTGAAAGAGTTTCTGCAACGTTTACGCGCCCGGCTACAATTGCCGCGCGCAAGGCTCATCAGCATTCCCAACGGGATCATGCGGGCGTCAGCCGCGGTCGCGGAGCACTTGCCTGGTTCGCTACTGGATCGAGAAACATTGTCCATGCTCAACGCCGGCAACACGGCCTCCTCGGACGACACGCAAAAGTTGCTTGGCGGCCCGCCACGGCCCACTGAACGACTGATCAGCGATGAGCAACGCGACGCGCTGCTGCTTGCAGCTCAGATGGCCTGGTTGCTGCCGCTGCTCAGATTCAGCATCGCGCTGGTCTGGATCTGGACAGGCATCGTTTCGCTCGGCTTGTACCCGACCCAGGACAGCTACGAATTGCTCGCCCGCGTCGGCATCACCGGCGCGCTCGCTCCAGTGATGCTGTATGGCGCCGCCGTGCTCGATCTGCTGGTCGGCGTCGGCACCCTGGTCCTTCGGCGGCGGCGTTGGCTGTGGCTGCTGCAGCTGGCCGTCATCGGCGGTTACACCCTGATCATCACTTTCAAGCTGCCGGAGTTCTGGCTGCATCCCTACGGGCCGCTGAGCAAGAATCTGGTGATGCTCGCCGCCATTTATCTGCTGTACACGCTGGAAGGGCGTCGATGGAATACCTGATCGTCAAATGGCTGCACATCCTGTCCTCGACGGTGCTGTTCGGGACCGGGCTGGGCTCGGCGTTCTATATGTTCTTCACCAGTCTGACGCGCGATGCTCGCGTCATCGCCACGGTCGTACGCTACGTGGTGATCGCGGATTTCGCCTTCACCACGCCGACCATCATCCTGCAACCTCTCACCGGCCTGTACCTGATCCATCTCGCCGGCTTTCCGCTATCGAGCACCTGGATCGTCGTTTCCATCGCTTTGTATTTTCTCGCCGGTGCGGCCTGGCTCCCGGTCGTGTGGATGCAGATCAAGATGCGGGACATGGCTGACGCGGCGGCGGCCAGCGGCACGCAGCTGCCCGAGCGGTACTGGTATTTCCTGAAGTGGTGGGTCGCGCTGGGTATCGTCGCGTTCGCGGCGTTGGTGGTCGTTTTCTATTTGATGGTGGCCAAGCCGGCCTGATAGCGCAGCTGCTCACGCTCGCGGCGGTGGCGCAGCGTCCGCACGAGTTCCTCCAGAATGGGCACGCCCGCCACCAAGGTGAAGCTCGCCAGCAACCACAGGCGACTGGAGTCCGGTTGCACCAGCGTCAACCCGGCGCCACTCAGCCCCGCACTGATGGGTTGCCAGTGCAGCACACCAAAGATCGCAACCGCGACCAGTGGCAACACCTCCATGAAGCCATGGACGAGCTGTTCCACGGGCGAGATGTAGCGCTGACCCTCCGTGTAAGAAACATCCAGGTACGCCAGCACCGAGTGCGCCAACACGGCCGCGACCATCACCCCGAATACCAAGGCGTTGGGTTCCAGCAGCGCACCGGCGGCGATCGCGAGCAGCAACGTCGAGTACTGCAGCAGATGAAACCAGGATTCCGTGCTGCCGGAAGTGTGTTCGATACGAGTACGGCGGTGGCACACGTAATCGCCCGCGCCGGCCAGCAGCCAAAGCGGATAGACTCCCCACCACAACAATGTCTCCAGCAAGGCTTGCAGGCTCATGGCCGCGCTCCGTAACCGCCGCGCTGCATGAAATTCTTCCCGTGTCAGCCGGGTTCCCTCGAGGAACCATCACGTCCCTGCCACATTCTCTGCACATGCCCCAGCGAAACAGATCCGGCACCGCACTGCTGATCCTGGACATGATTTCCGACTACCGCTACCCGGACGGCAATCGCATCGTGCGCAGCGCTCGTAAAGCCGCGCCGAACATCGCCCGACTCAGAGAGCGCGTGCACGCGGCTGGAATGCCCGTGATTTACGCCAATGACACTGCCGGCAAATGGGAATCGGACCAGAAAGCCTTCATCGACCGTTGCCTGCAACCGGAGTCGCTGGGGCGGCAGATCGTGCAGTTGCTGGCGCCGAGGCCGGAGGACTATTTCATGTTCAAGCCCAGGCATTCGGCGTTCTTCGGCACACCGTTGCACACGCTGCTGCAGCGACTGAAGATCCACAAGTTGATCGCGACCGGCGTCACCAGCCATCAATGCGTGCTCTTTACCGCCATGGACGCACATGTCCGCGAATTCGAGCTGATCATTCCCTCGGATTGCATCGGCGCCGGCGCGGCTGCAGACACCAAACATGCCCTGTACATCTTTTCACACGCCTTGATGGCGAAAGTCAGCAACTCCCGCCAGCTGCGCCTGTAGGTACACCTCGCAGGCAAGTGCGGGCGCAAGGAACCCGACACGAGGGCGGGAGATTGATTCCCCATCTGAACGCGGCCCTTTCGGAGATTGCAACCTGGGATGAACACCGCAGCGTTCTATGACATCCACACTCATGGGCTGGTGCGCGTTGCCAGCTGCACGCCGCGCGTCGAAGTCGGCAATCCGGCGGCGAATCTGCAGAAGACGCTTCAACTGGCCCGAGTCGGGCACGAACAGCATGTCGATTTGATGCTGTTCCCGGAGCTGGGCCTGTCGGCCTACGCCATCGACGATCTGTTCTTGCAGGACGCGCTGCTGCAAAGAGTCGAGGACGAGATCGGAGCCCTGCTGCGGGTCTCGGAAACATTGCATCCCGTGCTGATCGTCGGTGCGCCGGTGCGCAGGAACGGGCGGATCTACAACTGCGCCGTCGTGATCCATCGCGGCCAGCTGCTGGGCGTCGTACCGAAATCGTTCCTGCCCAACTATCGCGAGTATTACGAGAAGCGCTGGTTTGCACCCGGCATTGGCACCGAAGGACTGGCCATCGAGCTTGGAGGACAGACGACGGCGTTCGGCACGGACCTGATATTCGCCTGCCGCGACCTGGCCGATTTCAAGTTCCATGTCGAGATCTGCGAGGACTTCTGGGCCGCCACACCGCCTTCGACGCTCGGCGCGCTGGCCGGTGCACTGATCCTCTGCAACCTCTCCGCTTCCAACATCGTCGTCGGCAAAGCCGATGAACGAGCGATTCTGTGCGCATCTCAATCGGTTCGGTGTCAGGCCGCGTACGTCTACTCGGCGGCTGGCCCGGGCGAGAGCACGACGGACCTTGCGTGGGACGGGCAAGCTTCGATTCACGAGTTGGGCGCGCAGCTTGCCTGCACCGAACGCTTTCCGCTGGAGAGCCAGATGACGATCGCGGACATCGATGTCGAGCGGCTGCGCCTGGAGCGCATGCGGACGCCGACGTTTAACGATGCCGCGATGGCTGCCGGTCATCCCGAGCGCCGTTTCCGCCGCATCGCTTTCAGTCATGCGCGCATGCCGATCGATACGGGCTTACGACGACAGATCGATCGCTTCCCGTTCGTCCCCGACGATCCGGCGCGGCTGGATCGCGACTGTTACGAGACGTTCAACATCCAGGCGCAGGGCTTGATCAAACGCCTGCAGGCCACCGGCATCCAGAAGATCACGATCGGCATCAGCGGCGGACTCGACTCGACGCATGCGCTGCTGGTCGCCGCCAAGGCGTTCGACCTGATGGGCCTGCCTCGCGCGAACATTCTCGGCTTTACGTTCCCTGGGTTCGCGACCAGCGAGCACACCAAGAAGAATGCGTGGGCCCTGATGCGTGCGCTCGGCGTCACGGCCGAAGAAATCGACATCAAGCCGATGGCGAAGCAGATGCTCGCCGACCTGAAGCATCCATTCGCCGCCGGTGAACAAGTGTTCGACGTGACGTTCGAGAACGTGCAGGCCGGTTTGCGCACCGATTATCTGTTCCGGCTCGCCAATCAGCGCGGTGCGCTGGTGCTGGGCACCAGCGACCTTTCCGAGCTGGCGCTCGGCTGGTGCACGTACGGGGTTGGCGATCACATGAGCCATTACAACGTCAATGGCTCGCTGGCCAAGACCATGATCCAGCACCTGGTGCGCTGGGTCGTCGACAGCGGTCAGTTCGACTCCGCGACCTCGCAGACGCTGCGCTCCATCCTGGAAACCAGGATCTCTCCGGAACTGGTGCCGGGCCAGGGCGCAGGCCTGCAAAGCACCGAGGCGAAGATCGGCCCGTACGAACTGCAGGACTTCAACCTGTACTACCTCACCCGTTTCGGTCTGCGGCCTTCGAAGATTGCGTTCCTGGCATGGCACGGCTGGCAAGACGTCACTCGGGGCGCGTGGCCGGAAGGCATGGCCGAAAGCATGCGACGTGCTTATCGATTACAGGACATCAAACATTGGCTCGAAGTGTTCCTGTACCGGTTCTTCACGTTGAGCCAGTTCAAGCGCTCGGCATTGCCGAACGGACCCAAAGTCATGTCGGGCGGCAATCTTTCGCCGCGCGGCGACTGGCGCGCGCCGTCGGATGGCAACGCGCAGGTCTGGCTCGAAGAGTTGCAACAGAACGTTCCTTAGCCGGTGGCCTGTTCCAGAAACTCCGCAAGATAGGGCGCGGTCCGACTCCTCTTCGAGCTGGCAACTTGCGCGGGCAGTCCACTCACGACGATCGAGCCGCCCTCGTCGCCCGCCCCGGGCCCCATGTCGATGACCCAATCGCTGCCCGCGACCACGCGCATGTCGTGTTCGACGACGACCACGGTGTTGCCCGCCTCCACCAGGCGTTCGAGCTGCACGACCAGTCGTTCCACGTCCGAGGGATGCAGCCCCGTAGTGGGCTCGTCCAATACATATAATGTGTCGCCCCTGGACGGGCGCTGCAGCTCGGTGGCGAGCTTGATGCGCTGAGCTTCGCCACCGGACAGTTCCGTAGCCGCCTGCCCGAGCCGCAAATAGCCCAGCCCGACGTCCCGAAGCACATCGAGCGAGCGATGAATGTGCGGCTCGTCCTCGAAGAACTTCCAGGCCGCATCCACCGTCATCGCCAGCACTTCGGCAATGTTCCTGTCGCGATAACGGATCTCCAGAGTCTGCGCGTTGTACCGGGCACCGTGACAGGTCGGGCACGGTGCATACACGCTCGGCAGAAACAGCAGCTCGACCATCACGAAGCCTTCACCCTCGCAAGTCTCGCAACGTCCCTTCGCCACGTTGAAGGAGAAGCGACCGGCGTCGTAGCGGCGTGAGCGCGCAGTCTTCGTGGCCGCGAACAGCTTCCGGACGTAATCGAACAGTCCCGTGTAGGTTGCAAGATTGGAGCGCGGCGTGCGGCCGATGGGTTTTTGATCCACGCGCACCAGTCGCTTGATTCGCTCCATGCCGGCAGTGATCTTGCCACCCAGCGTCTGCACGACGGTCCGCTCCAGCTCGCTGCCTTCCTCCTCGTCCGGCGCAACCGCTTGTCCGAGATGCGAGGAGACCAACTCGACCAGCACCTGGCTCACCAGCGTCGACTTGCCCGAGCCCGACACCCCGGTGACGCTGGTCAGCAGCCCCAGCGGAAACTGCGCATCGAGCCGCTGCAAGTTGTTTCGAGTCACGCCGTTCAGTTTCAGCCATTCACGCGGCGTTCTCGGCTCGCGCGGCGGAAGCTTGAATTCGGAGAACAAGAACCGGCGCGTGTGCGAGCCCTCTACCGAGGCCAGACCCTTGGGCGGACCGCTGTATAAGATCTCGCCACCGTGCTCGCCGGCCGCGGGGCCGACGTCCACGATCCAATCGGCATGACGAATCACATCGAGCTCGTGCTCGACGACGAACAACGAATTTCCCGCCTGCTTCAGCTGATCGAGCGCGGCCAGCAGCGCCTTGGTATCCGCCGGATGCAATCCGGCAGACGGCTCATCGAGCACATACACCACCCCGAACAGATTGGAGCGCACCTGAGTGGCCAGACGCAGGCGCTGCAATTCGCCTGGCGACAACGTCGGCGTACTGCGTTCCAGCGACAAATAACCCAGCCCCAGGTCGAGCATGACCACGAGGCGCGCTTGCAGATCCTGCACGATCCGCTGCGTGACCAATGCTTTCTCCGGATGCTCCGATACGAGCTTGCGCCAACGAGGCGCCGTGCCCGACGCGTACGGTTGCAACAACTTCGCAAGCTCCTTGAGCGGCAGCCCGGACAGCTGCGCGATGTCCAGATCGGCGAACTTCACTGCCAGCGCTTCGAGCTTGAGCCGTTTGCCTTTGCACACCGGGCAGTCGGTGCTGACCAGATACTGCGAGACCCGCTTTTTCATCAGCGGGCTTTCGGTATTGGCAAACGTATGCAGAAGATAGCGCCGCGCACCGGTGAACGTTCCCTGATAGCTCGGCTCTTCCTTGCGCTTCAGCGCACGACGCACCTCGTGGGGCTCGTAGCCTGCGTACACCGGGACGGTCGGCTGCTCGTCGGTGAACAGCAGCCAGTCGCGATCTTTCTTCGGCAACTCGCGCCAGGGCTTGTCGATGTCGAAACCGAGCGTGACCGCGATGTCTCGCAAGTTTTGCCCGTGCCATGCGGGTGGCCACGCCGCAATTGCCCGTTCCCGAATGCTCAGCGACGGATCGGGGACCATCGACGCTTCGGTCGCATCGTAAATCCTGCCCAGGCCATGACACGTCGGACAGGCGCCCTGCGGCGTATTCGGCGAAAACGATTCGGCATAGAGCAGCGGCTGACCGCGCGGATAGTCTCCGGCCCGCGAGTACAACATGCGCAACAGATTCGAGAGCATCGTCACGCTGCCGACCGAAGAGCGTGTCGTCGGCGAGCCGCGCTGCTGTTGAAGCGCGACGGCGGGCGGCAAGCCGTCGATCTCATCGACTTGCGGCACGCCCATTTGATGAAACAACCGCCGCGCATAGGGCGACACCGATTCCAGATAGCGCCGCTGCGCCTCCGCGTACAGCGTGCCGAACGCGAGCGAGGATTTTCCCGACCCCGACACGCCGGTGAACACCACCAGCGCATCGCGTGGAATCTCTACATCGACATTCTTGAGGTTGTGCTCGCGCGCGCCACGGACTCGGACCATGCCGTCCCGGCGTGAATCGATTCTTTTCATTGCTGAATAACGACTGGAACTGCGATTGGTTGCGGAGGGCGGGGATCCTGCCGGAGGCAGGCACCCCTCACGAACCAGCGTGCATTCTCGCATGCCGAGGCAGGTGTCGATGGCCTATCATCACGCCCGTCGCACATCATGATTATCGCGCGGCGCCGCGGAGAAGGTCGCATGCAACGCTCACTCATCGTGCTGGGGCTGGTGATCGCATTGGTCGGCCTGGCCTGGCCCTGGGTTTCCAAACTGCCCCTGGGCCGACTGCCTGGCGACATCCTGATCGATCGCCCCGGCTTCAAGCTGTTCTTCCCCCTGACCACCATGGTCATCATCAGCCTCGTGATCTCGCTGATTCTGATGTTCTTCAGGAAGTGACGTTGATAGGGGCCCGGCCGCGCCCGCTGCGCGAATAACCACCTCCGGCCAGGGCGCCGGTCCGAACACTGCGCACGGCGCAACTCGTGATGCGCCTCTCAAATCCACGCGCCTGACAGCCCTCCCATTCGGTCCCAGGCCGGCGCGCTCGGCATACTCGCACGGCGCCCCCGGAAGACGGGAGCAAGGGTGCTCGCGCCCGAGGTCGCATCAAGGAGAATTTCAAATGTATAAGCGAATGGCTATGAACGGACTGGCTCTGCTCGGCTTGCTGTCGAGCACGACCGTTCTTGCCGAAATTCAACCCGGCTTCTATGTCGGTGCGGGCGTCGGCTCGGCGACGACGGAGATCGACGAAGAGTTCGACGACTTCAAGTTCGACTCGGACGACACGGCATTCAAGGTGTTCGGCGGTTATAACTTCAATCAGTATTTCGCAGTCGAAGTGGCCTACTTCGACGGCGGCAAACCGAAAGAGACCGTCGTCAGCATCCCTGGCTTCAGGGGCGACATCGAAATCGGCACCACTGGCCTGATCGCTTCGGCCGTCGGCCGCCTGCCGCTCGGCGAATACGTCTCCGTGTACGGCAAGCTCGGCTACGCTTCGTACGAGTCGGAGCTCAAGGGCCGCGTCAACGGCGAAGTGTTCGAGTCGGCCACGTTCGACGACGAGGACCTGGCATGGGGCGTCGGTGTGGCGTTCAACGTCGGCCCCTCGTTCGAGCTGCGCGGCGAATACGAAGCCATCTCCATGTCCGACATCGACTTCAACATGATGTCGGTGAGCGGACTGTTCAAGTTCTGATTTCGATCGAGCCCGAGTTCGCCGGGCCAGGGAGGGCCCGGATCGGCGCGCAAAGTGGCTCCCGGAAAGTTCGCCTTTCTGGCTCTTTTCAAGGAGCCGCGCTCGGGCGCATGCTGGCGCCCGTCATCAGTTCTGGAATCGGCATTCCGCATGAAAAAGCTCGCCCTTGGCGCCGTGATCGGTATGACTCTGCTCACCGCTGCCGCTCAGGCCGCGGATTCGCAACCACCGGCGGTCGTGAAGCCACTCATCACCGAACCGCTCAGCGGCATCCCCGGCAAGGAAGTCACGGTGCTCACGGTTGAATATCTGCCTGGCGGCGCTTCTCTGCCGCATCGGCATGACGCCGACGTATTCGTTTACGTGCTCGAAGGCGCGGTGGTGATGCAAGTGGACGGCAAGCCGCAAGTGACCGTGCGCAAGGGCGAAACGTTTCGCGAGAGTCCAACGGACATTCACCGCCAGTCCATGAACGCCAGCAAGACCGAACCGGCGAAGTTCGTCGTGTTCATGGTGAAGGACCAGGGCAAGCCCGCAACGCGTCCGCTCGAGGGCACCTGATGTAATCGCGGCCGAGCTCGTGGCGGATTGGCTGGCGGTGCAAATCATCGCCGCGCTCGGCTGCCTCGTGGCCTTCGTGCCTTGGGTTTATCTCACGCCTCGGGCCATGAGGGTCATGGGTCATTCGGCATGATCGAGCTCTATCCGCAGATCAAATCGGTCCATATCGCCGCGGTGATGGCCAGCGGTCTGCTGTTCTTCTTGCGAGGCGCCGCGCTACACACCGGGATGGGCTGGGCGATGGCGGCGCCGGTTCGGTACTTGACCTACGCCATCGACACGGCGCTGCTCACCGCCGCAGTGATGCTCGCGACCATACTGCATCAGTATCCTTTCGTGCACGGCTGGCTGACGGTGAAGGTCTCGTTGCTGGTCGTTTACATCGTGCTGGGCACGTTCGCACTGAAACGTGGCTCGACGAAAAGGATCCGCGTGATGTGCTGGGTGGCTGCCTTGCTCGTGTACGCATTCATCATCAGCGTTGCCCGTACGCACGATCCCATAGGCATCTTCCGGGCGCTGCCAGTCTAATCCCGCAGCTCGGGGAAATCCTCTTCGCGAAACTCGCCGGCGGAGCGCTCGCCGACGCGCGCTCTCTCCACTTCGAGACGGCGCAACTCCACCCGGCGAATCTTCCCTGAAATGGTCTTGGGCAAGGCCGTGAACTCGATGCGGCGGACCCGTTTGTACGGCGCCAGCACCTTCCGGATGTGCCGAAACACAGAGAGCGCCGTTTCGCGGCTCGACTCGGCGCCCGCGGCCAGCACGATGTAAGCCTTCGGCAGGGACAGGCGCATTGCATCCGGCGCCGGCACCACTGCTGCTTCCACGATCAACTCGTGCTCGATCAGTGCGCTCTCCAGCTCGAACGGACTGATGCGATAGTCCGAGGACTTGAAGACGTCGTCGGCACGACCGACGTAAGTGATGTAACCGTCGCTGTCGCGGCTGGCGATGTCACCGGTGCGATAAACCGCACCTTCGAGCCTGCGAACCATGCCGTTCTCGTCCTGGTAGCCGCGCATCAACCCGGTCGGCGCGGGATTCAAGCGCAAGCTGATCTCGCCCTCGTCCGCCGGATTGCCCTCCGGGTCGAGCAGCATCACGTCGTACCCAGGCAGAGGGCGCCCCACCGAACCGGGCTTGATCCTCTGCCCGGGCGAGTTGCCGATGACACAAGTAGTTTCGGTCTGACCGAAGCCATCGCGAATCTGCAGTCCCCACGAGCGCTCCACCGCATCCATCACTTCCGGATTCAATGGCTCGCCGGCACCGCACAGGTTGTTCAACGCGCCGCGATGAGGAGCGAGGTCTTCCTGAACCAGCATGCGCCACACCGTCGGCGGCGCGCATATCGACGTAACACCGTTCTGCGTCATCGCCTCCAGCAGCGCCAGCGCGTTGAAGCGACCGATGTTCGCGATGAACACGGTGGCCTCCGCATTCCAGGGCGCGAAGAAACAACTCCACGCGTGCTTCGCCCAGCCCGGCGCGGACACGTTCATGTGGACATCGCCAGGGCGCAGCCCCAACCAGTACATCGTGGACAGTGCGCCGATCGGATAACTGGCGTGCGTATGCGAGACCAGCTTCGGTTTGGACGTCGTGCCCGATGTGAAATAAAGCAGCAACGGATCATCGGCGCGAGTCACGCCGTCTGGCCGGAACTGCGCCGCGCCCGCTGTCAGATCGGCGTAGCTGGTCCAACCTTGTTTGCGATCCCCCACTACGATGCGCGTCACCGGCAAGTCGAGATCCTGATATTTCTCGGCAAGCTCGGCATCGGTGATCCAGAATCGCACGCCGCCCAGTCGCACGCGCTCGGTGAGATCATCGGCAGTCAGCAGCGTGGTTGCTGGAATCGTGACGGCGCCCAGCTTCATGCACGCCAGCATCAATTCCCATAACGGCGCGCAGTTGCCGAGCATCATCAGCACGCGGTCGCCACGTTTGACGCCCAACGCACGCAGACCGTTGGCGGCGCGGCTGGATTGCTCGGAGAGCCCGCGGAAGGTTCTGGTCGCAGCGTCGCTACCGACGATCTTCAGCGCAGTCCGGTTGCCCCGCTCGCCGGCCGCGAGATGCGCATCGAACCAATCCAGCGCCCAATTGAATTCAGTGGGTTGCGGCCAGCGAAAGGAGTTGACCGCGGCCGCATAGTCTTCGCGATGTCGCAGCAACAGGTCGCGCGCCTGTAAAAATGCTTGGGTTCGTCATATCGGCGTCCCCGGCTATGACGCCGATGTCATCACACGCAGGGGGCGGAGGCAACGTGGCTTGTGGGTCAGTGCAGACTGGAGGTCCGAGTGGGAGCCGAGCCGCGCGGCACGACCAATACGTCGCAGCCGGCAGCATCCATGACCTGGCTCGCGATGCTGCCGATCAATGCCCGTCGCACGCGACCGCTGCTCGTTCCCATCACGAGCAAATCGGGCTGATACATCTCGACGGCCCGCCGGATGGCTCGCGCGGGATGACTGTCGCCGATCACCACGCCATAGCGGGTATGGTCGGCGCTCGTGCGCCGGAGCAGATCGCGAATCTCGGCGGCCGCTTCGCGCCGGGAGTCGTTTACATACGAGACGATTTGTTCGCTACCCACGCCGGCGGAACGCATCATGCCTTGATACGGCGGCTCGACGACATGCATCACCATCGCCTGCGCGCGATCATTCAACACCAGACTCTCCGCCGCTCGCACTGCTGCGCCAGACTCCTCCGTGACATCGAGCGCCAACAGCACCTGTCGATACTCGGCTTCGGCGGGCCGCTGCACCATCAGCAGTGGGCATTGGCGCGTGTTGAGCACCTTTTCGGCAATCGTGCCTTCCAGCACATCGCGCAGGCCGCGCTTGCGATGCGGCCCCATGACCAGCAGCCCGACTCGATGCTTGTCGATCGAGTCGAGAATCAAGCGGGCCGGACTGCCGGTTCGAACCGCAACCTCCGGCGGCGGGCCAAAACGCCAGGCCGGAGCGCGAGTGCGCGAGTTGAGCCCCGCGATCGCTTGCTGCAGCGATTGTTCGAGATTGAGCTCGGTTACCGTCGGCACGACCACGTGCAACAGAGACAGCGGTGCTTGAAGTTGTTGAGCCAGCATGCCAGCGCGGTCGATCGCGGCTTCGCTCTTTGGCAACAAATCCGTCGCACACATCAGTCTCGGCATGTCGATGCCTCCTCAGCTGCAATCGCTAATGAGCTCCCGAATGCTCGGGCTGCACGGACTCGATGCGCAGGCGACGCACGCCGCCCGGCATCTGCCATTCGACTTCATCGCCTGCTCGATTGCCGAGCAGCGCGGTGCCGAGCGGCGCCAGCACGGAGATACGACGTGCACTGACGTTGGCCTCGGCGGGACCCACGAGCGTCAGCTCCTGTCGCGTGCCATTGCTCAGATCCAGGATGCTGACCAGCTTGTGCATCGTGACCACGTCGGCCGCGACCTGTTCGGGCTGCAACACCTGGGCACGCTCCAGCTCCATGCTCAGCTCTTCCAGATGGTCCTGATCATGGCCCCGGGAGGCACGAGCCGCCAGCAGACCGCGCAGCACGCGGGCATCGGGCTCGGAAATCACGATCGGATGATCACGCATCATTCACTCCTAGCAAGGTTTGAGAGCATGGTGCAGGCTATGCTCAGTTCGATCAATTAGAATTATTCTTGTAGTCCGTTCGTTACTGTCGAAGCTTCCTGCTTCCTGGAGTCGCCATGAATACCGTGATACGGAGGCTCAACTACCAGCACTTGCTGTATTTCTGGTCGGTGGTGCGTACCGGCAGCCTGACTCGTGCGTGCGAAGAACTCGCACTCGCCGCCCCCACCATCAGCGCGCAGCTTCGCACGCTCGAAGAGCGACTGGGTGAGAAATTGCTGGTGAAGTCGGGCCGCACCCTGGTGCCGACCGAAGTGGGCCGCATGGTCTACAGCTATGCGAACGAGATCTTCGGGCTCGGCCAGGAGCTGATGGAAGCACTGGAACAGCGCCCGTCCTCGCGACCGCTCAAATTGCTGATCGGCATCGACGACGTGCTGCCCAAAGAAATCGCTTATCGCATCGTCGAGCCGGGGTTGCAATTGAAGCAATCGGTCCGGGTCATCTGTCGTGAAGGCACCCTGGAGCGACTGGTGGCGGATCTGGCGATTCACGAAATCGACGTCGTGCTGTCGGATTCTCCAGTCACACCCTCGCTCAACGTTCGCGCCTACAGCCACTCGCTCGGCAGCTGCAATGTGTACTGGATGGCGACGCCGACGCTGGCGAAGACGCTGCGACGGGATTTTCCGAAGTCATTGGATGGCGTGCCGGTGCTGCTGCCGACCGATGACACGGCAATCCGGCGCGCACTCGATCAGTGGCTCGATCGGCAAAACGTGCGGCCGCTGCTGCTCGGCGAGTTCGAGGACTACGCGATGCTGCGCGAGTTCGCACGTGAAGGACATGGCTTCGCGCCAGTGCCTTCCGTGCTCGAATCGTCCTTTCGGCGGCAGCACGGTTTCATCCGTATCGGGCTGGCAAAAGGCGTGAAATCGGAGTTCTACGCCATCTCGGCGGAACGCAAGATCAAGCATCCGGCGGTGGCCGCGATGACGGACAACGCCCGTCAGCTGTTCTCGCAAAATTGACCTCGTGAGTTGCCCGAGATCCCAACATGCTCTAGCCTGCATGCTACCAATGCCTACGTCATTCACATCACAGACGCGAATCTCGCGCATGGGCGGGCCCACGTGGCTGGCGCTCATCGTCGTCGTCTGGTGGGCGGCGTTGCTGCATCCGGCGCAGGCCAGATCGTTTGCAACGGGCATTTTCGATGACAACGACCTGCCGATCGCCGTCGCTTCGGAAAATCGGCATCTGTCGGTGCCGACGAACGACGGCCGGCATGCCGAGACGACGCATGATGGCAGCTCGCCGATTGCGCCGGCGCCGACGTTCGTCACCAACCTTCGTTTCGAGCCGACTGCGTGCGTCGGCGCCACGACGCATCGGCCCACCTCCCGGCCGACGCACTCCCCCGCTCAGCCCAGAGCGCCTCCCGCAAACACCTGAGTGGTGTCATTTCGTTCCGGTTGACGTGACTGCCTGAGGCAGTGACGGCCGGCATGCGCGCGTCGCGCAGATCGAATGGGAGAATCTCGTGGTTCCGTCCAAGTGGAAGCTCGTGCTGTACGGGCTCATCATCGTGTTTGGCACGCTCATCGCGTTGCCCAGTCTTTTTACCGCTCAGCAACTGGAATCCTGGCCCGACTGGCTGCCGCACAAACAGGTCGCGCTGGGACTGGACCTGCGCGGTGGCGCCCACCTCGTGCTCGAAATCGACGAGCCCGCGCTCAAAAAGGAAATCGAAGAAGACGGGCTCGATGCGAGCGCCGCGCTCGCGCGCCGACAGTCCGCGCTTCAGCAGAGCATCGAGATCGTGCGGCGTCGTATCGACGCCATCGGCGTCGCGGAGCCGACCGTGCAGGCGCTCGGCAGCAATCGCATTCTGGTGCAGCTGCCCGGCATGCAAGATCCGGCGGCGATCCGGACCTTGCTCGGCAGCACCGCGAAAATGACGTTCCATCGTGTCGAATCGTGGAGCGTGCCCGGAAAAAGCACGCCCGCGATTGGAACCATCCGCGTGCCCGCGGCCGACGAGGACATCGAATACATCCTGCAAGAGCGCCCGCTGCTGCAGGGCGAGCGACTGGTTCAGGCGAACAGCGGCCTGGACAGCCGCACCGGCCGGCCGGTGGTTTCGTTTCGCTTCGATGACGCGGGTGCCAAGGCATTCGCGAAGATCACCAGCGAGAACGTCGGCAGGCAATTTGCGATCGTGCTGGACGGCAAAGTCATCAGCGCACCGGTGATCCAGGAGCCGATCATCGGCGGCTCGGGGCAGATCACAGGCAACTTCACCCCTGCGCAGACCAGCTCGCTCTCCGCGCTGCTGCGCGCCGGCGCGCTGCCGGTGCCTTTGCACGTGATTCAGGAAGGCATGGTGGGCCCGGATCTCGGCGGCGACGCCATTCGCATGGGCGCTTTCACGGGCGCTGCCGGCCTGCTGTTCGTGCTGGCATTCATGACCGTGCTGTATCGTGGCTGGGGCGTTATCGCCAATCTCGCCTTGCTCATAAACGTCATCCTGACCCTCGCCGCGCTGACCTTGCTCGGAGTCACACTGACGTTGCCGGGTATCGCTGGCATCGTGCTGGGCGTCGGGCTGGCGGTCGATGCAAACGTTCTGATCAACGAACGCATCCGCGAGGAGACTCGCAACGGCAAGTCCGCGATAGCGGCGCTGACCAATGGCTTCGATCGCGCCTATGCCACCATCGTCGATTCCAACGTCACTGCGCTGATTGCGACCGCACTGTTGTTCTGGCTCGGCTCCGGACCGGTGCAAGGCTTCGCCGTGACCATGGCGCTAGGCATCGCGATCTCGATGTTCACGGCAGTCGCGGTCGTGAAAGCGATCATGGCGCTGTGGCTGCGATGGCGTAAGCCGAAACAGTTCATCATCAGCTCGCTGATGCCCGCGCGCTGGCGCAACGCGACGCCGAATTTCCAATTCATGCGTGCGCGCTTCGTCGGCATCGGCGTGTCGCTGGTGCTGTCGGTTGCCTCGGTGATGCTGTTCATCAAGCCTGGCTTGAACTACGGCGTGGACTTCACCGGCGGCACCATCATCGAAGCATCCGCGCCTGCATCGATGCACCTGGCGGAGCTGCGCGACCGACTGGAACGAGCCGACCTCGGCGAAGTGAGCCTGCAGCAGGCGAACGACGATGGCACGACCATTCTCGTCCGCATTCAACAGCAGCCTGATGCAGGAGCGGCGGCACAAACCGAAGTCGCCGAGCGCGCCAAGGCAGCCATCCTCCAGGCCGAGCCCAAGGCCAGCTTCGACCGCGTCGACATCATCGGCCCGAAGATCAGCGACGAGCTGGCGGATGCGGGCATTCTCGCCGTGCTGTTCGCGAGCGTCGCGATGTTCATCTACATCTGGATCCGCTTCGACTGGCATTTCGGCGTGGGCGCGATCGCGACCCTGGTGCTCGATACCACCAAGGTCGTCGGCTTCTTCGCGCTCACCGGGCTGGAATTCAACCTGACCGCGATCGCGGCGCTGTTGACGCTGATCGGTTATTCGGTCAACGACAAGGTGGTGGTGTACGACCGCATGCGCGAAAACCTGCGGCTGCATCCGGATCTGCCGCTACGCCAGATCATCGATCGCAGCATCAACGAGACCCTGGCTCGCTCGATCTTCACGTCGGTCACGGCATTTCTGGCCATGCTGCCGATGGCACTGTGGGGCGGCGCAACCGTCGCCAGCTTCGCGGTGCCGATGGTGTTCGGCATCGTGGTGGCCGCCAGCTCGTCGGTCTTCATTGCAGCACCGATCCTGTTGTTCCTCGGCGAGCGGATCAAAAAGCGTCCCGCGACCGCAGCCTTGCAGGAGGCCACGCCATGAATGCACGCTGACGCGCACACGACGCCTGCTTCGGTGGCAGGCGGCGAGCACGTAACAGGCCGTTCACGGTGTCCGTCGTCGACGAACACCGTGAGCACGCTCAGAACTCGTGCCAGGCCACATCGGTTTCTGCCCCATCGCTTTCATATCAACGAGCGAAAATGACAGCTGTGTTCTCGCGAGCTAGCGGAATGAAGCACGCGATGCGAGCGTCGAATCAATTGCAAACATCGACGAATCGCGATGTGCGGAGGGAACTGCAGCTCGGTTTGGGGCGCGACGAGCGTCTGTTGATCGATTCCGCAACTCTGGCTGCGGTCGTCGTTTTAGTGTCGCGAGTACTGAAGAATGGCGCGCCCGGAGAGATTCGAACTCCCGACCTCATGGTTCGTAG
>NZ_CALFXI010000065.1 GCF_937958065.1 uncultured Steroidobacter sp.
GGGCCTGCGGCCGGCACAAAGGAGCGGTTCCGGGCAAGGCCGGGTGAAATATCACCCAGCGGCCGCGGCCGGCACAGAGGAGTGGTTGCGGGCAAGGCCGGGTGAAATATCACCCGGCGGCCTGCGGCCGGCACAGGGAGTGGTTGCGGGCAAGACGGGGTGAAGCGTCACCCAGCGCGGGGCCTGCGCTGACGCAAGGCCGAGCAAAGGCAGCGCGGAATCAACCCAGGGCGGCTTGGTACTCGGCGGGCTTGAAGCCGACCAGCAATCTGGCGCCCTTCTCCAGCACCGGACGCTTGATCATGGACGGCTGTGCCAGCATCAGCGCGATGGCCTTGCGCTCGTTCAGATCGGCCTTGTCGGCATCGGGCAATTTGCGGAACGTGGTGCCGGCGCGATTCAGGATCGTCTCCCAACCCGCCTTCCTGCACCACGCCTCCAGATGCTCGCGGTCGATGCCCGAGACCTTGTAATCATGAAACTCGTATTTCACACCGTGCTCGTCGAGCCAGGTGCGCGCTTTTTTCATGGTGTCGCAGTTCTTGATGCCGTAGAGCGTAGTCATTCGGAAATTGTACTTCACGCCAAAGCGAATCGTGCGCGGCTCGCCACCCTCACCGCGCCAGCGCGGACGACGAGGTCGCCCTGCCGGGTGACTTTTCGCTGATCCAGGCCTGGATGCGCTTGCTCACCACGTCCAGCGGCAGTGCGCCGCTCAGTAGCAGCTGGTCGTGGAATTCGCGCACGTTGAAATTTTCGCCGAGCGCCTTCTCCGCATCGGTTCGCAGACTGCGGAAGCGCAACTCGCCGATCTTGTACGCGAGCGCCTGACCGGGCCAGGAGATGTAGCGCTCCAGTTCGGTCTGGATGTTGTGAGGCGCGAGCGCCGAGTTCTCGGTGAAACAACCACGCGCCTGCTCGATGTCCCAGCCCAGCCAATGGATCCCGGTGTCGGCGACGAGGCGGCACGCACGCCACATTTCGTACGAGTATCGACCGAAGCGCTCGTACGGGTCGCGATAGATGCCCATCTCCTCGCCCAGGAATTCCGAATACAGGCCCCAGCCCTCGACGAATGCGGTCGGACTGGTGTTGCGACGGAAGTACGGAATTCCGGTCAGCTCCTGCGACAACGCGATTTGCAGATGATGACCAGGCACCGCCTCGTGCACGGTGAGCGCCGGCAGTTCGTAGAGCGGTCGCTGATCCAGGTGCGAAGTGTTCACCATGTAGCCGCCGGCCTGGCCCTGCTGCATGCTTCCGACCCAATAGCGACCGGTCGTATAACCGTCGGCGATGTCGGCGGGCACCGGCCGCACCCCATAAGACAACCGCGGCAGCGTACCGAACAGCCGGGGCAGCTGATCATCCGCACGCTTGGCGATCTCGCTCGCCTTCTCCAGCAGCTCTTGCGGCGTCTTCGCGTAGAAGCGCGGATCGGTCCGCAGCATGTTCTGGAAATCGGCAAAGCTGCCCTTGAAGCCGGTCTCCGCAATGGTCTGCTCCATCAGTCCGCGTATGCGTGCCACTTCCGACTGGCCCAGCTGGTGGATCTCGTCGGGCGTCATCTGGGTCGTCGTCTCCCGGCGCACGAAGAACTTATATGAGCTCTCGCCGTTCGGTACGGTGCGCCACGCGAGCTTGGGACGCGCCGCGCGCAGATATTCCTTCTCCATGAAGCCGGCGAACTTCTTCTGCTCCGGCAGGATGCGATCGCGCACGACCGCCAGTGCCTTGGCGCGATATTCCTCTTGAGCCGCGGCCGGAATGCTCGACGGCATGCGCGCAAACGGCAGCAGAAACGAGCTGTCCTCGGGCTTGGTATTCGCCTGCTTGCGAGCCACTTCGAGCACACGCTCGGCCACGATGCGTGGCTGCGTGAATCTGGTCTTGATGCCTCGCTGCAGGTTCGCGAGGTTCTGCTCGTAGTACGCCGGCGTGGCTTCCAGACGGGCGAGCCAGGCGTCCGCATCGTCACGTGAGCCGATCGTCGTGGTGCGGGCCAGATAGTCGAGCAATGTATGGAAGCCGCTGTCGTTCTCGAACGGAATGCGAGGCAGATCGAACGTGAGCTGCTCGGCGTGGATCGCGACGACGCCCGTGAGCAGCTGATGATTCAATGCCGCGTCTTCTGAAAAGCCCGACGTATCGATCGCGGCGAGGCGCTCACCGAGGCTCTTGAGCTGTTTCGCGATCGCCTGCTGAGTTTCGGGCCGCACGTCCGGCAGCCGCCGCAAGGCCTCGCGATCGCCCTCCTGTCCCGCGCTCACCGGATCGTCCTTGCGAATCAGCTGCTCGTACTCCTCGATCAGCGCATTCAAGCTGGCCTCTTGCGCCACCGCCAGCGAACAGGTCAACAACAGCGCCAGCGCGCTCAGGAAGGATGCGGGACGGGACCAGGAACCCATGAGGCCATCTCCGTAGCAATGGAAGACGGCATCTTGGGCCGGCGGCGCGTGAAATTAAAGAGTCGCGAACGCAGGTCCGCGATGTATACGATGGGGTTCGTTAGCGCGGCGCGGCCAGCTCGGTCGACCCCAGCCCACCGCGCAGTACGCTGGCATGGAAGCCGCGCTCCGCGAGGATGTAAGCGCAGGCCGAGCTGCGGCGACCGGTATCGCAACAAACGATGTAATGACGGTTGCGATCCAGCGCTTTCAGCTTCAGGCGCAACGAATGCAATGGAATATTGATCGCGCCCTCGGCACGATAGTGCTCGAACTCCGACGGCAGGCGCACGTCGATCCATTGCCCGTCTTCGCGAGCGACGATGCGCTTGGCACTCTCGTAGTCGATCCATTCGAGCAACGGCTCGTGCAGCAGCTTGCGGAAATCTTCCTTCGCCAGCCGCATCAGCACGCCATCGGTCACCATGGTCACCGTGGCGTTGCGCTTCACGTCGGAGATCAGGGCTTCCTCACCGAAGGTGTCGCCCATCTTCAGCTCGGCGAGGCGCACGCCTTCCTTGTTGAGCGGCGTCTCACGCGCGACCTGGCAGATGCCTTTGACGACGACATAGAAATAATCGCCGATATCGCCCTGCTTGATCACCACCTCGCCGGCGCGGCAGTCCACGCGCTGCAGCCGCAGGAAGACCGCCTGGATATTGGCCGGCGGAATCCGGTGGAAGGCCTTGGTCTGCAGCAGCGCCGTCATCCAGTCGTCCGGGCCGGGCGCGTTCTCGTCCAGGCCGTTCAACTCCAGCACCTTGTAGGCGCCGGTCTGATCGAGCGTCACCGCCACGTCCAGAAACTCGCTGTCGATCTGGAAATATTCGATGCGGTCGGAGGTGACCACCGCCGAATACGGCCGCGGCAGCTGATGCGCCAGCGGGCTCTTGGATTTCGGCGTGCCGCTTCGGACCGAGCCGACCACTTCGCCTTCGGCCAGCAGATCGATCGAGCCGCTGATCAGGTAAAAGGTCTGCTTTTCCTCGTCGCCTTCGGTGAACAGCAGGCGGCCCTTGGGCGCCTGGCGGCGCGTGATCTTGCGGGCGAACACGGTCAGGCTTTCGGGCTTCATGCCGTCGAACGGCGCGAAACTCCGCAGCAGGGCCAGCTCTTTCGGATTTCCGGTTAAGTCCATGCGGCCTGATCTTCTTGTTCGACCTTGGGACCCAGGCAGTATCGGGCAGCGGGCCAGCGTAGTCCGCGATCCATCTCACAATGGGCCCCGGCGCAACGGGCGTTCAGGCCCGGCTTCGACTCGCCCGGCTGGACATAACCCGCGCCGCGGCCCACTGTTCACCTTGAGTTCACCCCAGGGAACGGATCATGGTGACAACCGTTCTAAACGGGGGTGGGCAACATGATTTCGCGCGACGCCGACCGCCGACTCACGGACCGATCCAGCGGCCAGCTCCCGGGCAGCAGGTACGTGACCAATTCCCTGACACAGTGGCTGACAGCACTCGTTTGCGGCGTGGGCTTGCTCACCGCTTTCGGCGCCACCGTGGCCGGCGCTCAGGAACCGGTGGTGGAACCGGAGCCGGTCGTCGAATCCGACGCTGGCGAGCCCACGGTCGAGCCCGTCGTCGAGCCCGAATCCGCCAGCCAATCCTCCGAATCCGACAGTCGCGCAACGCCCGTAGTCGACCCGCCGAGCCGGGTCGCCCGCCTCGGCTACATCGACGGCGACGTCACGATCGCGCCGGCCGGTACCGACGAATGGGCCGATGCGGCGCTGAACCGGCCCCTGACCAGTGGCGATCGCTTGTGGGTCGAAGACAAAGGACGCGCCGAGCTGCAGATCGGCTCCGCGGCGGTGTACCTCGATGGCGACACCGGCTTCGGCTTCATCGAGCTGGACGATGACGTGCTGCAAGCGAGCCTCACCGAAGGCGTCGCCACCATTCGCGTGCGCCGGCTCGCCCAGGGCGAAACCATCCAGATCGAAACGCCCCATTCGACGGTACGCCTGAATCGCGTCGGCGAATATCACCTGGAAGTGGACAAGTCCACCGACCGCACCATCGTCAAGACCCGTAACGGCGAAGCGGAAGTCAGCGGCGGCGGCAGCCAACGTTTCACGGTCCGCGACAACGAGCGCGGCGTGTTCACTGGAGTCGAGGCTCTCACCGGCACCATCGAGCCGCTCGGCCCGCGCACTGCGTTCGAGAACTGGGCCAACGATCGAGACGCGCGCAACGAGCGCTCGCAGTCGGCGAAATATGTTTCCCGTGACGTGATCGGCTATGAGGATCTCGACGACAACGGCGAATGGATCAGCGAGCCCGAATACGGCTACGTGTGGCGGCCGACCTACGTGGTCAGCAATTGGGCGCCGTATCGCTACGGCCGCTGGGTGTATGTGTCGCCGTGGGGCTGGTCGTGGGTCGATGACGCACGCTGGGGCTTCGCGCCGTTCCACTACGGTCGCTGGGCTTACATCCGCAGCCGTTGGTGCTGGGTGCCCGGCCCTCGTTACATCCGTCCCGTGTATGCGCCAGCGCTGGTCGGTTGGGTCGGCGGCCCGACGGTGGGCATCTCCGTCTCGTTCGGCAACGTTGGCTGGTATCCGCTCGGGCCCCGCGACATCTTCTATCCGGGCTACCGGCACACGCCGCGTTACATTCGCCACGTGAACGTTTCCAACACGGTGATCATCAACAACAACTATTTCTACGGCCGGCGCCTGCCGCCGCCGCACTTCGACTATCACCGCTATCCGGGCGCGGTCACCGCGGTGCCGCGCGATTATTTCGTCGGCGGTCGACGCATCGGCGATCACTGGGTGCGACCGGACGACAACCAGATGCGCAACTGGCACGCGGTGCGCGAACCGCCCGCCATCGCGCCCTATCGTGAAAGCGTGTTGGGCGGGGCGATTCGTCAGCCACCGCGCGACGTGGCTCGCTTCAACAACCTTGGCCGAGGTGATTACTACGTCAATCGCCTGCCTTTCCATCGCGAGCGCAGTGCCATCGAATCCAACGGCAACCGCCCGATCGGCCGCGCCGAACTGGTCGAGCGCACGCCGGGCAACCCGAAACGCTTCGGCGATTTCAATGTGAATCGCCCGATCGGCGGCAAGGGGCCCGACATCAACCGCGGCGACCGCGACCGTGCGCTGGGATTGAGTGACGGCATCAATCGTCCGCGCGAGTTGAACAACGACTCGGTGCGCGATTGGCAGTCGCGCCGCGATCGTGACAGTCGCAACGGTACGCTGATCCGCCCGGGGAACAGCTTCTCTACGCCTCAACCTGTACAGCGCGAGCGAGACCGCAGCGATGTTCGGGACCGCGTAAGGAGCATGCCGGCGGAAGAGTCATCCAACATCCGCCGCAACGACGACATGCAACGGGTGCCGGGCAACGGTTATCAGCAAAACGGGACCGGCTTCTATCGCCCACCGTCCAACAACGCCTTCCGCGACCGCGAGCCGTCGCGTAGCCCTGGCTCGGGCGCCAGCGGGCTCAGCCGCAGCGAACCCCGTCAGTACACCCCACCGTCACCCCGCAGCGAACCGCGCACGTTTGGTACGCCACCTCGCAGCGAGCCACGCACGTTTAGTACTCCACCTCGTACGTTCACTCCGCCTCCACGCCAAGCAGCGCCTCCGAGTCACCCGCAAGCGCCGCGAGCAGCGCCGTCCAATAACAATCACGCCCCCGGCAACGGCGGGGGAAATCGGGGCGGCGGCAATCGGTCCTGGAATACGCCTAGATAACGGCAGGCGGCTCTGCCTGCCGTACGTGATCGACTCTCGTGGCACCTGCCCCAGACCGGCTCATGCGGGCTCAGCCCGTCTCAACGCAGCACCGACCTGTCCCCTGAGCTACGCAAGTGGTGCTGGCGCGTATCGAAACGAGACTTCAAAACATCTGCGAAGTAGAGCTGCGACGGACCGACGCCGCCTGTTCGGCCGAGGGTTCAAATTGGATACATTGACCTGAACGGTGCAGCGCGCTAGCGTCGGGTGTGCGCGCTGCTACACGTTTGACAAAATTCGCGCGCCCAGCGGGTCCAATCAACAAGTCCAAGAGACGGACGTCCGGGAGCCAAGGTGCAAGGTCGTATTCTGTTCGCAGCAGGACTGCTGCTGGCGTCGTTCGCCGCGCGAGCGGCAGTGGAGCAGCAACCAGGAGGAGCGCCAGTCGCGCGCCCGGTACCCACCGATGCGGCTGGCCGACCGGTCATCGATGAGCACGGTGGCAGGATCGTTTATACGACAGCCCCGCAAACGCTCGAGGCTGCCAGCAAACCCACGCGCCCCCTAGCCAGCGCCAACGGTAAACCAACGCGTCCGCCACGGCTGGAATCGACAGGGCTCTCGCCTTCTTATCAGGCGCAGTGGCATACCACTTCGTTCGGCACAGGCATCGGCTCGACTGGCTTCTACCCAGTGGACGCCGACA
This sequence comes from uncultured Steroidobacter sp., assembly GCF_937958065.1. GTDB lineage: Bacteria > Pseudomonadota > Gammaproteobacteria > Steroidobacterales > Steroidobacteraceae > Steroidobacter. The sequence goes on from NZ_CALFXI010000065.1 coordinate 6,860, forward strand.
GCGACGGCGATCTGGACATCGTGCTCGCTTCCGGCGGCAATGGCGTCTGGTCTGTCGTGTCCTTCGATGCCACGACTCGCAGCTACGAGATCAGCTACCAGAGCCCACCCTTCCCGTCCGGTCCGTATGGATATTGGCGCAACATCTCGGCGCTGCACGTGATCGATTCCGGCACGACTCCGCATGTATGGGTCGGGCTGTCGGATGGCAGCGTCGAAATCGTCAACCTGCTGACTCATGAGACCGTGCAAACGTTCCAGCCCTCGACCACCAGCATCAACGACTTCGCGGTCGGCGACGTGGACAACGATGGCGACGACGATGTTGCGGTCGTCACAGCCACGCAGACGTTTCTGTACGACCCGCAAACATTCGCACTTCAACGCACGCTCGATCACGGCGGCACGCGCGTCGCCCTGGGCAACATCGACGATGACGCCGAGCTCGAGCTGGTGTTCAACACCGGCGCAGTGATCGAAGTGGCGGCGGCAAGCGTCACTGTGGAGTGGCAGTCTTCGATTCCCTTCGGAAACCGCCTCGGGCTCGCCGATATCGATGGCGACGGACGCGACGAACTGGTCAGCGCCGAGTCGTGGTATCTGATCCGCGCGTGGGATCTGGAGTTGCGCTCACTCAAATGGAGCATCAACAGCAGCCACGATATCGCCGCGTTGCGGCTGATCGATGTCACTGGCGACGGCACGCCAGAGGTCGTGTATGGCGATGGCCAATGGGGCGCGATCCACGTCATCGATGCGGCCACCCGCGCCGAGCTGTGGACGATTCGCAATCCGGAGCACAGTGTCACCGACATCGCAGTATTCGACGCCGATGGCGATGGCGCGGACGAGATCATGTGGGGAGCCGGCTTCACCTCGAGCGGGCCCGACTACATGTACGTACACGACCTCGCCGGCACGCGCGCGCTCGAGTGGCGCAGCGAGGATTATTCCGGCCCGTACTCCGCGGTGGATATTGGCGACGTTGATGGCGACGGCGACCTGGAACTGGTCGTGGCGTCTTACCGCAGCTCCAGCGGCTATGCCGACGGCGTGATCATGGTGTTCGACGCCACCACCAACGAGCTGGAGTGGCGTAGCGACGGCCAGGTGTTCGGCGGCTTCGCATGGACCGGCGTCCATGATCTGAAGCTGGTCAACATCGATGACGACCCGCAGCTGGAGATCGTGATCGGCACCGACCGCCTGTATGACGGCGCGCTCTACGTGATCGACGGCTCCACTCATCAGCTGCAGAGTCAAACGTTCCATGACCAGGGCTCGCCCTTGAACGTGCTCGACGTAGCCGATCTCACCGGCGATGGGATTCCCGAGGTGGTCGCGGGCAACACCGTTGCTCACACTGGCTCGCCGGGTGTGTTCCTGTATGCGTTCGATGCGACCACTGGAGCCGAGATCTGGAAGAGCGCGGCGCTGGCCAGCGGCTTTGGCGCAGTCACCGACGTCCTGGTGAGCGACGTAGGCTCACCGGGGCCCGACATCATCGGCGTGAGCTCGCTGGTGCACGTGGTGCGCTGGAGCGATCGTCGTCACATCTTCAGTGCGACCAACGGCTATCAGTCGGTGACGACGGGTGACGTCGCGGCCAATCCGGGCGTCGAAATCCTCGCCGCCAAGAGCACGGGCAGCATCGACGTGCTCGATGGCGAGACGCTCGACGTGCTCGATACTCACTCCGTCTGCAGCACGGCCATCAATGCCATCCAGATGAACGCCACGAATCGCGTGATGCTCACCTGTGACGACGCCCTGATCGTGTACGACCTGGCGGCTCGCGCCATCGTGGATTCGACGCCGACGCGGCGCTCGTCTCTGGGCATGGGCGCAAGCCTGGTGCGTGCCGTCAACGGCAGCCGCTCCATCGTCCTCGTCGGCGCTGACCAGGCGGTGAAGTTCGTCGACGCCAGCGGTAACAGCGTGCCGCAGCTCACGCTGCAGCCGCTCGCAGTTCACTGGCGCAGCCCGATCGACCTGCAGCTGTCTGCTTCCGATGCGGACAACGACCCGCTTCGCTTCGAGCTGGTGAGCTTGCCCTCCTTGGGCACGGCGACCTGGATCGATGCCACGAGCGGCAACCTGCGTTACTCCGCCGCCACGGCGACGACGGTCGGACCAGACTCCCTGCAGGTCAGGGTCTCCGACGGGTTCCAGTACTCGACCGTGCAAACGCTCCCGATCACGCTCACGAACACAGTGCCGACGGCAACGTCGACGCGTCACGACCTCATTACGGGCGCGACTGTGAGCGGTCGATTCACAGCGGCCGACGCGGATGGCGATCCACTGACGTATTCCGTTACGCGGCAGCCGGCGCGTGGCACGCTGACGTTCGATCCGAACTCGGGAACGTTCCAATACGTCGGCACCTCTTCAGGGACGGACTCGCTGACGTTCGTGGTCAGCGATGGCGTCTCGCAAGCGGAATCGACGGTGGAATTTCAGATCACGCCGCCCAGCAGTGGCAACCCGGGCGGCATCAAGAGCGGCGGCGGTGGTGGTGGATCGTTCGGGCCGCTGATGCTGGCGCTGTTGGCAGTGATGTCCACCCTGGGGAGGCGAGCGCATCGTCGCTCGCCTCACACGAGCTGTTAAGACCGCTTCAACGCCCGAGCGAAGGCATCGGCCATCGCTCCGGCGCCGACCGATTCCTCGCGACGCTGCTGCTGTTGGCGCTGCGGCGGACGTGAATCGCGGTCGCGACGGAAGTCGCCGGAAGCGTTGTCGCGGACGCGCTGGGCGGATTCGTCGAGGCGCATGGTGAGTGCGATGCGCTTGCGCTGCTGATCGACTTCCAGCACTTTGACCTTCACCACGTCGCCGGCCTTCACGACCTCGCGCGGGTCCTTCACGAACTTGTTCGACATCATGGAGATGTGCACCAGGCCGTCCTGGTGGACGCCGATGTCGACGAACGCGCCGAACGCGGTGACGTTGGTGACCACGCCTTCCAGGATCATGCCAGGCTGCAGATCCTTCAGCTCCTCGACGCCTTCCTTGAAGGTCGCGGTCTTGAACTCCGGTCGCGGGTCGCGGCCCGGTTTCTCCAGCTCCTTGAGGATGTCCTTCACGGTCGGCACGCCGAACTTCTCGTCGGTGTACTTGGCCGGGTCCAACTTCTTCAGGGTCGAGCCGTCGCCCAGCACTTCCTTCACGGGCTTCTTCAGGTCCGCGAGGATGCGCTCGACGACCGGATAAGCTTCGGGGTGCACCGCCGAGGCATCGAGCGGATTGTCACCATTCATCACGCGCAAGAAGCCCGCAGCTTGCTCGTATGTCTTCTCGCCGAGGCGCGGCACTTTCTTCAGGCCGGCTCGATTCGCGAATGCGCCATGCTCGTCGCGATAGCGCACGATGTTTTCGGCGAGCGTCGAGGACAGACCCGAAATGCGAGCCAGCAGCGCGGCAGACGCAGTGTTCACATCGACGCCGACCGCGTTCACGCAGTCCTCGACGACCGCATCGAGGCTCTTGGCCAGCTTGGTCTGGCTCACGTCGTGCTGGTACTGGCCGACGCCGATGGACTTCGGATCGATCTTCACCAGCTCGGCCAGCGGATCCTGCAGACGGCGGGCGATGGAAACGGCGCCACGCAGGCTCACATCGAGATCCGGGAATTCCTTCGCCGCCAGGGCCGAAGCCGAGTACACGGACGCGCCCGCTTCGGACACGACGATCTTCGTCAGCTTCAGTTCCGGGTGCCGCTTGATCAGGTCGCCGGCGAGCTTGTCGGTCTCGCGTGAAGCCGTGCCGTTGCCGATGCTGATCAGATCGACGTTGTGCTTCTGAGCCAGCAGCGCGAGATGAGCAATCGTGCGGTCCCACTCGTTGCGGGGGACATGCGGATAGACCGTCGCGGTATCGAGCAACTTGCCAGTGCGATCGACGACGGCGACCTTCACACCGGTACGCAAGCCGGGGTCGAGGCCCATGGTGGCGCGCGGACCGGCGGGCGCAGCCAGCAGCAGATCGTGCAGGTTATGCGCGAAGACGCGAATCGCCTCTTCCTCCGAACGTTCGCGCAATGCCGTCAGCAGCTCGGCTTCCAGCTGCCAGGCGAGCTTGACCTGCCAGGTCCAGCGAACGGTCTGCAGCAGCCACGCATCGGCCGGCTGTTTGCGATCGGCAATGTTGAACCGCGCCGCAATCTTCAGCTCGCAGGCGTTGAACGGCGCCGGACCGGTCGCCGGCGGCTGCATGTCTTCCGGCAACTTCAGGGAGACCTTCAGCAGCTCTTCCTTGCGGCCGCGGAACAGCGCCAGGGCACGATGCGAAGGAACGGTCTTGAGCGTCTCGCTGTATGCGAAGTAGTCGCGGAACTTCGCCGCCGGCTCTTCCTTACCTTCCGCAACGGCTGAGACCACCACGCCGTTTTCCTGCAGATGCGTACGGAGGTTGTTCAGCAACTCGGCGTCTTCGGCGAATTGCTCGATCAGAATGGTGCGCGCGCCTTCGAGCGCAGCCTTCACATCCGCCACGCCCGGGTTGTCGTCGCCCGCCGCCGTCTTGAACGCCGGCTTCAGATACTTCGCCGCTTCCGTCTCCGGCACCAGGGAATGATCGGCGAGCAGCGCCTCCGCCAGCACGTCGAGACCCGCCTCGCGCGCGATCTGCGCCTTGGTGCGACGCTTGGGCTTGTAGGGCAGGTACAGATCTTCGAGGCGCTGCTTGGTATCGGCGGCCTCGATGCTGGCACGCAATTCAGGCGTCAGCTTTTTCTGTTCATCGATGCTCGCGATGATGGCGGCGCGACGCTCTTCCAGCTCCCGCAGATACGACAGCCGCTCCTCCAAAGTACGCAGCTGCGTGTCATCCAGACCCCCTGTCGCTTCTTTGCGATAGCGCGCGATGAACGGCACCGTCGCTCCTTCATCCAGCAGCGCCACGGCGGCGATGACCTGCTCTGGTTTGGCCGACAGCTCGGCGGCAATGCGGGATTCAATCGACGGCAGCGGCATCTTCGGTCCGATCCACAGTGCGAAAACGAGGCGCGCACTATGAAGAACGAGCCCGGTCGCGACAAGGCTTGTGATTCGGCCGGGACTGGTCTAAGCAAAGTTCTGTCATGGTGCCCCCGAATCGACGCTCCTGAGCGGGCCTGCGGCTACACTGACCGCGCGTTACAACGAGTCGCTCGAGCTCGCATTCTTTCCTGAAAACGACGGATCGCGGGGATTTCACTGTGCGGATACAACCACCTGGCCTGCGTGCATGGAGCCTGGTCGCGCTGGCAATGCTCGTCTCGATTGCCGCCGAGGCGCGCAATCTGTCCCTGCCCGAGGCGAAGCCGGAGAGCCTCGGCTTTTCATCGGAGCGCTTGCAGCGTCTGGACGCCGGCATGAAGGCCGTGGTCGATAGCAAACAACTGGCGGGCATCGCCACGGTGGTGGCGCGTCACGGACAGGTCGTTCAGCAGATGACGTACGGACATGCCGACGTCGCCGGCCGCAAGCCCATGCAGATGGACTCCATCGTGCGCATCTACTCGATGACCAAGCCGATCACCGGGGTCGCGATGATGATGTTGTACGAGGAAGGCAAGTGGAAACCTTCCGATCCGATCTCGCGCCACATCCCGGAATTCAAGAATCTGAAGGTGTACGCGGGCAACGGGCCTGACGGTCAGCCCGTGTTCGTCGCGCCCACCCACGCCCCCACGCTCGGCGAGCTGATGTCGCACACCGCAGGCTTCACCTATGGAGTATTCGGCTCCACGCCGGTGGACAAGCTGTATCAGCAGTCCGCCCCGCTCGCCGCAACGTCGCTGCAGGACTTCATCGATCGCATGGCCAGGCTGCCGCTGCTGTATCAGCCGGGGGAAGGCTGGGTCTACAGCGTCAGCGTCGACATTCAGGGTTATCTGGTCGAGAAGCTGTCGGGCAAACCGTTCCCCGAGTTCCTGCGTGAACGCATCTTCGCGCCGCTCGGCATGAATGACACGGCGTTCTACGTGCCGAAGGACAAGATGTCGCGACTCGCCACGATCTATCAGTGGGGCGGCGAAGGTCTCAGCCCGCTGCCTCACGACGAGGGCGTGAATGAACTCCCTGCACTGCCTTCCGGCGGCGGCGGCCTTTATTCGACGGCCGCGGACTATCTGCGCTTCGCTCAGATGCTCGCCAACGAAGGCCAGCTCGACGGCAAGCGCCTGCTCGCGCCGAGCACGGTCGCGCTGATGACGGCGAATCACGTGCCCGATGCGGTCAAGAACCAGAGCGGCAAGTTCGGGATCGGCAACTATCGGATGCGGCCGGGCTTCGGCTTCGGTTTCGACGTGGCCATCTATGAAGAGCCGCTGCGAGTCGGCAGCCCCACCGGCAAGGGGACGTATCTGTGGGATGGCATCGCCGGCACCTGGTTCTGGATCGATCCCACCAACGATGTGGTATTCCTCGGCATCATCCAGCGCCGCGGCGGCCCTGCAGGCGCGCCAAATCTCGAAGACCTGTCGCGCCAGCTCACGTTCCAGGCGTTGGTCGACCCCGCTAAGTAAGCGGTTGACGGCGGGAGCGCCGCTCCCGCCCTGCTCTCCTCAGAACCTCTGCCCGAACTTCACACCGATGATGCGCGGCTGATTGGTCACGATATAGGGCTTCGTGCACATCTCCTCGCGACACTGAGCGAAGCGCGTGATATCGGCTCGTTTGTCGAACGCATTATTGACGAACACCTGGGCCGTCCACGCCCCATCGCCGATGCCGAACGCGAAATCGGCCAGACCATAGGCTCTGTTCTTGCCGAGGATGCTTTCGTCGAATGCCGTGAGCGCCGCGCGGCTTTCGGACTGATAAACCAGGGCCGCCTGCGCGAATGCATCGAGCGAACCCATCTGGAACCGATAGCGACCGGTGAGATTGGCCTTGTAATCCGGCACGACCGGCAGGGTCGTACCGTCGGGCGCACCGCGCAGCACATCGGGCCCACCGTACGGATCGTCAGCAAAACAGCCGCTCAGTGGCAACGGTTGGCCCTGAGCGTCGAGCAGCTCACAGAAATCGCCGCGCAGTTTGGCATCGAGGACCGACAGCCCGCCCGAGATCAGGAAGCTTTCGGTGGCCGCGAACTCCACGTCGGTTTCGATGCCTTTGATGCGAGCGCCGCCGGCGTTGGTGATGTTGGTCAGACCGTTCTCGCCGGTGAACGAGAACTGGAAATCGTCCCAGTCGAGCAGGAACATCGCACCGTTGAAGCGCAGACGGTTGTCCATCCAGGTGGTCTTCCAACCCACTTCGTAGTTCTTAAGGAAGTCGGCGTCGTAGGGCGGGAACGTGCCGCGACGATTGACGCCGCCGGGCCGGAAGCCCTCCGAGTACGTGACGTACACCATGCGACTGTCATCGAACTTGTAAGTGAGATTGACCTTCGGCGTGACGCCGTCCTCGTCCACGGATTTGTCGAGGTTCTTGCAAGGGGCGGTGTTGACCGCGCGGTACGGCACCCAGCCGGAACGATCGCCGACTTCGTCGCCCAGCACCTTGCTGCACAGCGCCTCGCCGCTGCTGCCGCTGTCGCTGTAACCCTCGCCATAACCGAAGAAGCCCGCCAGGGAGTTCTCGGCTTTGAACCAGCGCGCGCCGCCGGTCAGGGTCAGCCGATCGGTGATATCGAAGCTGAGCTCGCCGAACACCGCGTAATCGCGATCGATGCGCGTCTGCTCGGTCAGCCAGATCGTGTCGGGCCAGTCGGTCACTTCGTAGACGGAGGTGAGGTCGTCGATCTTGTAACGCTGCTCGATTAGGTGCTGCTGACGTTGGTAGAACAAGCCGCCGACGAAACGCACGCGCGCATCGGCAGGCGTCGACAGCCGGATTTCGTGGCTTTGACGCTTGTAGCGGTCCTTGCCCTGGATGTACTGCGTAGGTTCGATGATCACGCGGTCATCGTTGTAAACCGTGTACTCGTAGGACAGGTCGTAGAACAGCGAGTAGTCGGAATAGTCCTGCTCGGTGTCCACGCTGCGTTTCAGATGGGAGCCGGCGTACACGACATCGAGATTGGCGATCTTGCCTTCGACCGTGAGCGCCGCCTGCGTCCAGCGATCATCCGCGCGCTCCGGGCGATAGCGGGCCACGTTGAGATCGCCGAGACTGGGATCGTAGGCAAATGCGCCATTCGATTTCTGTTGCTGATGCATCAGAGTCGGCGTGATGGTCCAGCTGTCATTCAAGTCCACGCGCAAAGCGGCTCGCGCCCCGTAGGTGTCGACGTCGTTGTAATCCTTCTTGGCGCGGTCGGCGTTGTTGATGGTGATTTGTGCCGCTGGATAGAAACGATCCGCGGTCACGTTGCTGATATAGCCCGCGTCACGCTTGCCCCAGCCCACCAGGCGAATCGCTGCATTGTCGCTGACCGGCAGATTGGCAAACCCTTCGGCGACGTAACCGGCCTCGCCACCGAGCATATTGCCTTCGATGTCGTAACCGGCCGCGAACCTGGAGGGGTCCGGCTTGTTGGTGATGATACGAATCGTGCCCGCCTGCGAGCTGGCACCATAAAGCGTGCCCTGCGGCCCGGCGAGTGCTTCGACCCGCTCGATGTCATAGACGTGCACATCGAGCGCGCCCGTAATCGTGGTGATCGGCTGCTCGTCGAGATACATGCCGACCGACGGCATCGGGCCCGAGTGATTGCCATTGTCACCGCTGCTGACGCCGCGGAAGAACACTCGGGAGAAGCCGGGGCCGAACGATGTGTAGGACAGGCTGGGCAGGAACTTGGCGTAGTCCGCGAAATCCGTGACATGCAGCTCTTCGAGCTTCGCCGTGCCCAGCGCGGTGATACTCAGCGGCACTTCCTGCAGGTCTTCCTGCCGTTTCTGTGCCGTAACGATCACCTGTTCGAGGACCGCGCCCTCGTTGTTCTGGGCTGACGCATGCGACAGCGTCACGGATAACGCGGCGGCCAGTGGAACCGATAGCGATCTTCGACGCCCTTGTCGAAGTTTGTGAGCATGCAAGTGACGATCAACCATCTTGCTCTCCCCATGTTGTGGCCGCGGGTCCACGCGGCTCATTTTGATGATCAGTGCTGGATCAACGCTTGTCGGCAAACCTCTCTGGAACGGCTGGATAGGACTCGAGCACCGGCCCGAGGGCGCGCTGCAGGGGCTCGAGCCAGGATTCATAGTGGTGCCAGTGGTCGACGCCGTCGCGATAGATGGGACGGCGGACCTGCTCGGAGCTGGCGGTGCGCACGGCGCGCTCGTTCTCGTAGAAACGCAGACAGCGCTCGTCGAACGGCAGGCCGCAGTAGTCGAGCAGGCGACGCACTTCGGTTTCGGTGTCATCCACCATGGATTCGTAGATGACTCGATGCACGCGACCGGGCAACACGGCATCGAAATGGGCCATCAGCTCGACGTAGTCGCGGTAATAGCGACCGATGTCATCGAGCCCATACGTGAAATGCTGGCCGCGCGCGAAATGCTGTTTGAAGCCCGAGAAGCAGCAGCCCATGGGATGACGGCGCGCGTCGATGATCTTGGCCCGCGGCAGCATCAGTTGAATCAAACCGATGTGCGCGAAGTTGTTCGGCATCTTGTCGATGAAGAACGGCGCGTCGGTCTTGCGCTGGATACGAGTGTTGGAGATATATCGATCCCCCAGGGCTCGCAACTGCCCGGCGGACAACTCAGCCAGCACCTCGGGATACTTCGACGCCTCACCGCGGGCACGGCCGCCGCCCAGCGCACGCGCCATATCGATGATGTCGGGCAACTCCATCGTGCCTTCGACCAGCGGATGACTGGACAGGATCTGCTCCAGCAAGGTCGACCCGGCGCGCGGCAGGCCGACGATGAAGATCGGATCCGGCGCAGCCGAACCCCAGCCCTGACGCGCAGTGAAGAACTCCCGGGTCAGCAGCTGCTTCGAGCGATGCATGTGCTGCGAAGTCTCCTCGGGTTCGTATTGAATCATCTGCCTGCGCAGCCGGTTGCCTCGCTCGTAGTGCTCGAAGGATCTGGCGTAATCGCGCGCGTCCTCGAACGCTTTGCCCAGCGCGAAATGGAAGTGAAATCGGTCTTCCTCGCTCAAGTCGTTACGGCGCAGCTGCCCCTGCATGGCCACGACATCCGCATCGCTGAAGCGGAACGTTTTCAGATTCGCAAGACTCCAGTACACCTCGCCGAGCTGCGGTGACAGCTCGATGGCGCGGCGATACGTCGCGACGCATTCGCCGTGCCGGCCCGCCGTCTTGAGCGCATGCCCGTAGCTCATCCACACCTTGGCGTTGCTTGGATATTCCTTCACCACGCCGGCGTATATTTTCAGCGCACGATCGTAGTCCCCTACTCGCCCCAGTACCGCGGCGAGCAGATTCCGATAGCCTGGATTGCGGGGATCCGCAGCGAGCAGACGATCGATCTGTTCCAGCGACCGGGCGAGTTTGTTCTGCCGTTGCAGAACATAAGCATAGTTGTGGCGCGCGCCCGTGAAGCTTGGCGCCAGCTCCAGACAACGTTCCAGCAACACTTCGGCATCGGGATATCGCCCGAGGCGCGCGGCGACCTCAGCAAACATGCGGATAGCCGCGACATCGGTGGGATGCTGCTTCAGATGCTCACGAAGCAGAGCTTCCGCGACAGCAATCCGATTTTCGGCCAGTGCAGCGCCCGCTTCGAGCAAGCGAGGATCGCGAGTCGAGAAGCGGATGTGCTGAGCGTAGGCGTGGTCGGCGCCTGCAACGTCACCTGCCGCGGTAAGATGATCGGCCAGCGTGCGCCACGCATCGGGCAGATCGGGCTGCAGTTCGACAGCCCGTCGCAAGGCGGCGATCGCTTCGTCGCCCTGCCGGTTGGCGCTGTGAGCCAATCCGAGCAGAAAGTGCGCCAGAGGTTGTCGGGGAATGACCTTTAGAATCTCGCGCGCCTGTTCCGCGGCCGCCGACGGGTCCTGATCCAGCAGGCGCCGGGTGTGCGCGAGGGCGATCTCCAGGGTCCCGACCGGTTCTGGTGTTGCGCTCATCGTCAGCTGGCCAGTGACAACGCAAAGTCCCCGCGGCGATCATAACGCCGCTCGCACCCCGTGCGGCAAATGCATCGAGAGCTCGTAATGTCCGCCAACACGTTCAGCTTCCACCAGGAATGCATCGCTACTCCGATCGGCGACATGCTGGTCGTGGCCGACGAGCAGGACCGGTTGCGCGCGCTCGGTTGGGCCGATCTGCAAGAGCGCCTCAATCGACAGCTCGTCTCGCGCTACGGCAACTTCCGATTACGCTCCCAGCCGGTCTCGACCGCGATCCGCAACGGCTTGCTCGCTTATCTGGAAGGCAAGTTGGATGCCATCGATGCCATTCCGGTGGAAACCGGCGGCACGGTCTTTCAACGCTCGGTGTGGGAACAACTGCGTCGCATACCCGCCGGCACCACCATGAGCTATGCCGATTTCGCCGCACGGATCGGCCGCCCTAAAGCCGTGCGCGCCGTCGGCCATGCGAATGGCGCCAATCCGATTTGCATCGTCGTGCCCTGCCATCGATTGATCGGCGCCGACGGCTCGCTCACCGGCTATGGCGGCGGACTGCCTCGCAAGCGCTGGCTGCTGGATCACGAAGCTGCAGCGCAAGGCAGGCTGATCTGATAGATTTTTGCGCCTCGTTGATTCGCCGAAGGGATATCACAAGTAATGCAGCACGCTCATGCGCGCGGCGCCCCGCGTCGCTCGGTCATGATTCCATTGCTGGGGATTTTGTTGAGTGCCTGCGCCACCGCGCCGCAGTCGCAAGCCCCGACACCGCAAGCAACCCCCGCTCCATCCACACCCGCACCGTATACATCGACGTATCGAGCGCTGCCCTCGACGACCACACTGATTCGTGGCGCTACGGTGCTGACCGGCACGGGCACTCGTATCGATAACGGCGATGTGCTGATCGTCGACGGCAAGATCTCAGCGGTCGGTACACAACTGAGCGCACCGGCCGGCGCGAAAGTCATCGAAGCCAACGGTCGCTGGGTCACGCCCGGCTTGATCGACGTGCACTCGCATCTGGGTGTGTATCCGAGCCCCGGCGTCGATGCGCACAGCGACGGCAACGAAATGGTCGATCCCGTCACCGCGCAGGCCTGGGCCGAGCATGCGCTGTGGCCGCAGGATCCTGGCTTTCAGACCGCGCTTGAAGGCGGCATCACGACCATGCAGATCCTGCCCGGCTCGGGCAATCTGATCGGCGGTCGGGGCGTGACCGTGAAGAACGTGCACGCCACCACGTATCAGGCCATGAAGTTCCCCGGCGCGCCGCAGGGCTTGAAGATGGCATGCGGCGAGAATCCCAAGGGCGTCTACGGTGGCAAGGGCCAGGCGCCGATGACGCGCATGGGCAACGTGGCCGGCTACCGCCAGGCCTTCGCGGATGCGCAGGCGTATCGCGAAGAATGGAACAAATATCGGCGCGAGCTGGCCGAGTATGAAAAGAAACAAAAGGACGCCGCCGGCAAGAAGAAAGACGCCGACGACAAGCCGCCCTCACCCCCGAAGCGCGACCTGAAGTCCGACACCCTGGTCGGCGCCATGAATGGCGAGATCCTGGTGCACATCCACTGCTATCGCGCCGACGAGATGGCCATCATGATCGATCTGGCGAATGAGTTCGGTTTCAAGATCGCCGCGTTCCATCACGCCGTCGAGGCGTACAAGATTGCGGACCTGCTGGCGCAGAACGACATCTGCGGCGCCGAGTGGGCCGACTGGTGGGGCTTCAAGATGGAAGCGTTCGATGGCGTGATGGAAAACCTCGCGCTCACCGACATGCCCAGGAACAGTTGCGCGGTCGTGCACTCCGATTCTCCCGAAGGTATACAACGGCTGAACCAGGAAGCCGGTAAAGCCATGGCCCGCGGCAATCGCATGGGCCTCGACATTTCGCGCGAGCACGCTATCACCTGGCTCACGCTGAATGCGGCCAAGGCGCTCGGCATCGACCAGGTCACCGGCACGCTCGAAGCGGGCAAGATGGGCGACGTGGTGATCTGGAATGGCGATCCCTTCAGCGTGTATGCGCTCGCCGAGGCAGTGTTCATCGACGGCGCGCTGGTCTACGACCGCAAGAGCCCGCCGGCCAAACCCGCCTCCGATTTCCTGCTGGGTCAGTACGAGACTGCTGTCAAAGGGAGCGCGCAATGAGAGCTCTGATCGCCTCCGCGTTGGCCGTGGTCGCCAGCAATGCCGTAGCGCAAGACATCCTGATTCGTGGCGCGACGGTTTACACCTCGACTGCCAAAGGCACGCTCACGAACACCGACGTGCTGATTCGGGACGGCAGGATCCACTCGATTGGCACCGGCCTCGCCGCTGACAACGCAACGACCCTCGATGCCAAAGGTCGCGCGCTGACGCCTGGTTTGTTTGCGGGCCTCACGACCATCGGCATCCAGGAAGTCTCGCAGGAAGCGACCACCGACGATGCGTCCATCGGCCTCGGCGCGCCCGCTTACGAGATGCAGTGGCGGCCGGAGTTCGACGTGTCGACGGCCTACAATGGCCGCTCGGTGCTCGTGCCGGTGACGCGCATCGAAGGCATGACCTGGACCGTGCTGAATCCAGGCATCGCCAGCAACGGCAACTTCCTCGCCGGTCAAGGCGCGGCCGTGACGCTGGACGGTCGCCAGGATGCCGTGCTCGATGGCAGCCGCTCGCTGTTCATCAATCTCGGCGGGCAGATGAACTCGCACTCCGGGGGCAGTCGCGCGGCACAGTGGATGGTGCTCGAGCAGGCCGTGCACGAAACACGCAATCGCGTCTCGGATCAGAAATCGCTGATGCATCCGCTCGGTCGCGAGGTGTTCGCAAGGTATCTCTCCGGCGGGCGCGTGATATTCAATGTCGACCGCGCAGGCGACATCGTGAAGACCATTGCGTTTGCCAAACGTTACAACATCAAGCCGGTCATCGCCGGCGGCGCCGAGGCCTGGATCGTCGCCGACCAGCTGGCGGAAGCGAAAGTGCCCGTGATCATCGACGCGCTCAACAATCTGCCGAACACGTTCGATCAGATCGGCGCGCGGCTCGATAACGCCGCCTTGCTCAACAAGGCCGGCGTAAAACTCACGTTCAGCATGTTCGAAGACAGCCATAACGCCCGGAAGGTACGTCAACTCGCCGGCAACGCCGTCGCGCATGGCATGCCTAAAGAAGCGGCTGTCACCGCGTTGACCGCCGACGCCGCGGACATCTTCGGCCTCGGCGCAACGCGCGGCCGGATCGCCGCCGGTCAGGTTGCGGACGTGGTGCTGTGGAGCGGCGATCCGCTCGAGGTCACCAGCCTCGCCGACCAGGTGTGGATCGCCGGCCGCCCGGTGGACATGCGCTCCCGGCAGACGGAATTGCGCGATCGTTACTTCGAACGACTGAAGCGCGCGACCGCGAACTGAGCGGTCAACCTCGCGAGACCCCGTGCGTTGATGGGAGGACGCTGGCTCACGCCGGCGCCTCCCCCAGGCATTGAGGAAACCACCATGTCTCGCATGTTTGTATCAGCAGCATTGCTGATTCTGTTGAGCTCGCCGGCGCTGGCGCAAATGCGCGGCGAAGGCGTCTTCGAACGCGCCGACAGCGACAACGACGGCTCCGTCACCCGCGAAGAATTCATCGCCGCCCGCGTCGATCGTTTCGCCAGGCTCGACCGGAACTCCGACGGTCATATCGACAGCAACGACATCCCCAAGCGCCTGTCCGCGCGCCGCCAGCGCCAAGGCGGTGGAGATTTCATGGTCGGGCAGTTCGATGCCGACGGCGATGGCAAGGTCAGCAAGGAAGAATTCGTGAACGGCCCGACACTGCTGTTCGACCGAGCCGACACGAACAAAGACAACGTGCTCGACCCGAAAGAGCTCAGCGCCGCGGAGCAAGCCGCGAAAGCAGCCGGCGCCGACTGGCGCAGCCGCAAGCGCCAGTAGCGCTAGGGCGCGCCGCTCCAGATCGCATCGTTCTTCAGCGGCGAGACGAACAGCATGCGCGCGTTCAACCCGGCGCGCGCCATGCCATCGACTTCGTACAGCGATTCAAACGAGTCAGCGCCGGCAGCCTGACTCGCTATCTCATCGAGACCGGCGCGGCGTGACAATGTTTCCGCCACATGCATCACGCCGTTATCCCGAGTTCCCGAAATCACGACGACCCGATTGCCGTTCGGGCCCGCAAACGTCGAAAAGTATCCAAAGTCTCGGAACGCTCCGCCCTCCGGCCCCATCGGCATCGCCGTGCTCACGTAATCGGTGCCAGTCTGCGCGTCGTGCAACTCATCGAACGATCCGCCCAGCGCAAGCCGAGATTGTGCGAACACTCGATCGCCCAACATGCCCATGCCACTGATGTAGCCGACGTAAACGATATGGCTCGTCTTGAGCAGTCGCGGATCGAGCGCGGACAACAGGCTCACACGCACCTGCTTGCCGGCACTCAGCACGGGCACCAGATCCTGCAGAGCGAATGCACTGGCTGCCGGCAGATACGTCAGGTCGAGATTTCGATAGCTCTGCATCTGCCCCGCGTTGAGCTGCAGGTGATCCAGGAAATCCTGGTGGGAGTTGATGTAGAACTCGCGCACCAGACGCTCGACGTTACCGGCCTGGTCCACCTCGCCCAGCAGGAAGTAATCACCGACGACGAGCGTGATAGGCAGGTCATCGTCCAGCAGCGGCCCCCACACGGCGCTGTGGCGGACGGCATTCAGATCGCGATCCTGCGGGTTCGACATGAGCACATATGTGATCGCGACGCCTGCGATGAACGCTGCCACCGCAGCGAAGGCGGGCTTCAGCCATCGCCGCCAACTCGGCGCGCTCGGCGACGCGGCTTGGATCAGCGGCGCCTCGGAGATCTGCGGCCCGGAAGCCGCACGCGCCGACGCACTACCCGGCTCTAGCACCAAGCGATACTCGCCCTTTGGAATCGTGATCCGGCTGTCGTGGGGCGTCAGCGATCGCGCGGCGAATTCATCGAGCCGCCGTCGCAGCTTGTGGACGTAAACCCGGACGACGGAATCCTGGGCCACGTCGAAGTCCGCGCCCTTGCCGAACACGTGCAGGGCGATCTCGATCTCCTTGGGCACCTCGCCAGTTAGCGAGCGCGACAGCAGGAAGTCGAACAGACGTGACAGAGCTCCCGGCTTGCCGAGCAAGCCGCTGGCGCGGAACTGTTCCGCTTGTCGCTGCAGGTCATCGAGCGCCGTCATGCTGAACTCCCCGCCACCCTCCCTCACGCCCATCCCTGGCACCTTCGTGCCTGCCGCCAGGCGCTCGATACTAGGCGTTTTAACGTTAAGTAACGTCATTGGAAACAGTAAATTACTGGAGCCTGGCGCGCCGGGCTGAGTAGTGTCGTCCCGTTAGTTTGCCCGAGCCTGCCGGTGTCATGCGGTAACGCCCGGGTTACGAAACAGTCTCGCCGTTCAGCTCTGATGTTGGGGACACCTTTGCCGCGCCACCGCCGATTCGCCACAGCCTCGCTGCTGGCCCTGACCTCCACCGTCTCGTTCGCGCAGGCCGCCTCCGGCGACGATCCACTGGAGGAGATCCTCGTGACCGCTCGCAGCATCGAAGAGACGCTGCCGCTGGAACTGGCACGCTATGGCCATGACGTTGAGTACGTCAGCGCCGATCGCGTCCGGGCGGCCGGCTATGTCGATGTCAGCACGGCGTTGCAGTTCGAGGTGCCCGGCCTGTTCGTCTCGCCTGGCAGCGGCCCGTTCGACTATGTCGACGTGTCCCTGCAGGGCTCGCGGCCCGGCGACGTGCTGTGGCTGGTCGATGGCATACGCATCAACAACCGGATCTTCAACGACACCAGCCCGGATGCGCTGCCTGCCAACATGGTCGAGCGCATCGAGGTGCTCAAAGGCGGCGAGAGCCTGTTCTATGGCACCCAGGGTGTCGCCGGCGCCATCAACATCGTCACCCGAAGCTTTTCCGACGAGCCTGGCGGCAGCGTTGCCGTGAACTACGATGGCAATGATGGATACCAGATCGGCGGATTTGCGCGCGGC
This sequence comes from uncultured Steroidobacter sp., assembly GCF_937958065.1. Lineage (GTDB taxonomy): Bacteria > Pseudomonadota > Gammaproteobacteria > Steroidobacterales > Steroidobacteraceae > Steroidobacter. Next base: position 23,860 of record NZ_CALFXI010000065.1, read on the forward strand.
GCGGTCGGCCGGCACAAACTCGTCGGCTACGCTTCCAAAAACGAAGGCGATGGTTATCGGCAGTTCGCGCATTACGAGCCGAGCGCCACCGACCGCAACCGCAGCTACGACGTGACCAACGTCGGCTTGAAGTACGGCCTGGACTTCACCGACTCGCTGCGTCTCGATCTGTTCTATCACCACACGGCCGCCACGCTCGACAACAACAGCGCGGCCCGGACCAAGCGCAGCTACAACGACCGCGACGAGGACATCGTCAGCGCCAAGCTTGCGTACGACGCCAGCGAGAATGTCCAGGTGCTGCTCAAAGCATACCTGCACGACTGGGACACGACTTACGCAAACATTCAGAACCATCCCGAAACGGGCGAGGAAGTCGTGCTGTATCCGCCGGGCACTTACTGGGGCTTTCATGACTACGGCGGCAGCGCGCTCGTGAAGATCCGGCCCGGCGGTCGACTCGATTATCACCTCGGCTACGACTACCAGAACTACAAAGCTCGCGACGATGTCTTCCCGATCGCCGGTGAAACCGAAACGGTGCATGCGTTCTTCGGCGAAGTCCGCACCGCGCAGAATGCGTTCGAGAAAGTGGCTGCCGCAGCGGGCGCTCGCTACAACCGCGGCAGTGGGGGCAAGAATGCGACGGTGTGGAATGTCAGCAGCCGCTACACATTCAACCATGCACTGTACGTCGAAGGTGTCGCGGCAACGGCGTTTCTGTTGCCGAGCGCCGAGCAGCTTTATTACATCGGCATCGATGACTACGCCGGCAATCCGGATCTGCAGCCCGAGGAAAGCCGGAATCTGAATTTTTCCGTCGGCGGCAGCATTTCGTCGAATGCCGGCGCCATTGCCTGGCAGCTGACCGGATTTGCGCGCGACATCGACAATCTCATCGATGTGGGCGATGCGACGGATGAATTCCCCAATGGTCGCTACCAGAATCTGCCGGGTGAGGTGCGAGTCCGCGGCCTCGAAGCATCCTTGGTCGCGCCGCTCGGTGCCGCGTTCAGAACGAGCTTGAGTTACACCTACAGCCGATCCCGACCGGAAGGCTCCGACCTGCAGATCCAGCGCATCCCGGAAAGTTATGCGAAGGGCTCGCTGCAGTTCACGCCCGCTCGACTGCCGCTGGATGCAAGCGCCACGCTCAATTGGGTCGGCAGCGTGTATCAGTCCGTGAGCTCGTTTGGCCGGCAGAACTATGGGAACTACTTCACGCTCAATCTGGCCGCGCGATATTTCGTCGATGCCGCGCGTCGGCATCGGATCGGCGTGAACTTGCAGAATGTCTTCGATGAGGAATACGCGACGCGCCTGAGCTCGGCTCAACGTGACGATGGTTCGGGTGCCTTCATCGCGCACCGGCTCGGTGTGCCGAGAACCTACGGCGTGAGCTACACGTACGAGTTCTGACCGTGATGCGTTGGCTGATCCTTGGCCACCGCTGGCTGGGCATTGCCACGTGTCTGTTGTTTGCACTGTGGTTTGTCTCGGGGCTGGTGATGATGTACGTGGCGTTTCCAGCATTGACGGCCAAGGAACGGCTGTCGATGCAGGAGCGCATCGATTGGAGCCGCGTCATCATCACGCCCGAGCGCGTACTCCAAGATCTTGCGCTTGCCTCGTACCCTCGCGAGCTGCGATTGGAGATGATGGCTGGCGAGCCGGTATATCGCGTGCAGCCTGTCGATGCACGACGCGTGTCCGTCTCCGCGGTGGATGGCCGGATCATTGAAGGGGTGGATGCTGCTGAAGCGCGTGCCATCGTTGCGGGCGTCGCGGATCGCTGTGACGTTCTCACCGTTACGACGATCGAGCGCGATCAATGGTCCGTCGCGCAAACCTTCAATCAGCATCGTCCGCTGCATCGCTTGGCGCTGAACGACGAGCGCGGCACGGAGCTCTACGTTTCTTCCAGCACGGGCGAAATCGTGCTCGACACGCACTCGCGCGAGCGCGCGTGGAATTGGGTTGGGGCGGTGTTGCACTGGCTGTACTTCCGCGACCTGCGGGCAATGCCGGCGGTGTGGAATCAGGTCGTGATGTGGACTTCCGGTGTCGGCATCGTGGTCGCCCTCAGTGGATTGTGGTTGGGCATCGATCGTCTTCGCCTGCGCCGCCGCTATCGCGACCGCGATATCACGCCTTATCGCGGCTGGATGGCGTGGCATCATCTCGCCGGTCTCGTCGGCGGCGTATTCGTGGTGACGTGGATATTCAGCGGCTGGCTTTCGATGGGGCCGCCGGTGCCATGGAACAGTGAGTTTGATTCTCAGCGCATGGCTGCGGGCAATGCCGCGTTTCTCGGCAACGATGGACCTGTGTTTCCCGCGACTGTGGATCTATTGAGCTCGTTGAATGCCAGGGATGCGCGTGAAGCTTCGTTCGTTTGGGGTCTGGGACGTCCTCTTCTCGTGCTGAAGTCGCGTGACGCCGAGTCGATCGTTCTCGACGCTGCGACCGGCGCGCCTCACCGCTTCGACGAGGCCGCGTTAAGCGCCGCTGCGCCTCGCTTGCTCAGCGACGCCCGACTGGTTTCGACGCAACGTCTCGAACACGAAGACGCCTACTGGTACTCACGCCGCGCCGAGCGCCCCTTGCCCGTGCTTCGTTTCATCTTCGACGACCCCGATCGCACCTGGATCCACGTCGATCCCCGCACCGGCCAGGTGCTGAACTGGATGCGTCACAGCGACCGCGTCGACCGCTGGCTCTTCAACGCCCTCCACAGCCTCGACTTCCGCCTGCTGCTCGCACATCGCCCGGCATGGGACGTCATCATGTGGATACTTAGCCTCGCCGGCCTCGTGATCTCCATCAGCAGCGTAGTCATCGGCTGGCGCCGCCTGCGGGCCTAGACGCGAACTCCTTTGGCGTTCGGCCAATTGTCTGGTAGTATTCTGCCAATTGGCAGCCGGGGTGGGCCATGACCGAATCACTATCGAGGGTGGCCGAGGTTCTCGGTGGCGCAAGGGTGCTCGGCCAGCAGCCCAGGAACACCGATGCCTGGATGGCACTGATCGAGACCGGCCTGCCGGCGGCGGCGGCCGAGGCGCTTAAGGATGTCGTCGGCCTGGACGATCCAAGCCTGGCCGTAACACTGGGCACGAGCATCCGTACGCTCGCGCGGGCCCGTGCGGTCCAGGGAAGACTCGATTCCGTAGTGAGCGACCGCCTGTATCGACTGGCCCGCCTTGTCGCTATCGCGCGTGTGGTGCTCGAACATGACGATACCGCAGTGCATTGGCTCACTCACCCTCAGCCCGGCCTGGGCGATCGCCGCCCCATCGATCTGGCTCGCAACGAGCCAGGGGCGCGCGAGGTCGAGAACCTGCTGCTGAGAATCGAGCACGGCGTCTACTCGTGAGCGTGCACGCGTTCCGGCTCATCAAGGCCAAACACGCAAGCACCGCATTCTCCGGCGAGGGCGCGCGCCTGGTGGGCGGCCGCTGGAATCTTCCCGGCACACCGCTCGTCTATGCCAGCGAATCGTTGTCACTGGCGGCATTGGAAACGTTCGTACACCTGCAGCCGGTGGACAAACGCATTCGCTACGTCTGGTTTCGGATCACCATCCCGGCGAATGTGGCCATCGACGAGCTTGCATCGCTGCCAAAGTCGTGGCGCGACTCGCCGCCTGGCGAGGCAAGTCAAGCTGTTGGCACTCGCTGGGCCAAGGAAGCCGCTGCCCCTGTGCTACGCACACCCTCGGTGCTGGTGCCGGGCGAGCACAACCTGCTCCTCAACCCGCTGCACCCCCACTTCAAACGCCTGAAAATCTCCAAACCGCAGCCGTTCGAATTCGACGGCCGACTTTGGAAAGGCAAGTAACCGCAGGTGGCGTGCCCGTGGGGATTCGAACCCCGGTGCCAACAAAAAGGGCGCCCGAAGGCGCCCTTTTTCCGATCAGCTCTGCTCGAGGATCAAGCGGCCTGTACAGCGATCAACCGCACGCGCAGGTACTGCTGGCGCAGCGACTCTTCGAGCTCGCGGACGCGGTGGGCGAACTCGGTGTGCTCGATGTGATCGATGACGGCCTTCTTGGCGGCTTCGACGCGCTTTTGTTGCAGCGTGGTCCAATGGCCCAGGGTTTCCTTGAAGTGCTGCACTTCGGCTTCGAGGGACTGGCGCAGCGTGGCCAGGCGACCGTGGTCCTTCAGCTGGCCCAGGTTCTCTTCGGCCTTCTGCAGCTGGCGCTGCACCAGCGCCTGGCGGATCTGGAACTCGGGCACGCGCTTGAGCGAGCGAGCCAGGCCGACGAACTTGCAGGCGGAGATCAGCCACTTGGTCGGATCCCACTGATACCAGCGAATGCCATTGCGGTAGTCCCACTGAAACAGGTGGTGATAGTTGTGGTAGCCCTCACCCCAGGTGAACAGCGCGAGCACGCCATTGTCGCGGGCGGTGTTCTCGGTGGTGTAAGGACGGCTGCCCCAGAAGTGGGCCAGCGAATTGATGAAGAACGTGCAGTGGTGGCTCACGACCAGGCGCAGGAAGCCGCCGAGCAGCAGCACGCCCCAGATGTCACCGTGCATCCAGCCCAGCAGGACGGGCACGCCGAAGTTCATACCGAGCGCGATGGGCAGATAGTACTTGTGCTGGAAACGGACGATCGGATTGGCTTCCAGATCCTTCGCGTTGCGGAAATCCTGCTTGCCGCTCTCGTAGTTGCGCAGCATCCAGCCCAGGTGCGAGAACCACAGGCCGCGCTTGGCGGAATACGGATCCTGATCCACGTCATCGACGTGGCGATGATGCACGCGGTGTGAGGATGCCCACACCAGGATGCTGTTCTGAAGCGCCATGGCACCGAACAGCATGTAGAAAATCTGTAGTGGCTTGGACGCCTCGTAGCTGCGATGCGCCCACAGACGGTGATAACCGGCGGTGATGGACAGGCCATTGAGCGCCCAGAGCACGAAGAAGCTGCCCCACGCGAAGGCGTCGAAGCCAAACTTCGCCCCATACCACGGCAATACCGTCACCACCGGGAGGGTGGAGACCAGAAACATGATGATCGCGGGCCAATTGAGGGGCGCGCGATTTGGCGTGGCGTCAGCGGTCATCGGGACTCCGTCGAAAGCTCCAGGCTCGGATCCTAACAGGGGCGGACACGAATTTCCGCGCAATAATCGCTCAGACCGACCTGGCCGGTGCTTCGTGCGAAGCACAGGCCAGGTTCAGGGAATGCCTGAGGCCCAAGCAGTAGTCTTGTGATCTGCTTCTTGTTCCCGGGCTAGCGCTCGGCCAGCGCCGCGACCAGGGCGCCGCGGGCGGTGGCTGTCAGCGGATCGCTGGCCATGCGCACCTCGCCGATCTGGAACGGCCAGGAGCGGCGGCGCAGCGCCTTCTCGAAACGATCACGGAAGCCGTGCGGCTTGGACGTGCCGCCGGCCAGCACGATGGGCATGGGCTGATCGTTGCGCGGCAGTCTGGGGGTTTTCTGCACGGCCTTGCCGAGCTCTTCCACCAGCGACTCGATCAGCTTGTCGTAATAGATGTGCAGCGCCTTGTCGATCTTGTCGCCGCCTTCGCGGGTCAGATCGAGGGTTTCTTCCTTGATCGCTTTGACGCGGGTGGCCGGCTCGTTGACGACCGCGCCGACCGAGGCGTCGATGAAGTCGCCGCCGTGCGCCAGGCTCATGGTGAGCGACGGAATCGACAGATACGAGATGGCGACGTTGCACATGCCGCCGCCGCACGAGATGCCGATGCCGGTGAAGCCTTCCTTCGCCAGCTCCGCCAGCACCACCGCGAGACCTTCATTGACCGCGAGCGGCGTGTAACCGCGGCCCTTCAAATAACGTTTGATGGTCTCTTCGTGATAGGTCAGCTCGTGACCCGTCTCGGGGGCCGCCGCCGGCACGGAGAACGCCAGCAGCTCGCCCGGATTGCGCGACACCGGAACGAGCGTGCTCAGCACGGTCTCGAGCACATGCGTGGCCTGCGGCTCGCTGGGATTCAAGATGCCCTTGGCCATCGGCCGGCGCACGTTGGCGTTGAAGATGTGCGCAAACTTTTCCGAAGCGTCGCCATAGACGATCAGCCGATCGTCCTCGCGATAGAACGGCGTGCGGTTCGCCTTCAGTCCCTGCTCGTGCAAGGCCGAGTACGGCACGTCGAAGAACGCATTGAGCTGCGAGTCAGTGGTTGGGGACACGTTGTCGCCGCGCGCGGCGACCACCTTGCTGGTGCCCACGTCCAGCCCAATGCGTGTGCGGGTGCCGCTCTGGCTCTGGCCAGTGTGGCTGCCCGAGCCCGACGATTCCGAGCCGTGATCGTTACGATCGTCCATCGCGTTACCCTCTTTTGTCTGCCGTCTGTGAAGCTGGAGTCTCCAACCCGGACTCTGCCGCGGTCGGAGTTGGAAGTGCCGCGCGCCAGCGGCGATAGTTCGCCTGGCGCTCATATCTCAATTGGTCGAGCGAGATGGCGCGCTCGCGGGCTTCGTCGGCGAGCTGCCGCTCGGCGGCGATCAAGCCCGGCCAGCGCTCGCCCATGGTGCGCAGGAACTCGCTGTCGTAGTTGAAGCCGAACAGGGCCACGCTTGGCAGCGGCTGCGCATACAGGTCCGGCAAGCCGAACGCCTCGAACGGGAAACCGCGCGCCCAGTCCAGGTGATATCCGATCAAGCCGCGCTTCGGCGACACGCTCGCGAGCCCGTGCGTCACACACATCTCCGGCGCGATCGCGAATCGCTGTCGCAGGTAGTGCGTGAGGTTGCGGCCGGCGATCAGCTGCGCGCGGGTGATGGGCAACGTGCGTCCCCCCTCCCAACGCGACTCGAACGAAACACCGAGGAACGCCGAATTCAGATCCAGATAAACCTCGTTGCCGCGCGCCCAGACACCGTGACCGGCGTGATTGGCGCGGCTGTCGTCATCGACGATGCGATACACGCGACCGAAGCGATCGATCACGTAGTTGTACGCCTGCTCGCGCTTCACGAAGCGAAGCAACGCCTCCGAGCCCTTGCGCACCTCGGATTCGTAACCCGGCTCGAGCGGCCACAGATCGCTCTCGGAGGTATGAAAGAGAATGCCCATGGGGTGATTGAACCTGGTCGGCAGCAACGTTCCGTCGCGCGTCTGCACGCGATAATCACGCGCCGTGCCTTTGACGGTGTAAGCCGTCTCGATGCGCAAGCCATTGCTATACAGTTCCCAGCCCGGACCGCGATCCGCGAGCCAGATCATGCTGGGTACGATGCCCATGTCTTCAGCAGCCAACGGCTCCGCAACTGGAGCCTGGTTGACCGGGCCTTCTGCTGCGGGCGGTGGAGTTGTCAGCGATGTCGATTGCGGAACAACGAGAGGCGCGGTCGTCGTCTCGATCGCAGTTGCATTGGCTTCCGTGGAAGAACCGACGGACGCGACTCGTTCAGGATCACTGCGCCAGCGGTTGACCTGCCAGGCGACGATGGCGACGAGCACGGGAATGAACAGCATCGCAGCCGCGCTCGCGCCGACGACGACACGACGCGCCGTCTGTCGAGCCGCAAGCGTGCGCTCGGCAATTTCTTCGTCGGCATCTGCAACGGCATCGAGCGCGCGCAATCCTTTCAATCGATACCACGCACGGCGCGCAGGGGCGATGGGCACGAGCTGCACGAGCGCGCTCTTGTCGCCTTCTTCATTGAGCGCGCTTTGCAGGTACCGCAGTTTGACGACGGGATCGTCGATGTCGTCCGTGATGCGTGTCAGCTCTTCGCCGCACTCACGGCTCACGGGCGGCCGCTCACGCCGGTAGCGCTCCGTGGGCGTGCCTCGCGCTGCAGCCGTCATGGGCCGGCTATCCGTCCAACGAAAACAATGGGATGCACCTTATGCCTGCGAACATTCTGCGTTGCAATCAGGGATTACAGTCGCATTATGTCCGGGGAACCAGTACCCAGTTCACGGTCCCGTCAATTCTTTGGCGGTCAGCACGCCCGAGATGGCGGTGCGCGAGCCGTTCGCCGTGTAGCGGTATGCGCGCGGCTTCTCGCCCATCCACGCTGGATCGATGGCAAATCGCAATGCTTCCTCGGGAGCCGCAGAAAACGCATAGGCCTCCGAGCGCACGCCAAGCTCCGCGAGCCGCTGACGAATGTCGGACGCGGCGGCAATGGGATCAGTCGAGATCGTGACCACCTTGAGGGTCGGTTGCTTCTTTTGCAGGGCGGCGATGTTGCTCAGGGACTTCATGCAATAGACACATTCCAGGTCCCACATCACGACCCAGAACTCCGCGCCGGCATGCTGCTGCTCGATTTTGCGCAGCGTGTCGCGACTGAACGGTTTGATCGCGTCATCGCTGGTCGCCTCGCCGAGGTTCGCGACAGCGACGCCGTCAGCCTTGCGCCATACGATCAGCATCGACGAGTCGGTGCTCAGCACTCGCGGCTGATCGGACTCACCCTCCGTTCGCAAGGTCGGCCCCGGCGTGAAATGACGACCGCCGTCCCTGGACAGCCACGATTCGACTCGAGTCGCCGTGCCATCGAAACGTTTCCAAACGACAGCCACGGTGTTGCCTCGTGCGGCGATGTCGGCGTGCATCGCTCCGACCGGTAACGGTTGCACGTTCGCCGGAGTCGAGCCGGCGAGGCGTCCATAGAACGCACGTCCCTCACCGTTGACTTGATTGAACCACACCGCGTGACGAGTGCCGTCGGCGGCAATCGCGAGCGACGGGCCGTGATGTGGGCACGCGTCGATCTTCCAGCGATCCGTCGTGACCCGCTCGACCGCCACGCCCTGCCCGACCGGCTTCAATACTGCGAAGGCATGATCCCGCTCGCTGCCAGGAAACACATGCCGCCACATTGCAACGGCACGGCCCTTGGAATCGAGCGTCAATGCAATCCGACAGCACTCGCAACTGTTGTCGGCGAGTTTGTAATCGCCTCGCCAGGTCGAGCCACGATCATCCGAATACGCGTAATAGATCGCCGCGCCGGCGTACTCTCGTTTCGCCGCCTGGGCGATGCCGAGATCGCGCTTGTCGATCCACGTCACCCAGACACGACCCGTTTGATCGACCAGTAGCGATTCGAAACGATGCGTGATGAGCTGCCGATCATGATGGACCACCGCGGGCGCCGACCAGCTCTTGCCGCCGTCCAGCGAGCGTGCAAAGCGAATGTCGCCCGTGAACTGAGCCGATGTCGGCGACGTCCAGGTCACATAGATCTCGCCGCGCGGACCGAACGCGATCTTCGGACGATTCTCGCCATCGGCGGAAACCGGCTCCGGTTTGGTCGTTACGCGAATCGCCGGCTGCCAGGTCTTGCCGTTGTCGTCCGAGCGCTCGACCATGACGTGAGCGTTCTTGTCGACCGGCTCACTGCGCACGATCCATAGACGTTGCTGCTGATCGAACGCAGCGGTCGTGCCTAGTGCACGGCCATGCGACATCGCCGCGAGCGCCGGCTGACCCAGCATAGCGAGCGCGAGCGACACCAGTGCGCTCCAACGAATGACTGCACGGTAGCGAGAGTTGAGTGATTTCATCGCGTGCCCTCGAATGACCAGCGCGCCTCGACGAATGCAGTGCGGCCTGGATAAGGATGGAATTGATATGCGCGCTCGTCGGTGAGGTTGTCCACCCCGAGCGCCAGCTCGATGTTGCTTCCCGTCGTGTAGGCGACCCGCGCATCCAACAGAGTGAAGCGCGATACGCCGCCGAACGTATTCGGATTGATGTCATTGTTTTCGAGGCTGCCGTACATGCGCCCCGAGTAACGGATGCCAAGGCTGGTCAGCCAGCGCTCGGTCGGCCGCCACACCGCTTGCAGATTGCCGCGCCAGTCCGGAACGCGAGGCCAGACGTTGCCAACCGACACCGGGTAGTTGTCATTCTCCAGGATCTTGGCCCGCGCATACGCCAGACTGCCTTCGAAGGCGAGCGCTGGCAGCGATGGCGGAGCAATGGTGAATGCCGTTTCGATGCCGCGCGTACGCACGCGGCCGACGTTCTGCACAGTCATGACTCTCGGCGTCACGTTGACATCGGTCTGACTGAAGATGCTGTCTCGCACGTCATCCTGGAACAAGGATGCGCGCAGCTTGCCCCAGCTCAACCAGCGCTCGACCGTGAAGTCCACCGAGTCGGAACGCTCCGGCTGCAGATTCGGATCGTTGACGTTGATGGTTCCGTTGGTGGTCGTGCCTTGGAACAGCTCTGGCACGGTCGGGAAACGGACGCCACGGCCGGCGCTCAAGCGCAGGGTCCAGTCATTGTTCGGCTTGTAGGCCAGCGATGCCTTGGGCGAGAGGGCGCTGTCGTTTCGCGCAGGATAGTTCTGAGAATCGTCAGTGGTGCGCTGACCGCCGTCGAACGCCGCCCAATCTTCATACCGCGCGCCCAAGGTCAGCGACCAGCGCTCGCCCAGCCGCCACTCGTCCTGCAGGTACCAGGCTTCCAGACGCGTCTTGCCGAACACGATCTGCGTCTGCGCACCGTTGGTGACGTTGTAGACCGGGTTGAACAGCTGGTACTCATTGCGATGAAAGCCCATCGCGAGCGTGTGCCTGCCACCGGTCCAGTCGTCGGCGAACGGCGTGTACACGCCCTGCATTTCGAAGGTCTGCCAACCGGTGCCGTCCCGCTGCGTTCTGGTCGGATCGGGCGAGCCGAGGGGACCGGCGCCGTTGCGATAGCCCTCGACGAGCGAGTCTTCGAGAATGTCGTAACGGGAATACACCAGCGAGCCGTTCCACCCCTTGGGTCGCGTGGTCCGTAACGTCGTGCCCCACTGCCGATGTTCTTCCTTACGTATGCTGGGCAGGAATGCGTTGCCGGGAACCTCGAAGCCAATGCCATCGGCGCTCACCCGCCCCGACCACACTTCATTGCCGGCCGCATCGCGCATCAAGGTTCGATTCTCGTTGTCGGTGTCGTTGCGCCAGAGCGCGATGAAACCTTCGATGTCGAGCCAGTCCGTGAGTGCGTAGCCACCGCGCAGCTTCACTTGATCCTGGATGGTGTGATCGATGGCACCGCCGTTGGCACCGAAAACTGCGCGTCGTCGGCCTCGTGGATCGGTGTCGAATCGCACGCCAGTGACCGGCGTCAGCGGCCCTGCAACGGCAGGGAATTGCCCAGCGTCGGTGGCGGACACGGTGTAGTACTGCATGGGATGCCCGGTCGCGTCCTGGCGATTCGCGGCAAGCGTGAACCACACATTGTTTTTGAAGCGATCGCCGAGAAACGCGGACACCTGATAGCCGGTGTAGTCCTCGTCGATGCCGTACTCGTCGAAGTGCTCGGCGAATGCCGTGGTTCGCACGCTCGTCTCGAAGTCATCGGGCCGCCGCGTGCGGATCGCCACGGTGGTGCCGATGGAGTTGCCCGGATACGTCGCCGAGTACGGCCCATACAGCACATCGATGCGCTCGATCTCCTCCGGCGCCACCATGTTCCAGCGTGGCGCGTCGTACTGGCCCAGGAAGTTCGACAGCAGATAGCCGTCCATGAACACCAGGCCGCGAGCCGGCTGCAACGTCGAAAAGCTGCGGCCGCCGATCAACGAATTGCGGTCGCCTATGTATCGCTTACGGATGGTCAGATTGGGCAGATAGTTGAGTGCGTCCTCCGGGTTGAACAGATTCTGGGTGCGCAGCTCGGCGGCGGTCTTCGACGCCGTCGTGTTGGGCACATCCACACCGGTTCGCTCGCGCGCGCCGGTCACCGTGATTGCATCGATCAATTTGTCCGTCGCCACGCCTTGAGCGCGCGCGCAGACAGGCGCGCCGATGGCCAAAGCCATCGTCGTCGCGAGAATAGTTCGGGTGTCCATGAAATCGACTCCAGACCTTCGCCGCCGCGATGTTTGGTCGCGGCTCTCAAGGGCGCGGAACGATCAGGAGCGAGCAGCAGTGCCCGCGAGCCTGACAGTCGGGGCGCCCTCACTGTGATCAATGTCAGGCGAGGGTGGGAGGACCGCGAATACGATCGGCGCGAACCGGCCCGACACGGAAGGTCGGTGCGGAAAGATAGGAAACAGGTTCGTCGCGGGGCGCGTCGGATGCGCCGGCGAGATAAGGAATGTCACAAACCGTGGCCGATGCGACCAGCGAGAACGGACACGGTGCGTTGTCATCGTCGTGCGACGGCGATGACTGATCCGCTGCGTCGCCACGATGCATGCCTTCGTGATGCTCGGCATGCGCATGCTGCTGCATCGGCTCGGAAGAGCTCAGCGGCTGCACCACGCCCGACGGGCAGAACATCAGGTGCAGCTGGCCCGCATGCACCGACAGCATGAAGCCAGTAGGGATCAGCGCCCGCATCACCAGCAGCGGGAGGATCCAGAGGCTCAGCAGTTTGAGGTGATGGCGACACATGACTGCGGGCGGGAGTATACGCCCGATACATCGCGACCAGACACCTTCGCGGGGTAGGCAAGTTGCCCTACCTGCGAAGTGCAACCGGTCGTCGGGTCCCTCCGGCATCGTCAAAAAGGGAGGTCCCCTTTTAGAGCCGGTCTCTTTTTGAGCATTTTGCCGGTTGCGACCTGTGCCTAGCATGCCCCCATCCAATAACACCGATGGGGAGCTTCGAATGGATACCGAGCTGTGCGAACACGTCGATATTTATGAACAGGTCCGTGAAGCGGTGCGGCAGGCCGTCAGCGATACCCTGGCCCGCATCGCCAGCCGCGACGATTTGAACACCCTGCTGCTGCAACTCATGCCGGCCCGGACGGCTGACAACGTCGTGCGCGTCTCGCCGCCCCCTCCGGCCTCGGTTCCGAGCTCGGTTCGGCTGACACCACGCGAGCAGGAGATCCTCGAGCGGATCACCGCGGGCGACAGCAATAAAGAAATCGCCCGCGCCTTCGATCTGAGTCTGCATACGGTGAAACGTCACGTCGCGAACATCCTGACCAAGCTCGGCGTCAGCTCACGCGTGCAGGCGGCAACCTGGGCGTACGCACGTCACTGATGACATCGCCCTCGGTCATGCTGTCCCCGGAGCACATTCTCCAGACGGGCTTCGGTTTCCGCGCTTCGCATACGCTGCTGTCGGCGATTGAAATTGGATTGTTCACGGAGCTTGGCAAAGGGCCGCGCACGAATCGTCAATTGCGTCGCTCGCTGCGCCTGAGTCAAAGCGGCGTCGCCGATCTGGTGGAGCCGCTCGTGGCGTTGGGCTTTCTGGAGCGTGAAGGCGATGACGCCGGCGCCGTGTACGTCAACAGTCGCGAGAGCGGGCATTTCCTGGACCGCAACAGCCCGGGCTATCTGGGCGATGTCCTGTTGGAAAGTGCCCGACCGCGCACGGGGTCAGCGCGGTCGAAGTCGTTGGCCACCGGATTGCTGACCATTGCGGCGTTGTTGCTGGCCGACCGCTTCGATTTCTCTCGATATCGAACGATGCTCGATATCGGCAGCACGCGCGGCGTCCTCGCCAGGTCCATCGCGGCCCGGCATGCCCATTTGCATTGCACGAGGCTTGCCCTGCCCGCCCGGCAAGCTGCCAGCCTCCCTCCTGTGCCTCGGGCCGATGTCATCGTGACTCCGATGATCTTGCGGCACTTCGATGCGACCGCCCGGGGTCAGTTCCTCGCGCGTGCCTGTCGATCTGTGGCACCGGCCGGCTGCCTGATCGCCATCGAGCTGCTGACCGGCGAGGAGCGGCGTCGAAGCCCGGCCGGTTCGCTCGCGGCGCTCTGGGGCAGCGCAGCCCATCGGAATCGAGCATTGAGCTGGTCGGATCTCGACGAGGGCTGTCGTGCCGCCGGCTTCGAGCGCACCGAGTTGTTGCCGTTGATCGGTCCGCTGACCGCAACGCTCGCGTACAAGCCGCCAAAACAGTAAACCTGTCGACCTTGCTGACACTTTGCGGCTCGCCTGCACACCGGCGGCCACTGCGCACGCGCATCCGTTAGAATTCCGCGAAAACTTCAGCCCAAGGTCCGTCTTAGAGATCATGGCTCGCAGCGACGCTCCTGCCCGCGCCTTCTCCCGGTTGCGCTATCGGCCGGTGGCGCGTCGTGATGTCCCCGAGTGTTTCGAGCTGCTGCCGCCCTGGCTCGGCATGAATCAGCAACAGATCGCGGACGCCATGCAGGTGTGGGACACGCTGGTCGACGAGCCCTCGCTCTACTCGGGCCTGATCGAAGATCTGGCACTACCGGTGGGCAAGCGCATCCAGGCATGGGGAGTCACGCTCATCGTGCCGCAAACCCTTGTGCGCCGGCTGGCTCTGGACGATCAGCCGCAGGCGTTCATGACCCGTCGTATCTACAGCGCGCTGCGCGACGGCAGTTTCAAGCCGATGACCGATCGTGAGATCGGCATCGAGAATGCCCGCGGCGAGCTGACGATGATGATCCTGCACTTCTCCCAACGCGATCACGACATCAGCCAGCCTTACGTGCAGGACGTGATCACGATGGCGAACGACACCTTCCGCGTCTTTCATGACGGCTTCAATCTGCGCGCCGTGTACTACGAAACGGGCGAGATCAACGATCGGGTCGCGGTGGCGTCCGGCTTCATCCGGCGTCAGTATTCCAACCCCGAAATATTCCAGACGTTGCCGCGCGAGCATCAGCCAGCTTTCTTCGGCCTGACCCGCGAGCAGGCCAGGAACCTGTTGCCCGGCTCGCCGGCCCGCAATTGTTTTCAGAACCAGCCGCCGCTGTTCACGTTCTCGGCCTCGCAACGCCGGTTGCTGTGGTTTGCCTTGTTCGACGATTCCGACGATGCGCTGATGCCATTGCTCGATGTTTCCGTCCACGGCTTGAAGAAGCTGTGGCGCGGCATCTATGAACGCATCGAAGACCGCATGCCCGAGTTCTTCGGCGACAGCACCGGTGGCGACGAAGGTAAGCGTGGCCCCGAGAAACGCCGGCAAGTACTCGCGTACGTGCGCCAACGGCCAGAAGAATTGAGGCCCTGGTCCAGCGCTGACTGATCATTCGGCCGGCAGCAACAGCCGATAGCCCACGCCCGCCTCGGTCAGCAGGTATTGCGGCCGGGCTGGGTCGGGTTCGAGCTTCTGGCGCAGGTTCTTGATGCACACTCGCAGGCTCCTGGTATCGCCGAGCTTGTCCGGCCCCCATGCCTCGCTGATCAGCTGGCGTTGCGTAACGATCATGCCCGCCTGCCGCGCCAGACTTTCCAGGACTCGATATTCCAGCGGCGTAAAGTGCACGTCACCGTCCGGCCCGACCGCCTGTCGGCGAGTCAGGTCGATCGCAATCGAGCCGATGTCCAAATGGGATACGTGCTCGGCGCTGCGCACGTTCCTTCTCAGCGCCGCACGCACGCGAGCGAGCAACTCCGGAGCGCTGAAAGGTTTCGTGACATAGTCATCCGCGCCCGCATCGAGCGCTTCGATCTTTTGCGCTTCCATGGTCCGCGCCGACAGCACGACGATCGGGAGCGGCGACCAGCCGCGAACGGCACGAATGACCTTGAGGCCGTCGGCATCGGGCAGGCCCAGATCGATCAGCAACAGATCCGGTTTGTGACTCTTCGCCTCGATGATTGCGCGCGCCGCGGTTTCGGTTTCGATGACTCGATAACCCGCGGTCTTGAGCAACGTGCGCAGGATGCCGCGGATGTCGGGTTCATCCTCGACCACCAGCACCTGATGCAGCGCTTGTGTCACGAGCTCGGCTCCTGCAGCGGCAACGTGAAAACGAATCGGGCGCCTCCGCCCGGCCGTGCCTCGGCTGTAATGTCACCGCCATGCGCACGAACGATCGCGCGACAGATCGCCAACCCCAGACCCGCACCGACGGTCGCGCCCTCGTCGTTGCCTCGATGAAACTTCTCGAAAAGCCGGTTGCTCTCGCCGGGCGGCAACCCGGGCCCGGCGTCGTCGCAGGTAACAACCATCATATCGTCACGAACCGCGGCCGAGATGGTCGCAGCCGTGCCGGGCGGCGTGTACTTCACCACGTTGTCCAGCAGATTGACGAAGACCTGCACGATCAGACTTGCATCGACGTAGACCGGCGGCAGGTCAGCGGTCAGCTGCGATATGACTCGGTGGGTGCCGAGCCGCTCCTGCATCCGGCTCAGCGCGGTCCCTAGCAGATCGTCCAATGTCTCCCATTCCCTGCGCAACACGACGTGCCCGGATTCGAACCGCATCAAGTCGAGCACATTGGCGACGACATCGGTCATGTCACGGGCTTTGGACTCGATGGACACCGCCAGCTTCCGACGCGCGGCTGGGTCCAGTCCCTCGCCGTGCTCAGCCAGCGTGCTGCTGGCGCCAGCGATCACCGCCAGTGGCGTGCGCAAGTCGTGCGAGATCGAAGCGAGCAAAGTGTTTCGCAAGCTTTCGGTTTCGGCGGCAACGCGGGCCGACTCGGCGATTTCAGCGAGCTTGCCGCGCTCCACTGCCAGGCCGATCTGCGCCGCAAATGTTTCCAGCAGACGCCTTTGTTCCGGCAACAGAACGCGACGGCGATTTTGAGGCAGCACCGCCAGCACCCCGAGCTTCTGCTGCTCGCTCCCCAACGGTAGATACAACGCGGGCGCCGCGGGCAACGTGTCCGAATCGAGCCCCGCACGACGCCCATGATCTAGCACCCATTGCGCGATCGACAGGTCCGCCGACCGGAGCGAGCCCGACTCCGGCAGATCGCTCGGCTGTCTGAGCTTGCCCGAGGCATCCGGCAATAAGACCACGGCCTGACATTGAAAGACTTCGGCCACGTGACGAACCGCAACCCGCGCCAGTTCGGCTATCCCACGGGTCGCCGCCAACTCGCGACTCATCGCATACAGCAAATGAGTCCGCCGCTCTCGCGCACCTGCGACACGAGTCTGTTGACGCACGCTCGCCATCAAATTCGCGATCACCAGCGTCACGACCAGCATGACCACGAACGTCACGACGTACTGAGCATCCGCCACCGAGAACGTGAAGTGCGGGGGCACGAAACAGAAGTCGAAGGCGATCACGTTGGCGATGGCCGTGAGCACGGCCGGGCCCCGCCCGAATCGCACACCGGCGATGGTGGCGCCCAGCACGTAGATCATGACGATGTTTGCTGCCTCGAAGCTCTCCTGCATCGCGAAGCCGATGGCGGTGCAGATCAAGGTCGTGGCCAGCGCCCAGGCATAGCGATCCCAATGAATCGGCACGCTGACCGAAGGCACGTCGTTGCGGTCAGTCTTCGCTTGCTTGGATGTTCCCGCGGGCGCGATCACGATGACATCGAACGCCTTCGCCTTTCGCGCCAGCGCCGTGGTCGTGGACGGGCGTAACCACGCGCGCCAGCCGCGTCGTTTCGGAGCGCCGACGATCACGCGAGTCGCATTTCGAGTCTGCGCATACTCGCTCAACGCTTCGGCCGCCGTGGGACCGTCGAGCGTCACGGTCTCCGCACCCAACGATTCCGCGAGCCGCAGGATGTCGATGCGACGATTGCGCTGATGTTGTGACAATCGCAGCAGCTCGGGCGTTTCTACATACACGACCGACCAGGCCGCATCGAGCGCATCCGCCATCCGCTTGCCCGCACGCACCAGCTGTTCAGCCTGCTCGTCCGGGCCGACAGCGACGAGCAAACGATCGCGCGCCATCCATGCGCGGGACGCACGATCCAACGAAGCCGTCGCCCGCGCCGACGCGTCGACACGATCCGCCATGCGGCGCAATGCCAGCTCGCGCAACGCAATCAGATTGGATTTGCGAAAGAAACGATCGACCGCGGTACGTGCCTCTTCCGGCAGATAGATCAGCCCCGCGTGCAGGCGCGCCAGCAGATCGTCCGGCGGCAGATCGATCAGTTCGACCTCGTCGGCGTCATCGAAAATGCGATCGGGAATGGTCTCGCGCTGACGCACCCCGGTGATCTGCGCCACCAGATCGTTGAGACTCTCCAGATGCTGGACATTGACCGTGGTCCAGACATTGATGCCCGCTTCGAGCAGCTCTTCGATGTCCTGCCAGCGTTTGGCGTGCCGCGGCGGCGGCTCGCCTTCGATGAGATTGGAATGGGCCAGCTCGTCGACCAGCAGGATGGCGGGCCGGCGCTTCAGCGCGGCATCGAGATCGAACTCCTGGCGCACCAGTCCGCG
This sequence comes from uncultured Steroidobacter sp., assembly GCF_937958065.1. Lineage (GTDB taxonomy): Bacteria > Pseudomonadota > Gammaproteobacteria > Steroidobacterales > Steroidobacteraceae > Steroidobacter. Next base: position 41,901 of record NZ_CALFXI010000065.1, read on the forward strand.
ATACCGGACCGGTAAGGTCGGCAACTGTTCCAGGCCGTTGCGCAGATTGTCGGTCTCGGTCCGCCCGTGCGGCTGGATATACCCAAGCACCAGATCGGCGCCGGTCTCGTGCACTCGATGCGCCGCTTCGAGCATCGAATAGGTCTTGCCCACACCGGCCGAACCGCCGAAAAAGATCCGCAGCTTGCCGCGCCCGGCGCGAGCCTCCTGGGCGTTGACGGCAGCCAGCAGTTGATCGGGATCGGGGCGCATGCCCGATTTGAGCATGCCGACCGCCCCGCTCAGAAGACCAAACGTGTGAAGATTTTCAGCTCAACCCGCTTTGGCGGGCAGCGGCTCGGCGCTCGATGTCTGCAGCTCGCCCTGCCACTTGGAGACCACCGCGGTGGCGATGCTGTTGCCGACCACATTCGTTGCTGAGCGGCCCATGTCGAGGAAGTGGTCGATGCCGAGCAGCAGCAGCATGCCGGCTTCGGGAATATTGAAATGCGGCAGGGTCGCCGCGATCACCACCAGCGACGCACGCGGCACGCCCGCGATGCCCTTGGAGGTGAGCATCAGGATGGCGACCATGACGATCTGCTGACCGATGCCGATCTCGATGCCATACACCTGCGCGATGAACAGGACCGCGAACGTGCAGTACATCATCGAGCCGTCGAGGTTGAACGAATAGCCCACCGGCAATACGAAGCTCGCCACGCGGTTGCTGCAGCCGAAGCGTTCCAGCTCTTCCAGCGTCTTCGGATAGGCCGCTTCCGAGCTGGCCGTCGAGAACGCCAGGATCACCGGCTCGCGAATGCGCCGGACCAGATGCACCACCCGTGGCCCGATGACCATGCCGCCGAGCACGACCAGCACCAGCCACAGGATCGCCAGCGCCAGGTAGAACTCGCCGACGAACAATCCATAGACGCCGATGATGCCCAGCCCCTCCTTGGCGACCGTGCTGGCAAGCGCACCGAACACCGCCAGGGGCGCGAACAGCATGACGTAGCCAGTCACCTTCAGCATGATGTGCGCGACCGCATCGAGCACCTCGATGACGCTCTTGCTGCGCTCGCCGAGCGACGCCATGGCGGTGCCGAAGAACAACGAGAACACCACGATCTGCAGGATCTCGTTGCGAGCCATCGCATCGATGACGCTGGTCGGCACGGTATGCGAGATGAAGGTGTTCAACGACAGCGCATCGGTCTGCAGGCCCGACGCCGCGTTAGCCTCCGGCAGCGGCAGCTGCATGGCTTTGCCCGGCTCGAACAACTGCACCAGGATCAAACCGAGCGTGAGTGAAATCAGCGAAGCGCCGATGAACCATGCGAGCGCCTTGCCGCCGACCTTGCCGACCATGGCGATATCGCCGAGCTTGGCAATGCCGACCACCAGCGTCGCGAACACCAGCGGCGCGATGATCATCTTGATCAGCCGAAGGAAGATGGTCGGCAGCAACGACGCGATTTCGGCGTAGCGCGCGCTGGAGTCGGGAAAGTACGCGTACGCCAGATAGCCGCTGACGATGCCCAGCACCAACCCGATGATGATCCAGCGTGTCAGGCGGTTCGGCATGAAGCTCTCTCTACACGGCTACCAGCAGCAGAATGCCCAGGGCGATGCGATACCAGGCGAAGATGGTGAAGCGATGCGTCTGGATGTATTGCAAAAGCCACTTCACGGCAATGAACGCCACGATGGCCGACACCACGAAGCCCAGCGCCAGATCGCCGAAGTTCTCGCTCGCGAGCTGGCCGTCTTCATACATCTTCAGCAATTCGTAGGCCGTCGCCGCGAACATGGTCGGAATGCCGACCAGGAAGGCGAACTCGGCCGCGGCCGGACGCGACGTCATGCCGGCGAGCATGGCCGCGAAAATCGTTGCCGCCGAGCGCGAGGTGCCAGGAAACACCGCCGCGAGGATTTGCGCCAGGCCCACCCATGTGGCCACGCCCCAAGTCAGCGTCTCGCGCACCGGCTGCCGCTCGGCATACGCCTCGACCGCGAAAATCACCAGACCGCCGACGATCAGCGCCCAGGCGATCGGCGCCACGGTCTCGGGCAGCTCCAGGCCGAGTTTCTTGGCGACCAGCCCACCCAGCACGGTGATGCCGAAAGCCCAGCTGAGCTTGAACAGATAGTCGCGACTGTCGGCCTGCGCGAAATTCATGGTGAGATTCCACAGCCGCCGCCAATAGATGACGACCACCGCGAGAATCGCGCCAGCCTGAATGGCGACATTGAACAGATCCGAGCGGCGGTCCAGCCAATGCTGCGCGATCAGCAGGTGACCGGTGCTGGAGATGGGCAGGAATTCGGTGATGCCCTCGATGATCCCGAGCAGGATGACCTGTAAAAAATTGTCCACTCGTCCCCAGCACATTCAAAGGCACATCGGCCAATGATACTGGCGTGACGCAGCCGGGGACAGGGTTTGCGGGCACGGCCGATTTACACGGAAGTCCCCAACCGGCGACAGGGGCCGGGATACAACTCGGGCATTCAGGCCGATACGGCGATCAGGCGGCCCCGATCAATCTCGATTTTTGCGGCGGACGAGCAGCGGCCAGCAACCCGCGGCCAGAAACAGGAAGCTCAGGATGATGACGGGCCAGTTGCCGACCCTGGCATACGGGGTCAAGCCGATGCGCGGTTGCACCTCGCCGGTGAGCACGCCGGGCTCGAAGCGGGGGAACGTTTTCTCGACCACGCCGTTCGCGGCAATGATTGCGGAAATGCCGTCGTTCGCAGCCCGCAGCAGCTGCCTGCCCGCTTCCAGCGCCCGCATGCGGCTGATCTGCAAGTGCTGATGCGCGGCCGTGGAATCGCCGAACCAGGCGTCGTTGGTCACATTCACCAGCAGCGTCGCACTCTTCAGGACGTCCAGCTGCTCCGACGCGTAGGCGTCTTCGTAACAAATCGTCAGCGCCAGTTTCTGACCGGCGGCGTCGAGCGGCGGGGGATCCTCGATGCCGGCTTTGAAGCCGCTGTACGGCAGCTCCATGCTTCGCAGCCAGCTGGTCAGCCAGGCAGGCAGCGTCGGGAAATATTCGGTCAGCGGCACCAGGCGTCGCTTGGCGTACCACTGCGGTTCCTTGTCGAGCGCCAGCACCGCATTGAAATACACCTGCTCATCGGGGTCGTAGTGCACCTGCCCGAGCACCAGCGCCGAGCCCGCAGCGTGTGCTGCCGTCCACTCCTCGCTCAGCACGTCGCTCAGCTCATAGGACAGGCCGGGTAACGCAGCCTCTGGCCAGATGATCAAATCGGTGCCCAGGTGCTTGCGCGTCAGGCCGCGATACAGCTCGATGGTTTTATCGCGCTGTGCCTCTGCCCATTTCATCTCCTGCGGGACGGCGCCCTGCACGATCGCGACACTGATCGGCTCGCCGGTCTTTTGGGTCCATTCCTTGCCGTGGAAGGCCAGGCCGACGAGCCACAGGACACCGATGACACTCGCCGCCGCGATGCGAATGTTTTTATTGCCGAGGACAATCGCGACGAGGGCGCCCGCACACAAAGTCACGGCGAGGCTTACGGTATACACACCACCGATTGGCGCGAGACCCGCGAGCCAAGTGTCAGTCTGCGTGTAGCCGAGCGCGAGCCAGGGAAAGCCGCTGAGAAACCAGCCGCGGAACCATTCGAGAATGACGATCGCGCCGGGCAATACGAGCAGCCATCGGATCCAGCCCTGTCCCGGAATCCAGCGTTTCAACGCATAGCCGACCAGTGCGGTGTACGCCGCCATGATGGCGACCAGCGCCACCATCACGAACATCGTCAGCAGAAACGGCGCGTGCCCGATGGTGTGAATGCTGTGATACAGCCAATAGGTGCCGGCGAGGTAGGTACCTGCCGTGAACAGGAACCCGCGCTGCGCGGCCTGCTTCGGTGTCGCATCTTCCCAGGCGAGGAACAGGAACGAGAAGCACAGGATGGCCAGCGGCCACAGATTGAACGGCGCGAACGCGAGCGACACCGCCGCGCCCACCGGCAGGGACAAATGCGTGTAGAACTTGAAGGTGCGCACGCTCACGGCGTGATCCTTTTCGAGCAGCGGCATGGCCGCCATTTGTCCCTTCGAAGTGTTCACTTGGATGCAATGACGGATGACGGAGCCGATCGCGGCCGGCGGCCGCCCCGGATCAATCTTCGTTCGGTTCGATATCGCGCGGCGTGATCACACGCAGCAGGTCGAGGCGACGGCGATCGGCGCGCAGCACTTTGAATTCGAGCCCGCCGAACGAAAAAGATTCACCGCGCCGGGGCAACCGCCCCAGGCTGCTGATGGCCAGGCCGCCGATGGTGTCGAACTCCTCGTCGCTGAAGTCCGTGCCGAAGTAGCTGTTGAACTCGTCGATGCGGGTCTGCGCCTTGACCGTGAACTGCCGCTCGCCTTCCTTGCGGATGTCCAGATCGTCGTCGGTGTCGTACTCGTCGCCGATGTCGCCGACGATCTGCTCGAGCACGTCCTCGATGGTGACGAGCCCCGACACGCCGCCGTACTCATCGACCACGATGGCCATGTGATGATGACTGACGCGGAATTCCTTCAGCAGCACGTTGAGGCGCTTGCTCTCGGGAATGAACACGGCGGGCCGCAGGCATTCCTTGATATCGAAGCTCGAGCGCTCGCCCTCGGCAAAATAACGCAGCAGGTCCTTGGCGAGCAGAATGCCGACGATTTCGTCGCGATCCTCGCCGATGACGGGATAACGCGAGTGGCCGTGCTCGACCACCATCGGCAGGATTTCCTCCGGCGGATCGTCGCGATTGACGATGATCATCTGCGAGCGCGGCACCATGATGTCGCGCACCTGCAGCTCGATGACACGGAACACGCCTTCGAGCATTTCATGCGCGTCGGAGTCGATGATGCCCCGCTCGCGGGCCTGCCCCAGCACTTCGTTGAGATCTTCCAGATCGCGCGGCTCGCCGCTCAATGAGCCGGTGATCCGTCGCAGCCAGCTGCTGGTGTGATGACTGTGCTCTTCAGGCATAAGGGTTGTCGTATCCGAATTGCGCCAGAATTTTCACTTCACGAGCTTCCATCACGGTGGCGTCTCGCTCGTTCTCGTGATCGAAGCCCAACAGATGCAGCACGCCGTGGACCACCATGTGGGCCCAATGCGCCTGCGCCGCCTTGCCCTGTTCCTTCGCCTCTCGCGCCACCACGGGCGCGCAGATCGCGAGGTCGCCCAACTCATGAAGTCCGGAAAATTCTTTGGCGGATAAACGAGACGGCACGCCATCATTCCCGGGCGCCAGCGGCGCGGCGGGAAATGACAAAACATTGGTCGGCTTGTCCTTGGCGCGCCAGGTGCGGTTGAGCCGGCGGCTCTCGGCGGCGCCGACCACGCGAATGGTCAACGCCAGCTCCTTGTTCTGCTGATTCTTCCTGGAGCGCGGCAGAAAGGGGGCGCAGGCAGCCTGCGCCCACCGGTTCAGACTCCGGGCATGCGGTACGCCGCGACGCGAACTTGCCACTTGCACGGTCACGGCCAGTTTCAACTTCCGTCGCCTCCAGGTCGGTCGGGGGCAGCCGCCTGCTTGTGCTCGTACGCCTGCACGATCCGCTGGACCAGCGGATGCCTGACCACGTCACGCGAGGTGAAGTAGCTGAAGGCCACGCCGTCGACGCCGGGCAGCACGTTCATCACATGCTTCAAGCCCGACAGCTGCTGCTTGGGCAGGTCGGTCTGGGTGATGTCGCCGGTCACGACCGCCTTGGAACCGAAGCCCATGCGCGTCAGAAACATCTTCATCTGCTCCACCGAAGTGTTCTGAGCTTCGTCCAGAATGATGAAGGAGTCATTAAGGGATCGGCCGCGCATGAACGCCAGCGGCGCGATTTCGATCACCTGGCGCTCGATGGCGCGGGCCACCCGATCGAAACCCATCATGTCGTAGAGGGCGTCGTACATCGGCCGCAGATAAGGATCCACTTTCTGACCGATGTCGCCAGGCAGGAAGCCGAGGCGCTCGCCCGCCTCCACTGCCGGACGCACCAGCACGATGCGACGCACGCGATCGGTCTGCAGCGCCTCCACCGCGCACGCAACGGCCAGATAAGTCTTGCCCGTGCCCGCCGGCCCGATGCCGAACGTCAGGTCGTTGGTGTGGATGTTGTGCAGATACTGTCTTTGATTCGGACCGCGCCCGCGGATGCCGCCACGTTGCGTGTGGATCGTCACCTCGTCCGAGGGACGCGGCGTGACCAGCACTGGCGCCGTTGATTCTTCCATGCCTGCCTCCTGCACTGCTAAATGCACACGATCCGGTGTGATGGATTCTTTCGACGACAGATCGAACAAACGCCGCAGCACCTTCTCCGCCGCGGTGGCCGCGGCCGGGTTGCCGGACACTTCCAGGTGGCCGCCACGACGATGCACCTGCACGTTGAGCCGTTGCTCCACGTGCCGCAGGTTCTCGTCCATGGGGCCGACGAAATTGGCGAGCCGGGAATTGTCCACTGGCTCGAACGCGAGTTCGCGCCTTGCGATGGATGCGTTCAAAGCCGTGCCACGCGCGCTCCCACGCGAAATCACTGAGCAGCCACGGCCAACTCCGCCGCGGCCGGGATGGAAGAGGTTTCGCCCGCGCCGACCAGCCGGCCACGCAGCGAATTCGGCATGGCTTCGGTGATCAGTACATCGGCGAATTGATTGATCAGCGTGTGCGGGCCATCGAAATTGACCCAGCGCATGTTCTCGGTCTTGCCTGCGAGCTGCCGCGCGTCTTTCTTCGCGGGGCGCTCGACGAGCACACGCTGCACCGTGCCGACCATGCGGCGACTGATCGCCATGGCCTGCTGGTTGATGCGCGCCTGGAGCAGCTCCAGACGCTGGTGTTTTTCTTCCTGGGAAACATCGTCCGGCAGCGACGCCGCCGGCGTGCCGGGGCGACGGCTGTAGATGAAGCTGAAAGACTGATCGAAGCCGACCTCGGCGATCAGGTTCATGGTCGCTTCGAAGTCCTTGGCGGTCTCGCCGGGGAAGCCGACGATGAAATCCGAGGAGATGCTGATGTCCGGGCGCACGGCCCGCAATTTGCGGATCTTTTGCTTGTATTCAAGCGCGGTGTAGCCACGCTTCATCGCCATGAGAATGCGGTCCGAGCCGGCCTGCACCGGCAGATGCAGATAATTCGCGAGCTGCGGCACGTCGCGATAAGCCTCGATCAGCGAGTCCTTGAACTCCACCGGGTGCGATGTGGTGAAGCGGATGCGCTCGATGCCCGGCACGTCCGCCACGCAGTAGATCAACGTGCCCAGATCGCACGGCGTTCCATCGTCCATCGGGCCGTCGTAGGCATTGACGTTCTGGCCGAGCAGATTGATTTCCTTGACGCCCTGGTCGGCGAGCTGGCGGATCTCCTGCATCACCGACTCGAACGGACGGCTCACTTCCTCGCCGCGGGTGTAAGGCACGACGCAGAACGTGCAGTACTTGCTGCACCCTTCCATGATGGACACGAACGCGGTCGCGCCCTCGGAGCGCGGCGCCGGCAGGTGATCGAACTTCTCGATCTCCGGGAAGCTCACGTCGACGACCGAGCGGCCGGCCGAGCGGATCTCGCGGATCATGTCCGGCAGGCGGTGCAGGGTCTGCGGTCCGAACACCAGGTCGACATAAGGCGCGCGCTTGGTGATGCCATCGCCTTCCTGGCTGGCCACGCAGCCGCCGACGCCGATGATCAGGCCCGGATTGGCCTTCTTCAGCTGCTTCCAGCCGCCGAGCTGCGAAAACACCTTCTCCTGCGCCTTCTCACGCACCGAGCAGGTATTGAGCAGCAGCAGGTCGGCCTGGGCGGGATCGTCCGTCGGCTCAAACCCCTCGGCCTCGCGCAGCACGTCCACCATGCGGGCGGAGTCGTACTCATTCATCTGGCAGCCGAAAGTGCGGATAAAGACGCGAGGCATTGGGTTGGGATAAGCGGACGAACGCAGGCTATGGGGGCTGACAAGGATAAGGGCGGCGCCGGGGCTTTTCCACCGGCGAACGGATTTCGGGGCCCGCGGGCTCGAGCGGCCGGCGGGCCCCGAGTGATAGGGGCAATCTTTTGTTAATTCAGGGGTCTGGCGCGCAGCCAGGGCCCATCAGAACGGGATGTCGTCGTCGAAGCCGCCGCCATCGTCGGCCGGCGGAGGCGCCGAGCGCTCGTTCTGGGCGGGCCGGGACGGGGCACGACGCGGCTGCTCGTCGTCGCCGCCGAAGCCGCCACCGCCACCACCGCCGCCGCCGCCGCCACGGCCACCGAGCATCTGCATGTTCTGGCCGATGATTTCGGTGGTGTAACGGTCCTTGCCTTCCTTGTCCTGCCACTTACGGGTGCGCAGCGAGCCTTCGATGTACACCTGCGAACCCTTGCGCAGGTATTCCGCGGCGATCTCGCCGAGCTTGTCGTAGAGGACGACCGAGTGCCACTCGGTGCGCTCCTGCATGTCGCCCGTCTGCTTGTCCTTCCAGGACTCGGAGGTGGCGATCCGGATGTTGGTGACAGCCTTGCCGCTGGGCATGTAGCGCGTGTCGGGGTCCGCTCCCAAGTTGCCTACCAGAATGACTTTATTGATACCGCGCGCCATGACTAGCGAACCTCGAATGCAATGAAGGCCGGGATTCTAAACTCGCTGGCGTATATACGATATCGATTTGTGGAGCCCCGGACCCAATTATGGGTCGCCCCAGCGGCTGCCATTCATGCTGGCGAGCGCGGCGCCGATTCATGCCGCCGGCTGACCAGGTTTTGCCCGAGATTGCGTGGCCCCGTATATTGAACGATTCCCTTTTGACGCCACGTACGGTAGCCATGCCTTCCATCGTCATCCGCGGCGCCCGCACTCACAACCTGCGCAACATCGACCTCGAGATTCCGCGCGACAAGCTGATCGTTTTCACCGGCTTGTCCGGCTCGGGCAAGTCGTCGCTGGCGTTCGACACCATCTATGCCGAAGGTCAGCGGCGCTATGTCGAGTCGCTGTCGGCCTACGCTCGTCAATTCCTGTCGATGATGGAAAAGCCCGACATCGACTCGATCGAGGGTTTGTCGCCGGCGATCGCGATCGAGCAGAAATCGACGTCTCACAATCCGCGCTCGACCGTAGGCACGGTCACCGAGATTTACGATCACCTGCGTCTGCTGTTCGCGCGCGTCGGCACGCCGCGCTGCCCGGATCATGGCATCGATCTGGCCGCGCAGACCGTCAGTCAGATGGTGGATCAGGTGATGCGCCTGCCGGAAGGCACACCGATCCTGCTGCTCGCGCCGATGATCGACGATCGCAAGGGCGAGCACGCCCAGGTGTTCGAACAACTGCGCGGCCAGGGTTTCGTGCGTGCGCGCGTCGATGGCCACGTCGTCGAGCTGGACGCGGTGCCGAAGCTGGATCCGAAAAAGAAACACAGCATCGATGCGGTGGTCGACCGATTGAAAGTACGCTCCGATGTGGGACAGCGCCTGGCGGAGTCGTTCGAAACGGCACTGCGCATGGCCGACGGCGTCGCGCGCGTGTCGTTCATGGACGATCCGAAGCGCGAAGAGCTGGTGTTCTCCGATAAGTTCGCGTGCACCGTCTGCGCCTACAGCATCGCCGACCTCGAACCGAAGCTGTTCTCCTTCAACAATCCCGCCGGCGCGTGCGCCACTTGCTCGGGCCTGGGCGTGCAGCAGTTCTTCGATCCGGCGCGCGTCATTCATCATCCGAACCTGTCGATCGCCGGTGGCGCGATTCGCGGCTGGGATCGGCGCAATGCCTATTACTTCGCGTTGATGCAATCGCTCGCGAAGCACTACAAATTCGACGTCGAGGCCCCCTGGGAGGACCTGCCGGCCAAGTGCAGGAAGGTCGTGCTCTACGGCAGCGGCGAAGAGAAGATCGATTTCAAATACGTCAATGCCCAGGGTGGAACGCTGCGCCGCTCTCACAAATGGGAGGGCGTAATTCCGAATCTGGAACGACGCTATCGCGAGACCGAGTCGGTCGCCGTTCGCGAGGAACTTGCCAAGTACCTCAGCAATCAGCCCTGCCCCGACTGCGGCGGCACGCGCCTGAATCGCGCCGCGCGCAATGTGTTCGTTGCCGAACGGACTCTGCCGGACCTGGCGAAGCTGGCGGTCGCGGATGCGTTGAGCTTCAGCTCGGAGCTGCAGCTGGAAGGCTGGCGCGGCGAGATCGCGGGCAAGATCGTCAAAGAGATCGGCGAGCGGTTGCGCTTTCTCAGCGATGTGGGCCTCGATTATCTGACCTTGGATCGCAGCGCCGACACGCTATCCGGTGGCGAAGCGCAGCGCATCCGGCTCGCCAGCCAGATCGGCTCCGGGCTGGTCGGTTGCATGTACATTCTCGACGAGCCGTCGATCGGCCTGCATCAGCGCGACAACGATCGGTTGTTGTTGACGTTGAATCGTCTGCGCGATCTAGGAAACACCGTGCTGGTCGTCGAGCATGACGAAGATGCGATCCGTCATGCCGATCACGTCGTCGACCTCGGCCCCGGTGCGGGCGTGCACGGCGGCCTGGTCATCGCACAAGGCACGCCGGCGGAGATCGCGGCGGACGCCAATTCGATCACGGGCCAATATCTTTCGGGCAAACGCGAGATCGCTATTCCCGCGCTGCGAACACCGGTGCAGGAAGGCCGTCACCTGCGGATCGTCAACGCTCGCGGCAACAACTTGAAGGGCGTGACGGTCGATATTCCGCTCGGCGTGATGACGTGCGTCACGGGCGTGTCCGGCTCGGGCAAGTCGACGCTCGTCAACGACACGCTGTATCAATTCGTGGCGCGCCAGTTGAACGATGCGTCGACCGACCCGGCGCCGAGCGATGGCGTCGAAGGGTTGGATGAAATCGATCGGGTCATCGATATCGACCAGAGCCCGATCGGCCGCACTCCCCGCTCCAATCCGGCCACGTACACCGGCCTGTTCACGCCCATTCGCGAGATCTTCGCCGGCGTGCCGGAAGCACGCGCTCGCGGCTACGAAGCGGGCCGGTTCAGCTTCAACGTCAAGGGCGGCCGCTGCGAAGCTTGCCAGGGCGATGGCGTCATCAAAGTGGAAATGCACTTCCTGCCCGACGTGTACGTGCCGTGCGACGTTTGCAAAGGCAAACGCTACAACCGCGAAACACTGGAGATTCATTACAAGGGCAAGAGCATCAGCGAAGTGCTCGACATGACGGTCGAGGATGCGCTGGAGTTCTTCCGCCACGCTCCGGTGATCGCGCCCAAGCTGCAGACGCTGATGGACGTCGGTCTGTCTTATATCCGGCTCGGCCAGAACGCGACGACTCTGTCAGGCGGTGAGGCTCAGCGCGTGAAGCTGGCGAAGGAACTGTCCAAGCGTTCCACCGGCCGCACGCTTTACATCCTGGACGAGCCGACCACCGGTCTGCACTTCTTCGATATCGAGCAATTGCTAGGTGTGCTGCATCGTCTGCGTGACGAGGGCAATACGATCGTCGTGATCGAACACAATCTCGACGTCATCAAGACCGCGGACTGGATCATCGATCTGGGACCGGAAGGCGGCGGTGGCGGCGGCACGATCGTGGCGACGGGGACGCCGGAGCAGATTGCTCAGGTGAAGGGGTCGTACACGGGCAAATATCTGAAGCCGATTCTGGAGAAGAAGAAACCGGCGGCGGTGCGGAAGCGGGCGTGAGCCCTCAACCGGCGTGCGTCGTTTACGCCGGGGGCGGTGTTCCGCGAGAGGGATGCGCGCTGTAAGAACGTGCGGGCGACACCGCCAGCCGACCGCCCTCCCATTCCTCGACCAGGCGCGCGCCATACTCATGTGCCAGACGCGGTCGATGCGCATCCAGCGTCTCCGACATGGCCGTGGCGATCCGCTCGATGACCTCTTCGGGACGGCTGACCATGCAGACGGTCCTGGCAAACTCCAGTAGCTGTTCGCGGGTGGGATACAGGCGCGTCTTCGCGCCCGAGAACAGCTTGAGCGCCATCGTGCGGTCGACGCGCATCTCGCCGGTGCGCTGGTTGTAGTGCGGATAGAGGGTGGTCGTTACCACGTCGAAGACCGGTGCGAGCCATGCCTCGCCCGCGCTCGGGTCGCGATACTGCAGGCCGAAGTTCTTCAGGTGCGCATCGCCATTGCGCACCATCACCGACAGTGCCACGGAGGCGAAGAAGGACTGCAGGTTGACACTCGCTCGCACGCCACTGAACGCCGAGACGATGCGGGCGATCGCCTCATAGCTCTCCTGATATTTGTAGTTGCCCTGCGGATCGCGCCACTTTCCCATGAGCGCCGCCATGTCCTCGAAGCCTTGTCGCTCGGGCTGCAGATCGAACCGTCGCAGGACGAACAGATGCGCGTCATCCGAAAGCCAGAACTCCGGTACGTCCAGTCCTGCGCGGCGGGCAACCTCCATGCACAGGAACTCATTCTGCGCCAGCCATGGATACTCGGCCGCACCGGTCTTCACGATGAGATCGGCTTCGGGAAACGTCACGCGCTCCGGCGGTACGGCGTCGGCGTCCGGCATCAGCACCTTCGGCTGCACACCAGAGATGCCTGACCCGAAATACGTGTCCACCAGAAAATCGAACACCCCGCGCGAGGCGGGCTCGTTCAGCAGTTGCTTCAGTCCAATCTGCGCAGGCGACGCTTCCCAGGGCGCGTCCGGCTGCACGAACCGCAGCCTCCCGATCTGCCGTCGGCCAGTGATGGCCAGCATTCGCATGTCGTCGATGTGCTCGTGCTTGGCGATGCGCCGGGCGATCAGATCGTACAGATAGCCTTCCGGCAGGTTCATCGAGAACACCGGCAGCATCGGCGTCGATGCGTAGCTCTGCGCCCGGATCGGCATCGTCAACGACACCTCATTGACGCGCTCGGTGGTCGTGTAGTTGAAGACATAACGCGCCTCACGCACCAGCAGCCCCGACTGGCCGGTCGGCGTCGATACGTTCAGGGCTCTAACTTTCATCTTGCGGGTCCAGCAGCAGATGGATCTGGTCCAGGTCCGGGCGTGCATCGGTGATCGTCAGACCCTTGCCTAGCGCCGCCAGGGCCGCGAAAACGATATGCAGAGACACGTTGCGACCGGCCTCCAGGTCGACGATGGTTTGACGCCGACAGTTGGCAGCCTCCGCGATCTGTTGTTGCGTCTTGCCCAGAGCTAGCCGCTCCGTTCTGAAGGAGTGTCCAAACATCGCTGGGTTGAGGGCTGGAAGGGTCCGCATGTCCGCTAAATAGGACATTTAATCTGTAAAGTCAAACTGAGTCTGATATA
>NZ_CALFXI010000066.1 GCF_937958065.1 uncultured Steroidobacter sp.
TACTGAAGAATGGCGCGCCCGGAGAGATTCGAACTCCCGACCTCATGGTTCGTAGTTCGACCAAGCGCCATTGGCGCCAGTGTAGCAGTTGGTAAGTAGTTGATTCCATTAACCGTGCTCGCGGGGCGTCCGTTGCAAGAATCCCAACGAAGTACGACGAAGCAGGGCGAAGTCCCGCAAAAGTCCCGCAGTCACATGGCTATCCCGCAAAGTCCCGCAGTCGCATGGCTATCCCGCAAGTCCCGGACCACTACCGTTCTTGGTCTGCGTGACGGAGAACCGTCGGTTCGCATCCTGCTCGCAAAGGCGCCCGCACGGCGCGCATTGCGCGGGCGAACCGGAGCCATGCGAGGTCGAGAGTTTCGCCCGCCCGACGGCTGAAGCTTCCGTAGCCATCTGGTGGGCGCGGTGTTTTGCAGAACGTGTGCCCCAGAGTTTCGCCGAAAAACCGGGCGAAACTTGAGGGAGCCGACTGTCGCTTGCGACTTGATCACCACGTCGCGGACCCTGCGCGCGCTCCCTCCGCCATCCCGCGACCGCAGCGGGGCGCGCAGTAGCGTTCGTCCCATTTACGTAGAATCAACTTTGCGACCACAGCAGCGGTCGCGTTGTGCGATAGTTTCTTCCCGCGACTCAATCGACACGGAGGGTTGATTCATGCTCGTCATCACACGCCGGCAAGGCGAATCATTCTTCATCGGCGATGAAGTTGAGATAGTCCTTCTCGAAACGGGATTCCAGGTCCGAATCGGCATCAACGCGCCGAAGGACGTTGAGGTCGTACGAACTGACCTAATTCGCGATGAGCTCGAGGATGTCAGCTAGGTCCTAGAGATCAGGCCGACGCCGCGTGATGCATCGCGTCGTCCGGGATCGTCCTTGGTGAGTGTGACCTGCCAACCGCGACGATCTCCTTTGCTTACGAAGAAGCAGGCAGAGATGCTGGAGAACTCGTGTAACGTCCAGCCCTCGCGATGGAATCGCAGCATCGTCGACAGATATGCATCGAGGAGATCCGATCCGGGCGACAATCTTTGGGGAGGCGCTTGAACGTTCCACCACGGATCGACGAGTACGATCCAAGTATCCGTCGTTGACGGTTGAAATAGATCGATCCGCGAGAGCCTGCGTCCCATTGTTCCACGATAAGACCGAACCTGTATTAATATACAGCAGCGAGACAAGAAGGCCAGCAATTGATCCGCCCTGCCCCCTATCGACCGGAAGCAGTGATACCTCGGTCAAGCCCGGACTGATGGGCGACAGTCTTGTATCCGCGGCATGCGGATAGCTTTCCGCATGATCGTTGGACAGATCGGCACCCAGCCGCATCATCGGAAATTCTCGCTGATTACCTCCAGCGTGAAGACGAATGGAAACGCGAGTGAACCGCTTCAGGAGCTTGGCTCAGAAGCAGATTGCTCAGCTACTGGCGCTGATTCGTTTTTCTCCAGGGCGCAAGCGACGTCATCGACGATGCGATATGCAGCCTTCAACGCGTCGATAACGGAATGCTCGTCCAACTTCGTGAGCCTGCTAGCGAGCGCGTGGCGGGCGACCTCGATGATTCCGAGCGCCTCAAAGAGGCGATCTCTCTGATCCGCAAGTTCACCACACCCGCTCGACGGCGGTTCTCGACCTGCGGGCCCCGCTGTCCTAGATCCGCGCTTTGCCATGGCGCTCTCCCGACCGCTCAATGACGAAACAGTCGCAAATAGGATCTGCGATTCGGAAGGCTCAGAGAGGCCTGCGCATTCCATCGCCCTGACCGGACGTACTGAGCGAACGACCGACACGCAAGTTGGCGCCGTGTGCATGTGATTACATGCGCGCATCCATCGCACGGCATCGGTTCCAGCGCGTGCTCGAGTTGCTCAGGTTCTTGCTGCTGGTTCTCCGGAGCAACTCTGATCTCTGGCAAACGTCCGCGGATCATGGCCGCACCTCGCGTGAGCGACAGAGGCGCTCAATCATCTCTGCGGCACCAGTGAGGCGCGCATTCAGGGCAGGCTGCCCTACTCTGCATTGCTTAGCTGCTTCCCGCAATCCCTGGGCCACGATGAGCGCTTCGGCAACTTGAGGATCACTGTCCTTTTCATGACCGAAGAACCTTCGGCGCGTCGCCAGGATCGAGTCGCCGAGTTGCTGAGTGCGCTGAAGCGCCGTTCGGTCGCCTCGCAATTCCCACCACGCTTCTGTCCGCCGCACGTGCTCCAGCAGGGCGTCAATTCCCATGCTGATGACGAGCATGTCCTCCCGGTCGGTTTGGTTCATGACTCGCCCTCCCGCTCAGCGCTCTCGCCAGCCGTGTCATCCGGTTTCAGCTCGTCTATCCAGTCGTGCACGGACCAGATGGATTTGAGCGCGCGCCGCAGAACCTCCTGTTCTGGGAATGCGATCTCCTGCGACTCCAGTGAATGCAAGGTGACTTCGACGAGGCAAATCGCGCCAACGCATTCATGAAGAACCGTCTCAACGCTGATCGACTTGGTTGCTCTTAGGGTTAGTAGACCGGACGGGGCATCGCTCGCGACCGTCTTGTGGGCGCGATTAGCCGAGGGCCGATGCCTGCTCGCACGCTTTCGTGGGGCGCTCATGGCCGCACCCCACCGAGCTGGTGTGGTCGCAGGACGGCAAGGCCGTTGCCGTTGCGAGATTCACACGTCCGCACCCCTCCGATCGCCGGGTGCGCGATAATGAAGGAAGCCATAACTGCCTCTCTGCAGGCGTTGTGGTTAGGCCCTCGTCGGTGTTACCAGCACCGGCGGGGGCCGCCCTACGCGGATCTCTAGCCGCTGGATTACACTATTCCTCAGTGCTTGCAATGTCTAGACTCGGCTAGATGGCTTTGGGAAGTACTTGATGGCAGAGCAAAGCGGGCGCAGGGGTCGACAACTGGGGCTCTATGTTCCGGTCGAAACGGCGGAAAAGCTGAAAGCGCTCTCCGCGCAGACGGACATTCCGCAGAGCCGTTTGCTGCGGCAGGCGCTGCAGTTGCTGTTTGAGAAGTACGCCAGTGTGCTGGCACAGAGATCCGGCAGATCTCGAAAGTAGCGCTTTCGATATGATTTGTCCGAACCTCCCGATGCAGAGGGATTCGAACGCGACGGAATGAGGCACGATTCCGGTTAGGATCGAATAATAAGATGTTCCTTGCTGAGTTGCGCATTGAGAATTTCAGGACTTTCGGGGAGGGAGCGGATGCCCTGCTTCTTTCCTTCAAGCCGGGACTCACGGCACTGGTCGGCGAAAACGATACCGGCAAGACCGCGATCATGGACGCGATCCGATTCGCGCTCGGTACGCGCGACCAGGAGTTCATGCGCGTAGAGGAATCAGATTTCCATCAACCGCCGGACGGATCCGCACGCAAGACCGAGATAAGGATTCGCTGCAAGTTCGCGGACTTGAGCCCTTCAGACATATCGGCGTTCCCGGAATACCTGACTCATGTGGAGGAAAACGGTGCCATTACTCCCGTTCTCTACATCAACTGGAGGGCCGTCGGCGGTTTCAAAGGTCATAGGCGCTACATAACAACTGAAACGAAATCGGGAGTCGACGCCGCCGGTCCATCACTAGATCCCGAAGCCAAGGTTCTTCTGTGCGCGACCTACTTGCGCCCCTTGCGAGACGCGGAGCGCGCACTTTCCGCCGGCCGCGGCTCGCGCCTTTCGCAAATCCTCCAGCACACGAAGGAGATCAAGGAACACGGTGTCGCCTACGACCACGAAAAAGGCCCCCGGACGATCTTTCCACGCTGAGCGTCCTCGGAATCGCGGATTTCGCCAATGCGCTGCTGGGAGAACACAAAGGCATCAGAAGCGCTCGTGACCGCCTGAACATGGAATTTCTGAAGGAACTGTCGTTCCACGGCAGTCTTCTCGAGGGCTATATATCGGTCAGCGGATCAAAAGGCGACACGTCTATCCGCCTCCGCCAGTTACTCGAAAAGCTTGAGCTCGGTTTGCGGGATGAAGGCGACGAGGACTCCACGGCAAATCGCGGCCTGGGATCGAACAACCTCCTGTTCATGGCATGTGAGTTGCTTCTTCTCGGTTCGGAGGCCGAAGGCTTTCCGCTGCTGTTGGTCGAAGAACCGGAAGCACACCTGCATCCGCAGAGACAGCTCCGGCTCATGCAGTTCCTCCAGCAAAAGGCCGACACGGCGCGGCCGGATGGGCAGAAGATCCAGATCATCGTCACGACGCACAGCCCAAATCTCGCTTCCGCCATTCAACTGGACAACCTCGTTCTCTTGAGCAGCGGAAAGGCATTTTCCCTCAGCTCAGACAAGACGGAGCTGGACGCATCTGACTACGGCTTCCTGAGCCGTTTCCTCGATGTTACGAAGGCTAACCTATTCTTCGCTCGCGGACTGATGATCGTCGAGGGCGACGCCGAGAACATACTTCTCCCAACGCTGGCTCACATACTCGGGCGCGACTTTACGGGCAATGGCGTCTCAATCGTCAATGTCGGCGGCGTGGGGCTCAGGCGATTTGCGCGCATATACCAGCGAAAGAATCCCACGGATGACGGCACGATTCCCGTTCCGGTCGCCTGCCTGGCGGACATGGACGTTATGCCCGATTGCGCGCCAGAGATAGTGGGGCGGGTCAAGGCCGGCGAGGCATGGCCAGATAGATCTAAGCGGCGCTGGAGGGCCAAAAGAGATTTTACGCCCGAACAACTCAACGAGCGTCGAGCCGGAATCCGCAGCAAAGCCTCCGGGCAGAGGGTCGAGACGTTTGTTGCCGACGAATGGACCCTTGAATACGACCTGGCTCACGCCGGCCTTGCGAAGGAAGTTTGGGTGGCCGCCTGCCTTGCGGCGGCCGACAACCGTATCGCCGCCGGCAAGATCAAGCACTTCGCAGTGGCACGGGAAGCGCTGCGCTCATATGCCGCGCTGCTGGCGGCAAACCCAGACAAGGAAAAGCTTGCCTCGCGCGTCTATGAGCCCTTTGTCTCAGATCCCCAGATATCAAAGGCAACCGCGGCGCAGTATCTCGCTTGCATACTCCAAGCACGTTACGTGCGAGGGAGACTTACATCCGAATCTCTGCGTGCGGAGCTGCCGCGCTACATCGTTGATGCCATCGAGTACGTAACGCGCGCCCCCGAAAATGAGAGCGTAGATAGCGAGCTCGGTGAGGCGCCCGGCACCACGACCGAGTCGCCGAATGCATGAGTAGCAGTGGCCTTGTTCTGCCCTCCATTAGTGATGACGATATCGCGTGGGCTTGCCGCGTTCTCGGCCTGCCGCAATCCGCGTTTACTGGTTCCGACGGCAACGACCCTCGGCTGGCCGTCATCAAGTGGCTTGATCCCCTTGATGTCGAGGCGTGCCCAGGCAGCGGCAAGACTACGCTGCTCGTGGCGAAGCTTGCGATCCTCGCGCGTCACTGGACCGAGCGCCGACGCGGAATTTGCGTCCTGTCGCACACAAACGTAGCGCGGCGCGAAATCGAGAACCGGCTTGGGTACACACCAGAAGGAAAGCGCCTGCTCTCCTATCCTCACTTTGTCGGCACCATACACGCGTTCGTCAATGAGTTTCTCGCCCTACCGTGGCTGCGGTCGAAACCCTTCCCCGTCAGGATCATCGACGACGAAGTTTGCCTGCAACGGCGATGGGGCAAGCTGCCGTGGAAAACACGTGCCGGCCTAGAGTCCAACAGCCATGACAAGAATGTTCTAAGGATGGCTGCCACTGATTTTTCCGTCGGCGCCGTGCGATGGGGGAAAAATGGCGTGCTGAGCACAACCAGCGAGACCTATCAGGCCCTTAAAGGAGCGTGCCGCACGTCCTGCGAGGAGGGCTACTTCTGCCACAACGAAATGTTCCTATGGGCGCTGGAACTTCTCGACCGCGCGCCTAAGATGCGTGAGGCACTGCGCGGGCGTTTCCCGTTGCTGTTTATCGATGAAGTTCAGGACACGAGCGAGGAACAGTCTTTGCTGCTTTCGCGGCTGTTCATGGAAGGCGCCAATCCCGTCATCCGGCAGCGCTTTGGCGACTCCAATCAGGCCATCTATCAGTACTCCGGCCAGAGAGACACGGTAACGACCGATCCATTTCCTGACACGGCCCGGCTGAAGACGATCCCCAACAGTCATCGCTTCGGCCAAGAGATCGCAGACTTCGCCAACCCACTTGCCGCGTACCCGCACGGGTTGATTGGACTCGGCCCGCGATGCGACGAAATCTCCAGCGACACCGCAGGCAAACACGCAATCTTCCTGTTTGACGATCAGACCGTCGGGCACGTAATGCCGTGCTATGCCTCATATTTAATTGAACTCTTTTCGGAGACTGAGTTGCAGGCCGGCATATTCACCGCGGTAGGTGCAGTTCACCGTCCGGGGGACGACGACAAGGTGCCGCGTTTCGTGGCTCACTACTGGTCCGCATATGACCACGAGCTTGCCACGTCCGAGCCGCGGCCTGGGACGTTCCTGCAATATCTCACGGCAGGACGGCAACTCACGCGCTCATCGGGCGAAACTCATCACATGGTCGAGAAGATCGCAGATGGCGTACTGCGACTGGTCGGAATTCTGAACCCGCTTGCTGATATACCTGCGCGCAAGCGCAAGCACCGCTGTGTACGGGAGGTGCTGGCCGGTCATCCCGAACTGGACAAGAGCTACGTCGAGATCGTCTCCCTCCTCGCAACGGGACGCGGTGACGCTGCATTCGTGGACTGGAAGAAATGGGCGCCGCAGGTCCTCGCCATAGCTGCCGCCATAGCGGGAACGTCGGAAGACTCTGCGGCGGCAACGGCATTTCTTTCCCTCCAGCAACCTCCAACTGGCGATTCACAGCCATCGGCGTCCACGCAGCGCGACAACGTGTTCCGCTATCCGTCTGAGAACCCGAAAGCGCACATTCGGGTCGGGTCGATCCACTCCATCAAAGGCGAGACTCACACGGCAACGCTGGTGCTCGATACATTCTTTCACAGCCACCATGTCTGCACACTCAGACCGTGGCTAATCGGGAAGAAGGTGGGTGGAGGTTCCGAGAACGCGCGCAACATCTCACGACTGAAACAACACTACGTCGCCATGAGCCGACCGAGCCATTTGCTCTGCCTGGCGATGCGGGAAGACTGCCTGTCGAATGGCGATGTTTCGACGCTCAAGGAGCGCGGCTGGCGGACCGCACGCGTCACAGCTGGCGGCGTCATCTGGCTCTGAAGGCGAGTATGACAACAGCTCGGAACTCTCGGAAATCCGCCGCGTGCCCGCCAGATCCTTCTAGCCTCGATTATTCTCGGCTGTCGTCCGGGGACGGGTCTGTGCTGCTCCTGAGATTTGGACTCGGTGTCACATGCACGATTCAGAGTTCTGCAGCATTCGAGGGCGAGCACGTCCGCCCGAGTCCATAAGCGTGAGGGTCGCCTCAACAGTGCGATGTAATGCGCGTCGTCGTCGGCCATGGGCTCTGACGGCGACTTGTCAGGCGGATGCCGGATACCTTGTCGCCGGTTCGTTTGGAGCGGCATGATGCCAAATCTGAATCCGGCTCCTTACGCTGCAAGTATGCAACTCTGCGGCAGCGATTCCAGGCCCATCGCCATCGCCATCGCCATCGCCATCGCCACGATAGCCATAGAACAGGTAGATGCCACGCTCATATTGTGCGTGCTCGAGAAACCCGGTCAGCGTTTCGAAGTTCTTTCGCACTCCGCGGCGTGATGCGGCCTCTGGTTTGACCTCTATAGCCGCGTAGTTCCCCTCCATCTCGCCCGGCAGGTGGATAAGAAAATCAGGCTTACATCGATCCAATCCGTTCGCCCGAATGAGCGGATGGCCGGGCCTTATCGACTTCGCCGGCCAGCGTGTACCGAGTATCCTCGGCCCAATATTTGCGGATTTGATGGTACAGCTCATAGCAATACACCCGCTCTCTGTACATCGGGTTCTCACGACCACTGACAGGCAACAAGAAATAGTCGGCATCAATGGCTGCTGTTGCCGCCTGCAAGATGGCCTCGAACCGATGCATTGTGTGCTTCCTTATTGCTCAGCGAGCCACGGACGAACCGTTCGACATGGGTGTTTACGGCGGCATTCCAGTGCTACGGACTCGCTCGCACGAGCTGCGAAAGGCGCGACGTAACAAGAAAAACATCCGGCCGAGAAAGTCGAATCGGCTCCTGCTCAATGAACGCGGGGAGAGCTTTGGGTTCGAGCACCCACATCCCTTCAAATGCATTCTTCAATTCGGGAGCCACAAACCAGCCAGGAAATACGAGTGCTCCATAGATGGGCCACTTCTTACCTGTAGACTCTTCCAGTGTGCCTCCGAGCCATGCGATCTGCGCCTGTACTTGGCGGATTGGATCCCTGTCTGGTCGCCGACCGCCGACTAGGATCTCTCCGTTGCTAATGGTGACGGATGCGTCCGGAGTTGCTTTCGACCAGGTTTTCGTTTCGACGACGAAGATGCCGCGCTCCGAAATGACGACGTGGTCCAGATTGAAATCGCTACCAGGTACGTCGTGGAGAATCTGTGCGCCGGTCGCACGAAGACGCTCGAGAAACTGGCCGACGGCACGCTCGCCATCCCTCCCCTGCTTCAAGCTCGCGATCTGCCGTCTGAGCGGAATGATTCGCCATGTAGACCATGCGAGCGCAAGTATTGCTACGCATGTGAAGAGCCACGGCCGACGCGGTGACGCCGTCAGATACCCAAACCATTCCATCATCGCCAGGATGGTGAACCCACCGGTGAACCAGAAATAGGAGAACAACTTATCCTCGAACAGACTCTGGATTTCTTCGTCCAGAGTCTGACCGGGATTTCGCAGCGGCTTTCGCTTCAGGGGAGACATGCAGTCGGACCTCAGGGTCGTTGCCGATACAGCCTATCGAAACGGCGCTCCAGCTTCAGGTTTGCGCCACGAATCTGATCGACAACGGCCTTCGCCCAGTCGAAGTACTCGCGCTTACGTTCGATTGTCCAGTCGGCAGGAGGACTGGAAATGATATCGCGCAGGTTTGCGATCTTGTCTGCCAGTTTCACGAGTTTGGCGGCCATACTTGCGTTAGCGGCCTTGCTGATTTGAAGGCGCTTGCGCGACCTTTTCTTCAGCCACTTCGTATCGGTGACTTCCGCTACGACTCCCGCAACCTCATCGCCGAAGTGCCCCCGTAGTTCTTCATAACTTGTCTCGGTGTCCTCGATGATGTCGTGCAGAAGCGCCGCCGCCAGCGTCACCGGATCGTCTACATCGCCTTCGTCGCACAGGATGCCCGCAAGTGCGATCGGGTGATTGATATAGGGAGACGCAACAGCATCCTTGCGCCGCTGATTCTTATGCTTATGCGCAGCGAATGCTACAGCCCTCAGAAGGAGCGATAACGTGTCGACACGGTCTTTCATGCGACGAGCATCAGCGCTCGGAAGTCGCGCGCGAATGATGCACTAGCCTTCATCGACCTTCCAACGCCAACCCAGCTTCAATAAGCCCGAGCCACTGCCGGGCAAGATGAAGTGCGAAAGTTGAGTCCTGAAGGAGCACTCCGCACTCAATGTTCTGCTCCTGCGCACGCCGCGTGAAATTCGCACTCGTGATGAGCGCGCATTCGCCGTCTACGACGACGCACTTGGCATGCATGTTGAACCACGGGCGCGGCTTGCACGCCCTCGCATCGTAGTAGAACCGTGGCCGCGGATCGCCGAACGGCCAGATCTGCATCATGACCTCGCGCACTTTCGCGTCGCCGTACGCAGGCTCATCGGACAGCGCCTCCGTGGTCTGCTCGATGTGAATGAACAGCCGAGCGTCCACGCCACGGTCGCGCATGGCGATCCACAGTGGCTCGAGTAACGCGCTTCCTTGCGTAAAATCGTAACCCGCGAGAATGACCTGCCGTTGGGCGCGTTCGAAAAGGGCGCGAAGGACGACCGCTGTATCTCGCGCAGTGGACTTGGTTCTCTCCGGCCCTGACCACACCAGTTCCGGTGCAGGGCGCCTGTTGGCGCACCGCTCCGCGAGAACCGCATCAATCATGCTCAAGCACGCGAGAGCGGAGTGACCAGAGAGTGCACCCTCAAGCACATCAAGCTGATGTTGAACACCTTGATCCAAAAGGCCCCCACGCGTGAGCGGCATCCTCAGACGATCGGTGGCAATGGCTTCGCGAAGGCGCACCAGGGTTGAATCCGGCACCTTGGAGAGATCGGCGGCCTTCGGCCTTCTGCTCACGGCCGTTCCCTAAAAAACGCGAGCTCAGGATTATTCCCGATCGTCGGCACGAGAAGCGCTCGATCGAGAAAGCGATTGAACCATTCGCACGAGCATTCAGCGATGTAGAGACAGCCATGGCACGCCGCGCCTTCGCTGCGGCGTTCGCTCGATGCGTGTTCCGGATCGTGCGCCGCACAGACCGGATCATTCGAGCACAAGCGACCTAAGTCCCATGCTTCGCGCAAGTGATGTCGCAGATTCCGACCCTCTTCGACGAGACCGCCCAAAGTACCTTCGCTGCCCGTCGTACCGGTTCCTAAAAGCACTGCAGCCATCGCGGGCTCACCATCGCTTCCAGGATGAGAATAGATGCGCTCACGAATTGCACTCGCGGCGTATCCGCACTCGAGACTAATCGCCGTCAGTAACAGATGCGAAAGGGTGTGAAGCAGATAGAAACGGGCCCCCGGGAAGTCTCCTCGCTGCTCCAGTTCGTATGCATGCATCAATTGACGCGTGCGTTCGACTACAGCAGGACGCCGCTCCCATTCGCGTACCGCGCCTTCGTCTAACTCAACGAAGATTCCCTCACCTCGCACCTCAGCAGCAGGCAACCACTTCTGATTGCCATTGGGCAACATCAGCGCTGCCGGCTTGTGTCGAACCTTCTCGAAGTCAAACTCGCCTTGGAGGTTGCTGCTGATCGAGTCCAGACGACTGAAGCTCACTTGCACGCGTATCTCGCGCATTTCGGGAATCACAATGAGCCTGCGCACGCCCTTCGGCAAATCAATGCGCGAGGACGGCACACGAAACGCAGCGAACTGAACGCCAGGTTCCGGCTCGTTGCCCGGTTTCTCTTCCGGCGCACTGACGATCCGCTCGAACTCAACCGTGCGAAGTGGACGTTCGGAGTCTTCAGCGCCAGCCGTGCGCTGCTTCTCGATCGCAGCGAGGATCTCGTCGGGGGCGAATCCTTTGAAGGCAGAGGCCAGCGTGTCTTGCAACTCGAGCAGCATCTTCAGCTGATCGATGGTTTGCACTTTGTGCACGAGCTTCCACACTTCGAGCTCACGTACTCGCGTACTTAGGACGCTCTCTTCTGCGGGTGGCAAGCGCAGCGCACTCACCACCTGCGAGAAGTAGGCGTCAGACGCGGTGCGCACGAGAAGCTCGAACTTCTGATCGCAGTCTTCGTTTGCTGCTCGGCCGCCCAGCCATGGACGATCACCCGAACAAGGATAAATAGGCAGACGCGCATTTGACATTGGTTGCGATGCGCCGCAATTGACGCAGCGTGCGCGGATGCGCGCAAGGTCACCGGTCGCGCCTTCCTCCAATCGCAAGTCCGGCCGCTCGCAGATTCCTTCCTTTCTTTCTCGGTGGATGAAATGAGTCCACGGGAAGTCCGACAGGTGACCTCGACTGCACGCGGCGACGAATCGCACAGGAACCGCTCGCGAGGTCTTGTTGCTCGTGCATTGATGCCGATAGCGGCCCTTGTGTAGTTCGAATTGGTCGCCTGCGCGCGCGAGCCGGTTGCAGCCCTGGCAAACGAACCAACGAGGAAACTCGAGCGCCCGCACACCGACCGTCGGCAGTGCGTCGCGCATCTCGCATTCCGGCGGCTTTCTGAAGTAATCAGTCGGAGCCAAATCGAGATCCGGATGCAATGCGCGCAAGCGCGGAAGTAGTGAGCGCCGCAGACGCGCGTCATCGAGCGCCACCCACTTCCCGTCGGGCCATCCCCAATGATCGAGACCTCCGATGACTACGGCGCGGTCGACAAGATCGACCATGGCGCCCGGGCCGAACGTCGTCACCAGTTGGCTTTGGCGAATCTCACCGTCCGCTCTCGGCGGGGGAGCTGAAGAAACACTCCGTTTACGTCTAGCTGCCATGCTATCTCTCGTCCAGTTGCTTCAGCCGAACCCAGACATGCACGGAAGGCTCGACATCACGCATCGAGGTCGGTGCAAGAAACTCACGCTCATGCCGGTCGCCAGGTGGATCATCCGTTGCCGTGTAGAGCAACCACTTGCCGGCTGCCCTCTTGCCGTCGTACTCGCTGTACTGGCGTGTCGCTGCGCCCTTGATAGCTTCATCGACAACGCGTTCCCACGCATCGAGGAACCTCTTGCCGCGACGTGATACATAGTCCTTGAGCCGATTCTCAGCCTCCTTGTCGCGAAAGTGACGGTGATTTCCTGCGCGATTGACGAGTTTCTCGAGGACTCGTTCGGCGGCAGAGCGCTTCGCATGGAGCTCCATCACGCCCGTCGGCGGTCCCATGCCTTCGACACTGTGTCGGATCATCGACAGGAGTGTTCCTACCAACCCTCGGTCCAGCGTCTGGTGACTGTACGGCGTGACGCTCGTCGCTTCGACCTCGCGATAGAAGCTCTCGTGATAGGCATGGAAACGCTCATAGTGCGAACGGTCGCGCGGTCGCATGACGTGAAGACACGTCACGACCAGCCCGGGGTACGACCGCCCGACGCGGCTCGTCGCCTGGATGTACTCGCTCGTGGTCTTCGGCTGACCGGCGACCACCATCAGTCCAAGCCGGTCGATGTCGAGGCCCACCGAGATCATGTTCGATGCAAGCACGACATCGACCGGTCGACCATCCTTATTAACGTGCCGTTCCGCAAGCCGTGCTTTCGTCTCCTTCACGCGCTCGGTGCTTTCGCGCGAGGTGAGCTCCGCGGGCTCTCGCAAGTTGCGATTGGCCGCCCAGGGATGATCGCCCGCGAAGTCGTGAGGTCGCTTCTCATCCGCGAAGTGCGCGACACGATTGCGCACTTCATCGTCCACCAATCGACGCATGCCGCCGAGCTCGCGCAGACTGTTGAAGTAGCCCACGAGCGTCATGTACGGGTCGCCCGGCTGCTTAGCCTCTCCCTTCGGATCGAAGTTCTTTTGAGCTGCCGCGAGCAACGCTGCGTAGGTGCGTACGGAAACCGCACGCAATGCGCGGCCGGGCGCACCGACGCCGACATAGAGTCGTCCAGGTCGCTGGTCGAGCGGTGCAGGCCTCGCGAAAAAGTTGTCGCCTTCGTCGATACCGCGCGGCGGGAACAGTGCCATGTCACGCCCGAACAGGGCTCGGATCTGTTCTCGCGCACGACGCACCGTTGCTGTCGAGCACACGACCTTCGGTAGGCGCGCCACTCCATCCACCGTCCGCTCGCTCAAGTAGTCGATAGCCGCTTCGTATAGGCCCACCATGGTGCCGAGTGGACCACTGATCAGGTGCAACTCGTCCTGAATGATGAGCTCAGGGGGCAACAACCCTTCCGGCAGCCGAATCGCATCACTTGGAATATCGTGCATGACGCCGAACGCGCGCCTGCCTTTCAGATGCGTCACTCTGCCGAAGAGCATTCCGGCCTCGCCGCGCCAGGGGAGCATCGCGAATTTATCTACGGTCGCGACGATGAAATCGGGCAGCTCCTGATAGATCTGCTCATCGACAAACAGCACCGGCAAGCCCTGAGCGGGCCGCTTCTGTTCCGTGAACAGGCAGTCGGTCTTCGCGCAGTAGACGACGGCACGCGTGAACTTCGTCTTGCTGGGCGCACCTTCTTCGTCGACGAGCTTGATGTTCTCGATGCGGATCGGCTCGCCGCACCAGGGACATCTCGTTAATGGAAACGGCGATTCCTCGCGGGCACTTGCAAAGTCGTTGAGTGCTGCATGCACTTCCTTGAGCCGGTTCGCGGTGGCTCCTCGGCCCACCCACAACCCGATTGCAAAACGCGTATTGCCGAGTCGCCTCGGGTCGCGGCGTCGCAATTCTTCGAGTGCACAGATCAGCGTCGCCGCACGCCCGAGCTGATCGAGCGTGAGCAGTCGCAACGTATAGCGCAGGATCACCGCCACACCACGGCCTTCATCCTGTCGGCTCTTACCGCGCAGACGCCGCAAAAGCAGCGTGAATGCGACGAGCCCCAAATACGCTTCCGTCTTGCCGCCGCCCGTCGGAAAGTAAATGAGGTCCGCAATCGCGCGGTCCGCATGCTTCGGATCGGTAAGACTCGGCAGGCTCATCAGGAGGAATGCAAGCTGGAACGGTCGCCACTCGGGCGTGCGTCCCTCCACATAGCGCGGATCTTCACGCTGCTTATCGGCCTGAAGCGCAGCGACGTACATGGCTTGGTTCGCCAGCCGAAACGCATCGCGAACAACTTCGTCGCTTTCGAGGATCTTCATGCCCTCGCGAATTCGCGCCAGGGCGATGTCCGCCTTCTTCACCAACTGATCCCGCGTTTCCTCGAGACTCGGCCGTTCGAGCGCTTGATAGCGCTGCCGCTCGATCCAACGTCCGTACTCCGCGGGCAATGACTCGAGCGCGCGCGCGAGCCCTTGTCCGTCGAGCTTGCCGAGATCGGCCATGCCGAGCGTGAGCCCTTCGACGCGGCGATGCTCGACATCGGGTACTTCGTGACAAGGCACTTGTGTCGTGGCGAGCGTGCGCACCTTGCCGTCGGCCTCGACGACGGGCGGACGGATGCTGGTGTTGTGGCCCACCGCCCATTCCTTGTGTTCCCGAAAAAGTAGCGCGAGCACGCGAGGATCATCGTCGCTCGGCGCCTCTTCACCGCGGCGGTTTGGCCGTGCGAGGAAACCGCGCGCGTAGTGCAGCTTCATCCGCACTTGAAAGACGAAGAGCTCGTCCGGCGCTTGCTCCTCGCCTTGCCGATCGTTCACGAGCCACACGCTCAACACGCGTGCGTCACTGCCGAGGCCTTCCATAGATGTCGAGCGCAACTCGCCGACGATCGTGAGACCAACCGACTCCGGCACGACGACACCAGGTGATCGAAGTTTCTTTGGATCAAGCGGCACGCTGAGGCGAATCGGACCACGCGGCACGCGCTTCCAGCCCGTTCGCTTTTTGTCTTCTGTGTCTTCTGCGATGTCGATTGGATCGTAGTCCGCATACGTGAGCTCGACATCGATGACATCTTCGCCGCTGCTAGGCGCAGGCGGGAGATACACGCTCAAGCCCATGGAGGCCGGAAAACGAATCGGTCGCGCCGGCTCGGGCTCGGCCGCGCCTGCATCCTCTGCCTGGCTGTCGCTGCCGGCGCCGAGCTCACCGCCGTGCGACTCGAGATCCTCCTTGTCCGGAATGCGTCGCGCCTGCGGCGCCAGAAAGCCGGTGAAGTACCATCGTGAGGGCGGCATCGGCAGCACCTCAGTAGAAGCATGCACCTGCTCCGCCGTGACGCGAGGTTGACCGAGTGCGAACGGGCCAATCAGATCCGCTTCCAGCGCGGCAAGCAGATTGGTGCGGACATCCGCTGGCTTCATCGTTCTTCTCCTTCGGCGGCATCGAACAGCAATTGCGATTGAGCGATCGCCGCGTTCGCGGTTTCTTTCTTGACGCGCTTGGACGTGGCCTTCTTCTTAGGCGTCGCGGTCGCGGGCCCCAAGCGTTTTTCTTCCTCAGCGCGTTGTGCGTTCAGTACGAACAACCGGTCGATGACAATGTCCTGGAAGCGCTCGAGTGCCCGTTGCTCATCGGCACTCTTCGGGCAGAACGGCGGCACCTCGATATCTCTCCAGCCGTATGCGTCCAGCACCGCGCGATCCATGGCTTCGTGCAGCTCACGAAGTTTCAAGATGCGCGAATCGTCGCACGTTGGATCCTTCAGACGATTGTAGGTTTGCGTGAGCCCTTGATTCGTGTCGATCATGTACTGCGCGCGCTCAATGTAGAGGCGCTCGCCGATGTGCTCGAGCGAGTTAAGCACGGTGTGCGGGGCGGTCTGCGGAAACGGAAACGTTTGGAAGCAATCGCTCGCCGTATAGCGCAACGTCCCTTGAAGCGACGATGAGAGTAGGCGCGCCCACGCCTCATGGACTCTTGACTGCAGCACAGCAAACCCTGTGTACGAGCACAACGCAACCACACAAAGCTGCTCACTGAATATTCGGCTTGTGGGCTGAAAAGAGAAGCAGAGATGCTTAGTGACACGCGATGTAACAAGACATCGCCCGAGCCTGCCTATCGCTTCTCTCATCCGCGTTTGAGGCTCCCCGAAACGCCACCATCGCTCTCGGTACGCAGCCCGCCTATTCCTGTCTCTTTCAGGTTTCACTCGCGATTTAACTATCTCCAACAGATCTGGCCAACGCGCTGCTTCCGTGAGATCCATCACATCGAAGCTTATGACATAGCGCTCGTGTTCCTGGCGGGGATTCGTATTGACTTCGTGCCCGCCGAGGTACGGGAAGATTCGATGGCTATTGTTTTCACTCGCCGCAAGGAGCCGATCCTTCTCTGCCGGCGTGAGCACAAATCCGGTGCCGAGAATGAGGCTGCCCACAAAACATACGCCATCGTTTGCATCGAGGACATGTGGATTCGTTCGTTCGAGCTCAGCTTGAAGTTGCGAATTGATGCACGAGACCGGTTGATCATTCAGACGTCGATCTTTTGCAAACTCGATCGGGCGTCCTTTTGCGATGGTCAATATCGAAACGCTGACCGAGGCGTCTCCTGGCCATTCCATCGACTGGATAGCATCATAGATCTGCAGCTTCTTCTTCGTGAGCAGATACTGCAGCCCAGTCTGGCGCGTATCTCCTTGGGCAATGGTGTTGGTTGCAATGAATCCAAATGCCCCATTCGTCCCGATCAATGACTCCGCTCGAAGTAGAAAGTGTGCGCACAGATCAAACTTTCCAGACGTACTCTCATACGTCTCTTGTAGCCACTGCACGTAGCCGGATCCGAGCCGTTCCGTGATGTACGCTACGCCCATGAACGGCGGGTTCCCCACGAAGGCATCTACGTATGCGGTTCCAGTTAGCTGGCCTTGCTGGAGCGGATCTGGGCGCTCCCGAAAGAACACCTCAGGCAACTCGAGTTGCCAATGAAACGGCGCATGCTTGCCGCGAATCTCACGCGACCATCCCTCGACGACGGCTTTGCTCTGATCGTCTCCCGACAACCAGGTTTCAACCACCGCGCGTCGACGCTGGCGCTCCTGTTCGCGGGCCTTTGGCTTGTCCGCCGCGAAGAACGCACCGACACATGCATCGGCAACGAGTTTCACACGATCCATGGCAAGGTCCGCGAGCTCCAGCAAGCGCCGCTTCTCGCGCTGCGCCGCTTCGCTATCATCGTCCGCCAGCTTCTGAATGGCGTCACGGTGCTCGCGGACTTCGAGCAGCACTTGATCGACGAGCGGCGCAATCGTCGGCACTTGCTTTTCCGGCGACCAGTGAAAGGCGCGAATCTGTTCGAGATCGAGGCCGACGAGCGAATCGCCATGCCGCAGCACGTGATCTAGAAACGTGAAGGGCTTGTCGACGCTCAACGTCTCCAGCCAGAGCGAGAGCTTCGCAAGCTCCACGGCGGCTGCGTTCTTATCGACGCCATAGAGACATCGCTCCGCGACCAGACGCTTCGCATACAGCAACGGCTCGCCATGTCGTTCGATCATGACGGGCAGATCGCCGCTGCGTCGCCAGGCTTCGACGATTTGCTCGCCCAAGAATCGGCACGCTTCGACAAGGAACGCGCCGGAGCCCATCGCCGGATCGCAGATCTTCAACTGCAGGATGCGATCAGCTGTGGGCGCTTCGCCCAGACACGCAAGTATTGGTTCGAGCGTGCGACGAACGACGCGCTCTGAGAGCGAACGCGGCGTGTAGTGGCTGCCCGTGCTGCGGCGAGAGGCAGTCGGCTGCAACACGAGCTGACCGGCGCGGGCGCGATTGCGAAGCTGCCGCTGCTTGCCGCTCAAACCGGCGATCGCATCAGCGGCGGAATCGTCGTCGGCATGCTCCGCCAGCGCGGCGAGGACATTCTTGATCGTGGCGGCGGAAACCTCGCAACGATCCTGCAGCAGTTTCTTCTGCTCCTGCTTGCTCGCGCGGCGCAGCTCGCGCACCTCGACCCACACACCGTTCTTGCCGAGTCGGACGGCGGGTCCTGCGACCGTCTGCACGCGATAGCCCATCAGCGACTCATACACAGCGCCGATCTGCTCGACAGAGAGATCGCGATAGCTCAAGCGCTGCCCATCGAGCACAATCAGCCCATGCAGCACGTCGTAAATCGTCTTGTCATCGATCGAGGGCAGCAGCACCTGCGCGCGATCCTTGGCGCGATGCACCGCTGCTGTCCAATCCGGTAAGCCGCCTTCGAGAAATGGATAGGCGCTCGGATCGAACAACTTGCCCTGTCGCGCCGGCAGATGGAGCG
This sequence comes from uncultured Steroidobacter sp., assembly GCF_937958065.1. Lineage (GTDB taxonomy): Bacteria > Pseudomonadota > Gammaproteobacteria > Steroidobacterales > Steroidobacteraceae > Steroidobacter. Next base: position 18,430 of record NZ_CALFXI010000066.1, read on the forward strand.
TGCCGTGACGCACGCCGCAATGGATTGCTCTGAACAATGCGCTCAACGCGCCGTAGGCGCCAAAGCGATGATGCATCGACTCGGGATGTGCCCCGCTGTCGTGCACGAGCCGCTCGTAGAGCGCCAACAAGCTTAAGTGCTCCGCGTAAAGGGGATGATCGACCGGCAGGAGGCTTCGATCTTCTGCGTACAACACGAACACGAGTCGCAAGACGAGATTGAGCACGCCTTCGTGAACATGCTCTGCTTGCAGTGCCGCGGACATCCAGTCGACACGGTCGCCATTGCAATCGCGGCGCGCTGCCGCCTCGAAGCCGGCGAGCAACGTCTCCACTGCGTCGAACACTTGCTCCGCCAACTTGTTCGTGACGTCGGCCTGCCGTCGGCGGCTTTCCTCGAGCAGCCCCTCAAAGGTGAAACGCGAATCCGCGCCGTAGGTGCGCCGCGCATGGAACAGTAGCTCAAGCGCTAGGGCGATCGGTCGCCCAGCGGCGTCCGCGAGATCGGAAATCCGAAAAGTGAGATGCGAGGTTGTTTCGCCGGGCGGCGCGTATACAAGGCGCAGCTCGCGGCGATTCGAAACAAAGCCGATCGGGATGCCGGTATGCCGCAACAGACGCTCTAGCTTGGATGTCGGTGGGTAGTACCAGGCGCCGGTCAAAGTTTCGGGCTTGTCGAGATCGATGCTTGCGAACTCGGACGTGTCATCGGCGAGATCCCAAACGAGCGCGACAACGGGACGCTCATGCCCCGTTTCAGCCGTCGGCTGCTCACTCGCTGCAGGCGAGAATGCGGCGAATGGATCGTCCGTCGGAGTCAGCACCGTTCGGGCAATCCCCAAGCTGGCGCGAATCTCCTGCCCCGACTCGGGCGCATAGAACGTCGGCAACGCATCGCGATTCAGCAGCATTCCTGGCGTGTCATAGCCAAGGAAGGTTTCAAAGAAGCCGCGCACGCTCTTCAGCGCTAGTCGACCATCCGCAAACTCCGTGCACTGCGCACGAATCTGCGCTGTGATCTCCGGCCGCGGGGCCGGCGCGATCTGCGCCTCCGCCAGTACCGGGATCGAAAACACAAGCCCTTCGATCGGCTGCGCAAGACCGAGCCAGGTTTCGTGGAACAGACGATCGGCGTCACGCGCGCTCACGTCCAGCTCCTTGGCCAGCTGACGACGAGGCCGACCGGTGTCAATCGCACCGTGCGCACCTCGTACAAGGCTTCGATCGCCGCAGGCTCGCGCTCCATGTCCGCGTCGATTGTCGCGGCACGACGGTCCAGGTGGTCGAGATCGAGTCTGAACTGCCGCTGTTGCTCGCGAATATCGATCGAGTCGCCGAGTCCCTCGAAGAGATCGCGCTGACGCAATACCTGTGCAGCTTTGCGGATCGCGCGCTTCTGCCGCTCGAGCAGCATTCGCATTCCATCTGCTTCGGCGCGTGCGCGTGCGGTCAGTCCCTTTTTGGCTTCGACGGCATGCGCGTCCGCCTCGTTCTCGAGCGCCTTCCACAGGGAGGCCATTAGGCTCTCGGCCGACGCAGCGATCGTGGCCGCATTCCGACCTTCAGGAGCGGGTGCGGCTGACGTCAAGCGCGTTTCGATTTCCTTCACGAGTACTGCTGTGTCCGGCGCAGAGCGCAAAAGCAGCGCGCGCGACCCTTCCACGCTTCCGTCCCAGGACGCAGCAACCGAGATGATCTCATCGTGCAATCGCGCCGCCCCCGGCCCGAACAGCGTCAACCGCGCATAGCCAACGACCTGCGCCTCTCCCGCATTCGGATCTATGAGCGCGGTGACGCGGCGCAAATCGTGCGCGGAAAAGCCTTGAGCAAGAAAGCGATCGAGGATGCGTTTGGTAAAAGGATGAGCAAGGTGGAGCTGCTCGATATCGCCGGTCAGCCGCGCGATTGGCGAAAACGTCACCGGCAGCGGTGGCTTTTTTCGCCAATCGTAGAAAGATTCATCTCGCGCGCGAGGCGGGCGGAGCGTATCGAGCGTCACATCCCACGAACGATCAAGCTGCGGCAGCCGAAAGCGAGGCTTGCCATCGTGCGATCCGTCCTCGATCAGACCCGTCGTGCCGGCCAGCGTCAAACCGATGCTCACGACATCGCGCAACGCTTCAGGACTTACTTCCAGAATTTTCCGTGAGGCATCGTAGCGGCGTCCCGCGCGCACGATCTCATCCCTCAGCAACTTCTCGTCCTTCCGAGCCTCTTCGAGCTCCTCCTCCACCGTGCGCGTCGAGGGGTCCGTGCCGATGGCGTCGATTCTCGCCGCGCTATTCGCTCGAATACCTTCTGCCAGAACAGTTTCCATCTCATCGAGGAGCACGCCGCTCAATGATCCAAGCTCGCGTTGCACGATGTCGATCTTGTGCACCAATGTGTCAAGCACGCGATCTTCGGTGCGAGCCGGATACACGAAGTAGTGACAGCGCACTTCTTTCTCCGGCTGGAGCGTGCGGTCGATGCGGCCGTTGCGTTGCTCGAGTCGCGCCGGGTTCCACGGCAAGTCGATGTGAAACAGATCGGCACAGTGCGCTTGCAGATTGATGCCTTCGCGAGCCGCGTCGGTTGCCACGAGAATGCGCAGCGGCTCGTGCTCGGGCGACGCATTGAACCGGCGCTGGATCTCCTCTCGCGCTTCATCGCCCATGCCGCCAGAGAAGCTTGCGATGCGTTCGTCCGCTTGATCCGTCTCGGAGATAGCCTCGCGCAACAGCTCGAGCAGATAGCGCTTCGTGTCCGCCCATTCCGTGAACAGGATGACGCGGCGATTGCTCCACTCACGGCTTGCAGCGGCATCGGCGGCGCGGCCAATGGCTGGGCAGAGGTGTTCGCGCATCCAGGCAAGCAACGCACGCACTTTCGCATCGGGTGCGCGGCGCGCGCGTTCGGCGGTCGCTCGCATCGAACTTAGGAGTGCACTGGCCTCTTCGGATGGCGTAGGAAGATTCGCGCTCGCCGCTACCAGCTCTGAATCGCTGTCTGCTTGAATTTCCTCATCCGTTCGGCCGAAGAGCTCCGTGTCGACGGCTTCGTTTGTCGATGGCGGAACATCCGTACGCGCGGCGATGCCTCGCTTCTGAACCGCTGCCGCGTGCACTTCGAGGCTGCGCGCGAAAGCCTCCGGACTAGAAAGTAGGCGCTGCTGCAACCGGATGAATGGCAAACGCCCTACTCCCTTCTCTGGCGCGCACAGCTCGGTGTATCGGGAAAGCATCCTCGCAAGTTCGATATCGACGGGCTCACCAGCCCCGATCTCGATTGCAGGCGCTGCCTTGCCGTCGGAACGCACAGCCTGAGCCGACCACTTCCCTGAACCGTATTCGAGACTAATGCGTACGAGGATGCGATCGGGAACGCTTTCAATGCCGAGCTTCTTCAAGTCACGCTTTAGGCGACGAACCATGACAGGGGCGAGGTCAGCCTTGCCGTCCACGGGAACGCCACGCGTGAAGCGGATCGGATCGAGAATCTCAAGCAGCGCGCTGAAGCTATTGGAGTGTCCGTTATGGGGCGTCGCCGAAAGAAACAACCGATTGTCGAACCGTGGCGCCAAGTCGCGAATAGTCGCGGTCGTCTCGCTATCCACCGCATATCGGCTACGCGACGCCGGCGCTGCGACGTGGGCTTCGTCGAGCACGAGCAGACTTTTTTTGGCGCGATCTCCGAGCAGTTGCAGCAGCGGCTCTCGATATTCAGGACGGCGCAGCAAGGCGTGAGAAACGATGAAGCGATGATGCGTCGACCATGGATTGACGCTAAACCCTCGCTGCCTGCGCCGCTGAGCCACGAAAGCTCGTGTCATCACTTCGAAATGAAGCCCAAACCGCCGACGCATCTCGCTCTGCCACTGCAGGCAGATGGAAGCCGGGCAGCTAATGAGCACGAATTGCGCTTGCTGACGCAGAATCAGCTCCTGCATCACGAGCCCCGCTTCGATCGTCTTGCCGAGACCGACGTCATCAGCAATGAAGAGGTTAGCGCGCGGCAGCTCCAGCGCCTTCATCAGCGGCGTCAGTTGATGCGCCATATGCTCGATACCAGCTCGGAACGGCGCTTGAAAACGTGTCGCGTCGGCCGCGCTGACAGCATTCCAGCGCAGCGCATGCACATACGCACCGAAGTGCTTCGGCGGATCGAGCGCGTCAACCTCACCCAGACCGCGCTCTTGAGGTTGGATCACCTCAGCACCGAGCTCGAGGTCCCACAGCACCTCGAGCCGACGACCCGGATCATCGTCATCGAGACAGACCAAACCGAGTCGAGGCGAATCGAACGGCAGGCCTTCGACAACGTCTTCAACGAGCCACTGACGATGGCGCGCTCGAACGATTTCTCCAACGCGTGGCAACCCATCTCGTACAGCAAACGCTGGCTGTTTAATCGAGAGCGATGGATCGAGCCCTGCCGCGCCGAGGAGCGCCGCGATCAGATCTCGCCGCGAATTGGACTCAACGCGGATATCGTTCGCATTGCACGCCCCGATCAACTCTTCGCGCCCGAATTCATGCAATGCGGCCGGGAACCGATCAGCGAGTTGCGATCCGAGTGATTCAGCCAACTGCTGCTTCGTCGCCGAGGAATTTTGCAAGCGGACGCCGAACACGCGCGCAAGATCGAGTATTCGCTGCTTGGTAAGCACCGAAAACACTGAAGCTGGCGTGATCGCCGTTTCTGTCATTCCTTTGCCGCTGAGTTCAATCTTTTGTTGGAATCAAGCTGTGATCGGTCGGGGAACGACGAACCCTATTTGACTACTCGAAGACGCATACTTGGCCCCGATACGGACCTGAATTGCGCCGACCCGTCTGTTGCAACCAGTCCGAAAATGAGCTCCTCCAGCTGAGTAACCTGGATGGCCAGCTCCGCGGCGATCGCGCTTTTCGACTGCCCGCTTGCGCGCAGGGCGTCAAACACTTTGGCCAGAACCTGCGATGTCTCGCGAGGCGCGGGATCAGGTTCATTCGTGCGATAGTCTGCGACCTCTATACACATTGATCGGTATTGCCAATCAGAAACAACCTGGAGTTTCCACAGGCGGTACAACAACGCCACAACCGAAACTATCCAGCGCTTCTTCAAGCTCACCAATTGGTCAATTGTGGGAACACGTCGCACTGTCGCCCACACGCTCGTGGCTGGCATGAGCAGTGCCGACGCGAAAGCGTTTGCCTGCTCTTCCGCTCCCTGTCCCTGAGGTCCGCCATGTTTGTGCAATACGAGGTGACCAAGCTCATGCGCACAATCGAACCTGCTTCGCTCCGCGGACTTAGCCGTGTTGAGGAAAATAAAAGGCGTGTCGCCGCGCCAGAACGAAAACGCGTCGACCCTCCTCGTGTCCTCTGCAAGCGAAAAAACTCGAACCCCGCGTGATTCGACCAAGTGGATCATGTTCTTAATGGGCCGATCACCCAAATTCCAAGAACGCCTGACCGCCTCTGCCGCTATCTCTGGCTCTTCCCCCTGCAAGTCCGGCAAATCGCATTTGGGAAGTTCAAATCTTTCTTCGATCCAGTCGTGAAGAATGAGCGCCAATGCTCCAGCGCCAAGCGCGCCATCTCGTTCTGCGGCCGTCATTCTCGAAAGAGCACGGAAGCTGACGACACGCGTTCTCGGCATGTCCAGATCAGGGCCATAGAAGAACTCGATAGGGAATTGCAGCTTCACTGCGAGCCGCTTCAGCGTTTCCGGGGAGGGTGCAAACTCGCCCTTTTCGTACGCCGAAATAGTTCGCGGCTCAACATCAACGAGCTCAGCGAGCTGGCGCATACTCACGCCGCGACGCCGTCGCGCCAGTTCAAGTCGCGACGGATTCATCGATCGTTCCACTGGAGTCACGCTCGTCGTTTAATTTCGATGTCGATGTCAGGCAGATCATCCATCGGGAGATCCGCACCGTCCGCCTGGACTTCAGTTGATGGCAGTATGATCCGCTCGACCCAATTGATAATGCGGCCCTGCTCGTCTTGACCCGACGGCAACGACAATTCTGCTCGGACCTCTGCGGCATCCGGATCAACGTAGATCAGCAGATACCACGTTTCGCATTGTTCATCGGCGACCTCGACTTCGTCCTCATCCGGTAGCCGAATATCTAGTGACAGCTGGTTCGCAGAAATTGCCTCCTCGGTCCTCGCTCCCTTGGCGGAGAGTGTGGTCGGAGATGCATACGGCCTACCTGTATTCGCGTCTCCGCTCGCTACAGCAATAGCGAGTGCGGCATCGGGAGAGACTACAGTGCAATAACCGCCCTCGTTACTGATCGACCACTTTCGCGGCACCAGTCGTTGCCGGAGGCGCCGAACCCCATGACCCCAGAGCGACAAGGCGATATACAGAGGCGGGTCGAGTTCGGTGCAGGCCACTCGACCTTGATGAGCAGCTCGGACAGCGTCGAGGAGATCCGAGATCTTCAGACCCAGCTGCTGCAAACGAGTCTGCACGTCGAATACGTCAGCGTAAACCTTGATGGACGCCTGCATGAGCCACTCCGGCCAGAGAGCAACGACTTCCGCTTTTTCTACCATACATGATGGTGGAAAAACAAGAAGCGGGCACCAGCAGTCCAGGCAAGACGTGCCGCGATCATTCACTCAGCACGATGACAGCGAAAGCGGCAGCTCGGGCAGCACGTCTATAGCCCGGGAAGGGAAGTGAACAACGTCGCGAGGCCGCGCCAGACGCCGTCGTTGATGAGGAGTTCATGCTGCTTCGCTCTTCTCCGGCGTTTCGGGAGACTCGGCGAGGGGATGCTCGATGAAATGCTGCTGCACGAGCTTATGCAGTGCATTGTCGTTCGTCTTTGCAACCAACGCCTCGACATCGGCAGCAGTGCAAACGGTCACCTTGTATCGGGTTTCGTGGGACCGCAGAGTTGCTAGACGCTGCCTCGCAGCGTCAGACAGTTGGCCGGAAGTCCAGAGTTCGAAATGCATATCGAGATGGCGCCAGTCTGGATGCTCTAATGCCTTCTTGCGCACGGTCGGAATACGCCTCGTGATCCATTTGTCGATCTCCTTGTTATCCACGAAGCCCTCGGGTGCGTGTCCCTTGCACTCGATGAAATGAACACTTCGATTGGGAAGGACAGCAAGCACGTCGACTTCCGCCACATCCTGCCCTCCATCACGGAAGATGTGATTGAGCGTGATGTTGGCGGTCCACAGCTTCCTAACTATCTCGGCGACGATGAATTCGAACAGCGCGCCACGCAGTGAGTTGGCGGCCCCTTCGATCTTGCCTAGATTCTTAAACAGGCGATCGAACTTGACTGGATCGACGGCCAATCGGGCAGCATCCGCCAGCACGCGGCTCAGCTCTACCAGCGCCGCGGCCACGTCCTGTCCGAATAGTGTTTCTGTTGTGGCCGGAATTACCCCCGCGTCCCTGGCCAGCCGGAACGCTTCCTTGGAGTAGCCTTCCGCGACGAAGATCTGCAGACAGCGTCCAACACCCTTCAGCGCGCGCAGAGTCTCGCACTTCCTGAGGAACGGTCGCAGGCCGGTCGCGGACAGCGCACGGCCCAGCAGAATGTCGCAGACGAAAAAGCCTGGCTTCGGCCCCGCGTTCTCTGATCGTCCACGGACAGCGCCAAGATACGAAGGCGCTGTCATGTCCCACGCGAAAGTACCAACCTTTGGTAGGTTTGACTCATCATCTGCGCGAAGGTGGAACGCACCATAGCTTCCCAGCCCGAGGTTGCGCGCCCAGGTCTTAACCGCATTCAGGACGATACTCTCGACGATGAGTCGCCCCTTCATCGCAGCGATGGTCTGATCTAGATAGCTCGTGCCTTTTACATAGCTGACGCACTCGCCGATTCCTGGGGCCCCAACGAGTTGCACCAAGCCAGCCTGCGTCAGAGCGTCCAAAACCTGCTTCGAAGACAAGTGCCGCTTTTGCGCGAGTGGCGCACCACAGGCCACGTGGAAATGTTGCAGCGGCATCATCCCTCCGCGCGCCGATAATGCGCCAAGGGCGCATGCGTAGGCAGGGCTCGACTCCAGCGCTTTCTGGAGTGCCCGCCAGAAGCGGGGCGAACCATAGTCGTCCTTGTGATAAAGGAACCGCGCATTGCGCGGGAATGGCAGATGCTCGATCGACTTCACTCGCGAAGAGCGGCGTGCCAGCCGCTGCCTGGCAGCCGCTGGCGAAAGCGCATGCCGCTCTCTGAGAGCACGTGAAACCTCCCCGCTGAGGGACGGGCCCATTTCCGAAAGGATTTGCTCAACGATATCTTCCACGCAAACCCTCCCCCAGCCGCCCCAGGTGTCACACTGCGCTATTTATAAAAGATGCTCGAAGAGACGCGCGGCCTCTTCAAAATTAGGAAATTTCGTTTACTATCAAAACGTTAATTCTTCTTTCTGTGGGCCATGCTGCCGAAAAATCTGTGGATATTGTGTCACACGGACGACGGCATGTGCACAGCAGTCTGGATTGGCGCCCGGTGTCAGGTCGCCGGCGACGACGCGCTCCGGATCTCCTCCACCAGCGCTTCGCACGAGGCCTTCGCGGTCGCCCCAATTACCTCGAGAGCCGACTTCCGCCGACGAAGCATGGCGACAAGCACTGCGCCGTAGTACACCCAAAATGGATCGTCCGGATGCAATGGCGTGCTGCGCAGCGCCGCGTCCATCCTGTCGGCGAGCGGCGGATAGTGTTCGGTCCCTGCGTCTCCCCACCGATCGGTGGTCTCATACAGGACGAGCACGCCGAGTGCCGACGCGATCGAGCGCTTACGCAATATATGCTCGTACGGCACGCCGTTCGCTTTCGCATACTCGCCAATGCGTGCGGTCAAGTACTCGCGCGCGAAGACATCGCAGGCGAGTTCCTCCTCCGGCCGAGCCGGCGGCGCACCATCGCGAAAGAACATTACATGACGCAACTCATGCAGAAACGCGTACGCGGTCGAAATGAGAGTGATGTCATGGACCGCCCTGTGTTCGAGACTCAGCGAGTCGCGATCAGTACCGGGAGGGGGAATCTCTGGCGGCCATTCGAACTGATCCGCGCTCGATGCCGACAGAAGGCTTCGCGCCCAACGCAACTGCTCCCAGAATTTCTCTTCCACTTCCACTAGTCCGGTGTCTGCATCGAGCCATTGCCGCAACGTGCCCAAGCCGAAGAGGGCAGCAATAATCGCGGGCGCATAGCACTCGATCACACGCCATCCTGCAAATCCGAGCAGCCAGTAGACTCGCATCGTCTTGTTGTCGAAACGGATCCGCCGATGACTCGCAGCGAGCTGCGCACCGCGAGCATCCGGCCCGACTACGATCTCCAGTTCGTATTGACGCAGTAGCTCCTCGAGATACAACTTCTGCTCAGGCGCGGATGCGACCAGCAAGTCCTTCCACGCTCTCTTCGGATCGATCACTTGCACGTCAAGCTGAGACATTCGAGGCCTCTCGTTATTCGCAAAGCGCGGCCGCTGGCCCATTGTTGTCTGGCAGACCTGCGCCAGATCGCGCCTGTGCTAACCCGCGGGTAGTCCACAGTCGCACCCTCATCGTGCGCGCGGTCGTTGCCTTACAGGAGCTTCTCGTACCAAACCACCCAGCAGCGCCGCGATTTGTTCCTTCTCTGTGCGCGCCGGTGGCATCTGATGCGCAAAGTGCCTTACTTCAGAGGCAAGCTCTAGGCGCCCTTCGTTAATGAGCATATCGCTCACGGCACTCCATCCGCGCTTAATTTCTTTGCGTGTCTCCATAAGACCTTGCTTCCCACGTTCCGTGCGCAGATCGCCTCTCATCAGCTCGGCAGCAACGACTTCAGCACGCCCCCGCGTATGCGTCGAGACACCACGATGGTTCGCTCGGTAGATCCCGTCGATTTTCTGTATCCGGCACTCTCCGCGGACGGCTCGCTCCGTGGCGTTTGCTTCGATTCCCTGCTCGCGTAGATGTCTCGCGAACTCTTGTCGCCATGCGCGCAGAGTCGCCTTACGGATATTCAGCCTCAAACCTTGTTCACTAACGGCCTTTACAAGAGCATGGACATGAGGGTGCGGCTCATCTGTATGCAGCACGAACGCATACCGATGACTGAGCGCGAATTCTTCGCGCAGGAAGTTTCTCACTGCGGCAAGGACGCCCTGAGCCGGCGTCCCCGGCGGCATGGAGAACATGAGCTTGTGAACGAGCTTCGGTGGCTTCCGTCCCTGCGCGGCGGCGAGGTCAGTCTGTCGCCGATGTTGGTCGAGGTCCAGATCCCAATCCTCGAGCAACTGACGTCCGATAGCCTTGCCGCTCAGCCGATCCCCATCATCCGTTTCCAGGTCGAGTTCTCCGCGACGGCCGATGTAATCGACGTGTCTGGTTATCGACGTGAAGTTGTTCGAGTCTCGCGGTAGGACCTTCACAACCGCTTCCGGTACACGCCTCACCGTTCGTGCGATCTGCGCGATTTCCGCAGGCAAGAGTCGGTCGCGTCGACCAGGACCGCGCCGCGCGTAGCTGGCGATATCGAAAAGCGGTCTGCCCTCAAACACGCTAATTCTCAGCTTCGGCATGACCGATCTCCCATGTGTTGACGTTCGCCCTGATAAGCCCCTTTACGTTGTCACGCAGCGCTTCGCAGACCTTCAGGAGCGCCCGCAAATCGTCTCTCGTTGGACCAACGACTCTATCGCCGCTGTTCGCCGCTCGTGCAATCTGATTGAGATTCCGGCCGATCGCACCCAGCTCCGCAACGCTTCGCTTCAGTGCCATCAGCTCGTCCTTGGGTATCGGTGCGAGGTTACGAAGGTGCGCGCGCACAATGACGGATACGTACGTGGCCGATGGCATCCCTCGCGCAGCCGCGCGCTCGCGAAGCAGCAGCCGATCGTCCGGTCTGAGCCGGACGTAGAGGCGAGCTCTGCCTCCATGCTTCTCGTTATCTCGACCTCTGCGGTCTCGGAACGGCTGTGGCGTTGGACTCGCGCTCGCTCCCGATTGCGCGAGCAGTGCGTGCTCGATCGCGCGACGGAACCATATCGATTCCGTGACGTATTCGCGCTCGGCTGCGGCGCGGATGAGCGCCTTCGTCTCCGCGGGCACCCGAGTCTTCAGAAACTGCGTCGCGTTCATCAGGCCACAAATGTGGCCCATTAGCCGCCGCGAGGCTATCCTGCATTACGCGGAAAATTCGGCCGAAACTCGACGCTCGCTACTTCGGATTTCTTGCAAAGTGCGCGCCAGCGGAGCCAGTCGCTCTCCTCGCTCCACTCAATCTGGCCGCTGCGCCTCCTGCCACATCATCGGCTCACGAGCCCAATCGATTGGCCCGCTCGCAAAGCGGCGTTGGAGCCGGTCGAGCAGGTCGGTCCAGCCCCGTTGAAAATGAGCGTAGGCGAGATCCCATTCCGCGCCGTCCTTCCAGCCGAGATGCGTTACCTGAACATGTGAACGTCTCGCACCATCTGGCCGTATCCGTACCACGACCCACATTCCGGCGTTGCGAACCTGCGGCATGTTCGGGGGCGCGTTCCACTGGAACGACAGCATCTCATTCGGAACGTAGCTCAGGATGTGCATGCCTTTCGAACTGTGTGCCTCATCGGCAGGGTTGAAGTAGATCTCGAACGGACCGCCAATCGCCAACCGGATGTTCGCCTTGGGAGCGAAGAATGACTGCGCGCCCTCGGATGTGGTCCATGCTCGCCATATCTCTTCTGGCGCAGCATCGACGACAGTCTCCACACGTAACTCGCGTGCATGCACGGCAGTTGAGAAAGCGGCCGGCAGGGCCAGCGCGAGCACGAACAATCCACGCCACCGGCGCCCGGTAGAGACTTCCGCAAGACAGTGCGACATTTGCTATTCCTCGATGAAGGTGAGGCGAGCGGCTATTGTTTGCGAAGTATTTCCGCGGCTGACTGCCCCACCGTAGGCACAGCGTTGGCACTCTGGGTAAGCACCCAGGTCCGACCGGCCTTGCGCCACGTTGTCGCAAACCGCACAGGTATTCCGTTCGGTGCATCGCCAGGGTGGAACGACGCAACGAAGTGAGCCGTCGCAAGGTCATCGCCTACTCGGACGTCGACCTCGCGAACGTCACTGAACCTCGCCGTGCCCCAAAGTCGGAAGTCGTCGCTCATGAGTTGCCGCAGCTGTTCGGCCGACCGCACGACTTCGCTGATGTCGCTTCCAAAGATCGTGAAGCCTTCAGGATCGAGCATGTTGATCACGCCAGCTTGATCGTTCGCCGCGTACCGATCCAGAAGTTCCTGCACTCTCAGCATGATCTTTTGCTGCGGCGGCTCGCGACGAATCTCCGACCGCGAGCTGACGCATGCAGCGAGTAGAAGAGCGCACATAGTTACGGCGGCGTAGCGAACGAACATTGAGGGGACTCCTCTCCTGCGGGCATTGACGAGTTCGCATTCAAGGCTGATTAGGCAGCGGGGTAAGGATCGCGCAGAACGATTGAGCCGGTTTCCAGCAGAGACTTCAGGTTGGAAATGATCTTCGGCCAGCCCCCGGAAACGGCCTCGATCAGCTTCGACGGCTCACGCTCGATCGTGTGGGTGATGGAGAGCTTGATCGCCGTACCAAAAGGTTCCAGCTCAATCGTGCATCGCGACTCCCCCTCGGCCTTGAGCTCGGGCTTGCTCTGGTGCTGCCAGCGGATCACCAATCGCCTCGGTGGTTCGGCCTCGATGATCTCGCCAGCGTCGAGTACATGACCGTCGCTGGACACCATCTTCCACGGGGATCCGCCTTTCCACCGGCTTTCACAGTGCACGCCGAACCAGTACTGTTTTTGGAACTCCCCATCTTCAGTCAGTGCGGACCATAGTTTCTCAGGCGTGGTGCGGATGTAGGTCACGTAGATAAACGTCGATCTAGCCATTGGCTTTCTCCAGTCGCTTCTTCAAATCCGAAATCGCTTTTAGGCGCGGCTTTTCGAACTTTGCGATCCAGCGCTCGTAAATTTCCTGCAGGGGCACCGGATTGAGAAAGTGCAATTTCTCGCGCCCGCGCCAAACGGTGGCCACCAAATTCGCCGCCTCCAACACGCCCAGGTGCTGCGTCACGCCTTGCCGCGTCATATCCAGGTGTTCGCACAGCTCGTTGAGAGTGCGGCCGTCGTGCGCATGCAGCAGATCGAGAAGCTTGCGGCGGTTTGGGTCAGCCAGCGCCTTGAAGAGCACATCTGTATCGTGGCGCTCTGCCATGTTCTATATGCAAGTGATTACTTGCATCAAGAATATGCAAGCACGTACTTGCATGTCAAGGCGCGCCCAGTGCTGTTCGCCCTTCCCTGTCTCAGAATGACGAGCAGATCACGAGACCTTGTGAGTCACTCGATCCGCCCGCCGAGAAACACCATTGGCGCTTGCACTAGCACTAGCAGGCTGTTGAAGAACGTACGTTCGATGCTGCAATGATGCCCCCGGCAATCATCTCTCCCTCGCTTCTCAGCCCTCTGGCGGCTGTGCTGTCGGTGGGTTTGCGTGGTGGTGGTTGCCAACGAGTGCCGGTTGGCACATGTTTCGGCTCACACGGGAACCAGCGAAGGCGGCTTCAACAGCTTGGTAACCCTCAGCAGCGTGTAGATCCCAACGGTCAGCGTCGTGACAAACTCGACTTTACGCTGGCTGTAGACTTTCATCTTGCGCAGCGGCCGCCCGTCCTTGCACCAGCCGAAGCATTCCTCGATGCGCTTGCGGATGCGCTGGCTGACCACGTAACCCGCGTGTCGCGTCGTGCGAGTATCGATGGCCGAGCCGCGCGTGCCACTGATGTTCATCGCCACGTGCGGGGTGATGCCGCGCTCGCGGCAATCGGCAACAAACTGCCTGGTGTCGTAGGCCTTGTCCGCCGCCACTGTGCGCCGCTCTCGCGAGGGATGCCGATCGAGCAGCCGCAGCGCCGCTTCGCGCTCAGCAGTGCCATTCGCCTGTGTCACCTCGACGTCCACGATCAGCCCATGACGGTGGTCCATCAGTACGTGTCCCATGTAATTGAGCTTGGCGGTCTGACCCTTGCCCTTGCAGAACAGCTTGGCCTCCGGGTCTTTCGGCGCAACGTGCGTCTCGTTGCTGCGCTTCTCACCGTGCCAGTTCACCGTCGGATTTCGCCCCGGACCGGGCGGCTCATCCTTGCCGTCGCGTCGGCGCATGCTCTTCACCGCCGCCCACGACTCGATCAACGTTCCGTCCACGCTGAAGTGCTCGTTCGACAACAACCGCGCATCGCGTGCCTTACGCACGATTCGCCGCATGAGCTTGCGCGCCACCTTCGCCTCGATCAGGCGGTCGCGGTTCTTAGTGAACGTAGAGTGGTCCCAAATCGGCTCATCGATCGACAGCCCCACGAACCAACGGAACAACAGGTTGTAGTCCAGCTGCTCGCACAACAGCCGCTCACTGCGAATCGAATAGAGAATCTGCAGCGTCGAGGCACGTACCAGCCGCTCCGGAGGAATCGAGGGGCGACCCTCACGTGCGTAAACCCGCTCGAAATCTCGGCTCATCCCTTCAAGCGCTTCGTCCAACAGCGCCTTGATCCCGCGCAGCGGATGGCTTTCCGGCACGCGCGATTCCAGCGACACATAGCTGAACAGTCCGCCTTGCTGAATATCGGTCCCGCGCATTCATTCGCTCTCATTCGGCGTGGTTGCCGAACTGTGCACGATGCGCAGGGTTTTTCAACAGCCTGCTAGCTGCCGTAATGGCTAATGGCTCGTCGCACCGTTCGCGCAAGTCCGTAGTGCTGCCGTTCGCTCAGCCACTGGGAGAGTTGAGCCAGCGCGACGGCCGGCGGCGAAGCCAAAGCCTCATGTTCGATGCCGGCAACGTTCGCTCTGGGATGCGTCGGATTGCGTTCAATGTGCGCGAGGCGGTTGCGTGCCAAGGCCGCACGTCCTCTCGGATCGCCGTGATGCGTCGCGTGCGCGTCAGGCGACGGTAGCCGACCGACGCGTGAGCCCTCCTCGGAGCAGGTTCTCCTGCACCTTGTTCAGGGTGCTCCACAGATCGTCGCCCAGGTCCTCTGTCCGACGGCAGGTCAGCAGTAGCGACGGCTGCAGACCAGGATCGTCCCGGTCCGGGTACCGCAACCGCAGCGCACGCTCCGCGAAGTGGATCTGCTCGTCCTTGAAGAGCTGCCGCGCTTCCGTCGTGGCTGTTGAGGAACACCACTTCGGGGACGGCATCCTTGAGCTGCACGGTCTCAAATCGTCGGCGAAGCCGAACGACGTGTCGCGCGTGCAAGGCACTGCTGCGACGTGCGCGAGACTGTCGCGCCTCGACCGGCACGAAACCGGCCTGCATGAGTCCCGAGAGCACCCGCTCGGTAGGGATGAACGTGTACTTGTCACTCATGCGCTCGTCAGGTGAATGTGCGAACACGGCAGGCGCACGCTGGCGGATCGCGTCGAGCGAGAGACCGCTTGAGAGGACGTTCGCGGTGGTCGAGAACGAAAGATCAGAATGAGTATTCATGGCGAAACCCTCGAGAAGTTCTTGGGCGGGATTGCCCGCGTCTCGGGGATCACGGCGCGCGCAGCGGTCAAGCGAGAGGCACCGGGACCGTGGAATAAATGGAGGGGACCCGCGTCTTCGCGGGGAGGCGCCGTTTATGCCGCGAAAGCCCGGTGACTCTCGCTTGACGGCGAGCACGCCGTGATACGCTGGCTCTCACAGGCAACCCGCCCTCTTCCTCTTCCTCTTCTTCTCTTCTTCGGACTTTGCTCGGCCGCATCCCACGTGTGGCCCTGCCAACGCCACATGACCTATTCCGCCGAGCATCGGGGTGTGGTTGGGCAAGTAGCGAGCGTGAAAACGGGGAAGGCGTTCCGCCCTCCCCGGATACAAGTCATCACAGAACTACACGCTCATGAAACGTGCACCCAGCGCATGATGGTCTGGAGTGCTTCGTCGTATGGGCCTGCATTCATGACCTCGCTCATGAACGACTTGAGGTCATCGTCGGTCGCACCGGCCCGTATCAGAGCTCGGCGAACACGTCCGATGATCGCAAATACGTTCCCGTCCTCTCCTGAGAGCCGAACATGCGCATCGGGGAATTTCGGTGTCGTGGAAGTAGTCATCGCGATTCCTCCTCGGGCGGGATTGCCCGCGCTGCGGGCATCACGGCGCGCGCAGCGGTCAAGCGAGAGGCATTGGGACCGTGGAATAAATGGAGGGGACCCGCGTCTTCGCGGGGAGGCGCCGTTTATGCCGCGAAAGCCCGGTGACTCTCGCTTGACGGCGAGCACGCCGTGATACCTTGGCTGTCACAGGCAACCCGCCCTCTTGCTCTCCGCTTCTTCTTGTTTGAATTTCGGCGCGATGAGCGGATCACATGACATGCTGAGTCACACGATCCGCTCGCAACTGCGCTCGGTGCGCTACCTGCCGTAGCGCGCCATCGCCTGCTGCACTGTTCGCGCAAGTCCGTAGTGCTCGCGCTCGTTGAGCCACTGAAAGAGCTGACCGAGCGCGACCGCCGGCGGTGAATGGAAAGGCTCGTTCTTGATGCCGGCTACAGTCGCCCTCGGGTAGGTGGGATTGCGCTCGAGATATGCGAGCCGATTGCGTGCTAAGGCACAGTACTTCTGCTCGAGCTCGATACCGAGATAGCGTCGGCCCGTGATGAGCGCTGCGACAAGTGTGCTCCCCGAGCCCGCGAACGGATCGAGAACGACCTGTCCACGCCGGCTGAACGTCTCGATCAGCGGCGTAAGAATGCGTACCGCCTTCTGTGTCGGATGATCGGTGTTGCCGGAGTACACCCAGGGCTGGATGTCATCGAGTGGCTCAGCGGGCAGCGCGGGCCGTCCCTTCGCGAGCAGGAACGCTTGCTCGTGGCGATACCGCAGGAAGCGTGCCCGCGATGCGTACTCCTTCACCCAGACGATGTGACCGACCGGCCGAAACCCCGCGCTTCGCCAAGCGCGGAAGAAATCGTCTACGAGACCCCAGCCGTAGAACGAAATACACACACTGTCCGACTTCAGAACGCGATAGAGGTCGGTGAATGCACCGAGTATGCGGCTCGGATCGTCGTCGTTCGCAACGGTGCGGCCGAAACGATCCTGATAGCGAACCCCATACGGCGGATCGGTGACGATGAGGTCGACGCACTCGTTCGGCAGCTGTCGCAGTAGTCGCGTGCAATCTCCCTGCAACACTTGATTGATCGGGAACATGACAGAGTCTCCATTGGGCATCGGCGGCTTGCCGATGCGCGCTCCCGATCACGGCGCGCGGAGCAGTCAATCGAAACGCGGTGGGATCGTGGAATAAATGGAGGGGACCCGCGTCTTCGCGGGGAGGCGCCGTTTATGCCGCGAAAGCCCGCCGCGTTTCGATTGACGGCGAGCACGGCGTGATACGCTGGCAAAGCAGAGGCAAGGCGCCCTTCCTTTTCTTCTTCTCGTCTTGGCCCCTCCCCTGTGTCAGCGCATCTGGCTCGACCGCGCGCGAAGGAATCGAAAGCAAAAGAAAGTCGCGCTTTGTATGGCAGCCAGACGAAAGGGGCTGCAAGCTGGCCGCTCGCAGCCCCGCATCTTCGATCAGATCGCTCTCAGGCGATGCAATGCGAGTGCCGCAATATAGAGCGCCTTCGCATCGTCCAAGACCGCATCTAGTCCGATCACGGCGCCGATTGCGCCGTTGGCCTCGTCGCGCTGGATGAGATCGTATCCCTCTGCACTGCGCTTGGCCGCCTCGAGCAGCAACCCGTGCAGCGCCTCCAGATTGGCGGCGATGGCTTTCACCTTCACTTCCGACGCAACCTTGATGTTCATCGTTTTCTCCTCGAGTCTTCTACTGACGTCGGCGGACTTGCCGACGTGCGTCGTCCATCTCGGCGCGCGCAGCGATCAAGGGAGAGGCAATGGGATCGTGGAATAAATGGAGGGGACCCGCGTCCTCGCGGGGAGGCGCCGTTTATGCCGCGAAAGCCCGTTGGCTCTCCCTTGAACGCGAGCACGACGTGATACGCTGGTCAGCACGACGGTAAGTCGCGCGATTCTTCTTCTGCATCTCGCCGCCGATCGCGCCAGGCACTTGCTACTCAGCGCGTGGGATCTTCCCGATCCTTCTTCGACTGAGACGCAGGAGTGGATTGCGTGACGCTGCGCGTTCGTTCACGGAGCTTGATGTCCGGCAGCGGCTCGCCTTTCTGAACGGAGGCGGCGATCGCTTCTCGGACGATCGCAAGGAAGCGCTCTCGATCTTGCGCGTTCCTGATTCTCTTCGCCGCGAGTTCCTCGGCGGCACGCAGACTGAGAAACGTCGATTTCAGCTCGGGCCTCTGCCGCACCGCCTCGCGCGTCTCGAGATGTGCATCGCGCGCAAGGCGAGCTCGCCGCGCGCGCTCAGAGAAGAACTGCAGCTTTTCGACTTCCCATCGCGTGCGATGGGCGTGGTGCTCCGTCTGCGTGAGAACATTGCCCTCCGCGTCGCGTCTTCGGTCAACGAGAGTCACGGCTTCGCGGCTCACGCGCCGCGCACCGATCAGGTCTCCCAGCTTCGGCTTCGTCTCACCCGCTCGAATCGCACGCTCGAGATCTTTGCCCCAGATCACCCTCATGCCGCCCGTCGTCAACACTTTCGCGTAGTAGGAGAGGTCCTGGTCCGGGCGGAACTGGTACGGAGCGCGACCGTGCTCCTGCAAACGACCAACAATTAGCTGCCAAGCGCGGCGATCGAACGAGCGCTCTGTGCTCCGTGGTCTGCCCGGATCACCTGAATTGGAGTGCGGCGCTTGCGCCGAGTCATCGCGAGCGAGCGCGCCTCCGGCGCGCCGGTCGCGCTCATCGCTGTGGACCTGTGGCGGCCTCTTTGGCGTGCCCGGTCGTTCCGCCATGACGGACGCTCGACGTTTGCGACGTCAGCGCGCAGGCGCTGCGTCGCGTTGGGGAGCCGCGCGCTCGCGCGGCTCCCGGCGCTGCGCAGCGCTCTCCTTGAGGGGAACCGGCGACAGCGGTTCACCTCGAGCCACTGCGTCAGCGAGTGCCGTGCGCACTGAGGCGACGAATCGTCGTTGATCGTCTGGATTGCGCAGCGTCTTCGCCGCCAGCTCCGCGGCGTGCAATTGGAGGTACGTTCCCAACAACTCCGGGTGTTGCTTTACCGCGGTTTGGCGGTCGACGCTTGGATCCCGCAGCACACGTGCAGCTTGCGCGCGCTCTCGGAAGAAGTCGCGCTTCTCAACTATCCATGCGTTTCGATGCGCTTCGTGCGCCTTCTCACCGATGACTCGGCCTTCCGCGTCACGCTCTGGACGGAAGACCTTCACAGCATCGCGACGGAGCGCGCGTACGCCGATCTCATCGCCCCGCTGCGGTTGCGTAAGAGACTCTTTGAGTGCGCGTTGCAAGTCGACGCCCCAAATCTCACGCTCACCATTCGGCGTTTCGATCCGGACAAAGTACGACATCGCGTTATGAGGATCGTGGAGATAGGGGGCCACTCCGTGCTCCACGAGCCGACCGACCTGCAGCGTCCGCTTTCGCGTACGCGCCCTCTCGTCGATGCGTTCGTTTCCCCTGGTGTGCACACGCTCGTTGTCAGGCGATGATCTCCGTGGTGAGCGTTCCGCTTCGGCCGGCACCCGTGACGCATTGGGCTGCTCGCGCGCGATCGCGCGTACTAAACGTTCCTGCTCGAAATCCGCCGGCGAATACCCGCGCACATCCAATCCGGCCATGCGCGCGGCAAACCATGCTTCTCTTTTGAAGCGATTGGTCCCGGAGATTGTGATGTCCGACCAACCGCGGGCCTGGGCGATCGAGATGAGCGATCTGATCACCTCCGAGTTCTCACTCGGCGACGTGAGCCGGTTGCCGTGATCCGTAAACGCGCGCGTACCATCTGGGAAGTGATATTTATTGCCGACTCGAACGAACCTCTCCGTGATCTCCTGGGGTATCGCGTGGCGATTCTCGCCAGCGAGTCGCCTACTCGGAGGCGCGTCTGGCTGTGGAGTGTCTCGAACCCGCCTGGGCGTTGGGCGAATCGCGTTTATCGCTAGTCGTTCTGGCTCTTGCTTTGCGCCCCCACGTCTCGACAGACGCTCGCGATGCGCGCGTTCTACGCGCGCTTGCTCCTCTCTTGAAAGAGCCGCGACAGGTTCTACCGAGTTTCGCGACCGCGCGTGAGATCGCGGGCTCGCTGCGCTTCTGTTCTGAATGTCGGCGTGACCGATCGGAGTGCCGCCATTCGCATCTCGTGGTGTCTTGGCCATATAGCCTCACCTGCCGCGTATGGTCTCGAGGAAACTGTCGGCCGCGCGCTGCAGCTCCCCGTCCGTCAAGCTCTCACCGTCTGCCCTCTGCGGAATCTCCACTCGGCTCCAATCCACCGCGAAGTCGTCCAGCGTGAGGGAGTCGATGCGTTCGACGTCTTCCATAGTCGCCTCCCTTGTACGCGGTGCTCGCTCGGCGTCGGGATCACTCGGACGGAGGGACTGCTCGATGGAGGATTCGACTGAACTCATGCTGCTCGCCACAACAGCGGTCGCCGGCAGCGTTGGTGGTGGATTTGGACTCGCGCTCGTGGGCGGCGGAAACAATCGGGCGCGTAGTCGCGGATCTTGAAAATACCGATTCTTCTTCGCGAGAACGGGCCGCAGCCCTTCATAGATCAGGATCTCGTGATCGCGGCCGAGCTCCTTGATTTCCTGCGGCAGCATCAGCTGACGCTTCTGCTCACTGATGCTCACGCTGCGTGAGCGCCGACCATGCCGGTCGAACATGTCGAAGAGCGGCTTCGAGACTGTCTTCACGCGGACCGTGAGGTTTCCCAGCTCCTGGGACAGTTCGTTCGCCTCGCCGAAGTCTTTCGGTGCATAGGCGATGCGCACGGCCAAACTCTTCATCATCGTTTCCGCGGTTTGCGTGCCGTACACGTCACGTAGCTGCGAAAGGGCCTGCACGACGAGGAGGATTCGAACGTTGAACCCGGGAAGATAGGCAATGGAGCCTGCGAGGATCGGTATGCGATCTATCGCGGGCGCCTCGTCGAGAATCATGGCGATCTGATGTTTCAGCGACGGATCATGTTCAGGCAGAGTCTTTGTTTGCAGGCCGATCGCTTGCTCGATGAATAGATTGAGGAGTGGTCTGAGGCGATGCAGGTCCACAGGCCGTATGCCGATGTAGATGGACATGGGCCGGCGGCGCAGATCCCGAAGATCGAAGTCGTTCCGCGACGTCGCTCGGTCGAGTAGCGGGTTTGCGAGCAGATCAAGGCGCGACGTGAACGTCTTGCGAATGCTCGATGCCGTCACCGGCGCGAGGTCGATCACATCCGACAGCGCACGCACACATTGAGGCGATAGCGGGAAGCGACCTGCTTGCCTGCCCTCGATGATGCGCTTCCAGTGATGACTGAATCCTTCGCTGTCGGAAGCCATGCCCTGTCGCAAGACTTCGCCTAACGTTGGCGGCAGTGATGGTGTTTCGAGCACGTACAGGGTGATTCCGAGAAAGAGCGAGCGGGCGCCGGCCGACCAGAACGGATCCGTACCTGGAATGTCCGGATAAAGAATCGCCCCGATGTGCTGCACGTCGTTGATGCGCAGATTCGGGTCCTGCGAGACGTAGCTCAGGCAGTTCCAACACGCTGTGTTGCCACTCTCACTCAGCGGGTCGAACAGAAAGACTTCCTGACCGCACCGCTGGCGGTAGCCCGCGGTGATCGTCCAGTTCTCGAGCTTCAGGTCGAGACACACGACCGAACCCGGCCACGTCAGCAGGTTCGGAATGACGATGGCGGTGCCCTTGTCCGAGCGCGGAGGCGCGGACAGCAGAACCCCTTGCTGTCCGCCGAGAACTAAGTCGCGCCGGCCCACACGACCCAGATAGAACCCGTTCTTCGAGAAGAGTCCCGCGCGTGCAATTTCTCGTGTGTTCGCGAATCGCGCATCGCCGTGCAGTGAGCGCTTTCTGGGGAGCAGCGCCGGCAGCGCGACTATGAGGATGAGCACCACGCCAGCTGCAGAGGCCACCTTCAACCGCACGCTCACTTCGGGACGGTCGCCGTAGTAATAAGCGTAACGAACGATGGTCAGTGGCGTGGCGGCGAGCGGTCGCGATCCGATCGACCAGAGAAATATGTATCCGGCAAGGTATTGCGACAGCACGATCGCAGCAGCGCCGATCGCAGCGGCGCTCGTGAGCCGCGCGGCCGCGCTCGCGTCAGTGCGCGGCCGCCAGGTGGCTGCGTTTGCGAGCTGGTTCATACCAGATCTCCCGCACGTATCGCTCATGCCGCTCCACCCCGAACTGCACGACGACGTCGACGAGCATGTAAAGCAGGCTCTTGATGTCTTCGCGCGCGAGGTCCCTTCCTCCGGGGCTCTCCTTTACGAGGAGCATCAGCTGCTCAAAGGCGAGCTGCGCACTCGAAGCATGTACGCTCGTGATACTGCCGGGATGTCCCGAGTTGACGTTGCGCAAGTAGTAGTACGCCTCGTCGCTGCGCAGCTCGGCTAACAGAATGCGGTCGGGCCGCATGCGGAGGCAGCTCTCGAGCAACTGCTTGGGCGTGACGCGCGCTTGACCTTGGCCGTCCTTGGAGTAGTAGAGGCGCACGCTGTTCGGATGCCGATCGAGCACCAGCTCCTTCGCATCCTCGATCGTGACGAGCCGTTCATCGGGCGGTATCTCGAGGATGAGACCTTTGGTGAACGTCGTCTTGCCGCTTCCTGTCGCACCGCTCACGATGATGTTCTTGCGCGCACGTACGGCGACGCTCAGAAACTCCTCGAACTCGCGCGCCTTGTGCAGTCTGAGGAGCGTCTGCTCCGTGTCATCCAACTCGTTGGACGCGGGAACGCAGCGCTTGAACAACCCGCTCTGCGCGAGTTCGTGCACGCTCCACACACCATCCGATGGGCGGCGAATCGTGATCGCGACCGTTCCCGGTGTCGTCGCAGGCGGAAGCACTATCTGGATGCGCTCACCGGTCGGAAGCGATGCGGACAGCAGCGGTGATTCTTCATCGATGCGCTGCGCGGTCGAGTTCGCCACGAGCTTCGCGAGTCGCCTGCACCAATCGACATCCGCGAACGGCAAAGGCTCGCGCTGCCATCCGGAGCGCGTCTCGACAAATGCCTCGCCCGGCCGATTGATGCAGATCTCGGTCACGTCCGATCGCGCGAGGATGGGACGCAGTGCCCGCAGCGTGAGCTCGAGCGCGGATGCCTCGGCGCTTGCGCTGGCTCGCGGAGCAACGCCGGCCGCGTGCAACGCCGACTCAGCGGTTGAGTGCGGTAGGACGCAGCTCATACACGCTCCTGAAATCGAGATCTCGGGCGACCAGCACGGCGATTCGATCACCGTGCTGCTTCGTGACGGTCGGAGGAATGTTGATGGTGCTTCGAAGCACCTCCGTCATCACATCGCGAGTCGTGGACGGGTTCACGACCACAGTACCGTTGCCGTCACTCGCACTTTGCACAGCTACTTGCACCGCGCCGTCGATGACGGACACCAGAATCGCCGCGCCGAACCGCTCCCAGAAGTGACGGTTGACCTCGCCGGGCAATCCCGCGCGCCCAAGCTCATCGCTACCTAGAGAAGCAAGCGGCACCACGACACCTTCCGGCGTCCTTGCTTCCGTCCATAAGACATACACGCGAGCCGTACCATGACGTACGTCTCCGCGCGTCTCTCCGACGAGCTTCGTGCCGCGCTCCAATAGCACGACGCTGCCATCCGCGCCGAAGGTGTCAGTCGCGGTAATGCACGTAGTCATGCCCGGAAGCGATGAGTCGATGGCGGTTTCGAGCGTGCAGTCGACGAAGGCGCCCTTCGGAAGCAAGAGGCGCTGCGTTGGAAGAACTCTAGCGTGCGCGGCCGGTGTTGCCGTGGGCTCAAGCAAATCTGTGAGAGCGCTGGTCGGAGCGGCGGTCGGAAAGGTTCCACTCATCGAAGAACCCATGGAAGACGTGGAAGGCGAATCCTCTGCGCTCGGCGCACTCCCCTGCGCACTTCTCGTAGAGGCGCTCACGAACACAGGACCGGACAACCGCCGGTCCGACGCAAGCTGCTCACGGGTTGGCGAGGACGAAGGAACGTAAGATGGCGGCAATACATACGGCGCAGGTTCGTCGCGCGGAAGCTGCGACGCTGCGAACAAGGAAGCAAGGGGCGATTCCGGCGGAGGACCTAGCACCTTTTCAACAACGGGCGGATCCACGCGGCCGAGTGGCGGCAGCGCCATCTCTCCCTTCGCCTGCTGTTTGGTTCTCGATTCCGCCGCTGCTTCCGTGCGTGACTGGCGAGCGAACGTCTGTGTGTAGTACCAAGCGAGGAAGCCGATCGCGAGCACGGACATGAGGCCCATTGCGAGCACATTGCTGAGTCGCGCCTGAAGCGATCGCATGCCACTGATCGACGCAACTCCCCGCTCGCCGGCGACTGTGCTCAACTGCTTCTCATCGTCTGCGCCTTCGCCTGAGATCGCCGAGTTCGCAGACACCGTCACGCCTTCTTCTACCGGCTCGGCAGCGCGGTGAGGACGAAGACGATCCCACACGCTCACGGGCGCGCTCCCTTACGTTCTCGCTGCACCGTCGGCGCGAGCGTGCCGGAGTCCAGCCGCTCTCCCGTGCCGACGAATCCCCTGTTTACGATGCATCCCGTCAGCCGCCCACGCCGCACGATGAACTCGCGAGCGACGCGGTGAATCACGATGTCGCCGCCATCGACGCTGAAGTTGAGCAGCGATTCGGTGTCGTCTTCACCACGCACGAAAATCGCGGGCAGCTCGGTCTTGCTGCCAAACGTCAGGCGTGTGTGAACGCCGTCGTCCGACGCGGCGATCGGCTTAACGGCGGGACTGCCGCAAAACCAGTAATCGATATTCCGGGGGCGGCTTTCGCGCGCGGCGAGGAGATCCGACTCCACCAGCTGAGCCGGTGTGGGGCCGGTAGACCCCAGTCGTTGCGGGTACACGAAGCGAACCGCATAGATCACTTCGTCCTTGAGTGGATTTGGCCGCCGATCCGCAACCGAGTAGTCGAACCGATAGGCGCGTCGGTTCGTGTAGACGACGAAGTTCGTACCTACGTTCGCCGCGCGAGGCTTGAGGATGACGTGGTTCTCGTGTGCGCCGAACGTGATGGCATCGAGATCACCGCCTGCCTGGCCAACGAACTCCTCGCCTTCCTCAAACACGAGCTCGATCCCGTAACCGACAAAGCCCTGCAGGCGATACACCTCGTCATCGCGGTACTCAGCCGTACGAATACGTGGATCGATCGTTCCGGGAACCGGCACGCTTTCTGCGCATGTAGCGTTCGCCGCGCCGAGAGCGGCGAGCGCGAGCCAATAGAGTGTGCGCGTTCGAACTGCACGGCTCACGGCACACCTCGCACCGATGTGCCGGCGGACGACATGACTGTCTGCGTCGGCGCCGTTTCCGGCTCGACCAGCACCTCCGGCTCAGAGCGAAAGTCGATGATGCGAAACCCGAGCGGATTCCATCGACGCGTCTTCGGATCCTTAGATGGTTCCGCATACGCGTACTGAATCGTCGCGATCCAATAGCTCTTCTGCTCCTCCGCACCATCGGCCGTCCGCTTCGCTTTGATGTAGCGAACCTGGGCGAGATCGGCGATACCGCTTGCGCGCGTAAAGAAGCTGACCGACGTGACTTGCGCCCGAACAGTCGTTCCGTCCTTGTAGACGTTCAGAGGCGAGGCCGGATTGCTGCGATTCCACTGCGCGTACCATGCTTGATTGCGTTGCGGCGTGTGAAAGGCGCCGCACTCTTCGTAGTCGCTTTCGGCCGTGGCATGAGTGAAGCGCTCGCACACGCTGACGTAGTGATCGAGGAAGTAGCGCGTGACTGCCTCGGGCATGTCGGCTTGGCCCACGAATACAGGCACGACATCGACCAGTCCGCTCGTGTTATCCACGCGGATGACGAACGGCTCCACACGCTTCAATGGCATCAGCAACATCAGAGCTGTTGCGACTACGATGGCGCAGACCCAACCCGCGCCGGCAACAGACCAAGCGATGCGCAGCGTGCGGCGCGCCTGAGCCGCGCGATCCGCGTCCCAAGATGCCGCCTCCTTGAAATAGGCGTCGAGTGCAGCGTCTGTGCTCACGATTCGCCCTCGCCCGCGTTCCGGCCTGCCGTCGGCGGAGTGCTCGAGTTCTTCTGCAACGTGTTCGCCGCTGGCATGTTGATCGGCTCCAATCGGCCATCACAGCGGACAGCACTTCCCTGCGTTGCACAGCCGGTCATGATCAGGAACAAACACGCGAGCACAGGCGCCTTCATCGACTGACTCCTAGCTGCTCACCCTCGAGCTCGAACTGTGTTCTCGCGCCAACCACGCGCAAGGCGACGGGCGCCGGCGCTGATGCCGCGACGGGTGTAGTAACCGGCCTTCCTGCCCAACGAATCCCAGCGGGTCGTGTCGCGGTCCATGAGGCCGCGCGAGAATTGGCCGGCCCCACGCACGCCCGTACCAAACCCCCAAGCGAGAGCAGCGCTCACAACGCCGAACGTCGAGAGCGCGAGACCACTCGCAAGACCTGCGGCCATGGGCATCACTTGGCGCATCACGAGGAACGTGAGGCCTGCCGCCATGCATACGCGCACTGCATGTGCGATCTGGATACCACCACCCGCGCTCGCGGCCTCTTCGGCCGCGGCGGTCAGGATCCGCAACATGAGCGCGGCAACGAGTACGGTCAGGATGCTGATGAATCCGTAGTTCGCCATCTGCGCGATCCAGGATTCGAAGAATCGCTTTGTGGTCTCGAAGAAGAGAAAGGCAATGAAGAGCGGCCCCAATGCGATCAGAACCGACAAAGCGATTCGGGACAGGGTCAGGAGAAAAATCGTATAGACCGCTGTCAGTCCCACAATCAGATACACCGCACACCCAGCGATGTACAAAGAAAAATTCCCGTCGAGGACTCCGCCCTGTCGAAGGAGCGAGGCTCCAGCTTCGCTCCCCAGAAACATGATGCGGTCGATAACCGTCACCGAGTCGTACGCACCGATGACTGCCGCTACGAGTTGTGTCGGCGCGTAGAAGAAGGTGTCGACGATCACTGAGTTGTACAGCCAGAGCGACACACTCGTACCGAGAATCACAGCGAGAACCACGAGACGCTTCACGCCGGTGATGAACGGTTCCTCGATCTTGCCCACGAGATGCAAGTATCCCCAGATCACGACGTAGAGGATGGCGAGCGTCACGATCGTCGGTTCGAGCACGGCCGCGAGTCTCGCCGTGTTATCTCCAATGTAGTTGGCGAGGATCCCGGTAAGCCAGGCATTGAACTGATCGAAGAAGTCCATGAGCGCTCCTCGTTATCTACCCGGGCCCTCGCTCGTGCCATCCCGCTGCGAATTACCGTCCGCTTCCTTCTGAGGCGATCCGCCAGACTCATTTCTATCGGTCGAGAGCTGCAGCGGCGGGAGATCTCGTAGTGATCCGATGCTTTCCAAACTCCCGGCCTGGCGCGCATTGATGCAATCAGGTGTGTTGCGCAACGTGCCGGGATCATTGGCGCACTCGGCGAGTTTCGCTTCCCGCGCGTCTCGATTGGCTCGGTAATAGTCGACTGTCTCATGCGTTGGATTCGGCGGCGGCGCACAGGCGGCGAAACCGACTGTGACAACAATCCCTAAACAGATCCGCGCGCCAAATGCGCCGCGCCGAATGCGAACCAACACTCTGTTGCTTTTCATGTCACAGCCTCATTGGAGGAAGATCACGGAGAGAACCAATTGCAGCGAGCGCCTGCTCACGTACGCGCTGCCGGCGTGCCCATTCTTCGGCCTGCGCTGCCTGATACAGGACACCGAGCTTCGTGGCCTCGTTCTGCAGCATCCCCTGCTCTGCCTGGATGCGCGCTTGCAGATCCAGAATTGCCTTTTGGTCGCCAGCACCTGGGATGGCGTCGATCAGCTGCTGAATGGAGTCGAATCGCCGGCTCGTCTGAGACAGCGCCTCTCGGGTCAACGCTTGCAGCATCGCTGCCGAACGGCGTGCCGCTTCCAGATGCAGCCGGTCCGCCTGCGAGAGAGTCGCAATCTGCTGCGGAGTAAGCACCGCGTTTCCATTGATGAGACGCTGCAGCTCCGCGGCGAGCGCACCGTAGCCAGTGCTGGTTTGATCGAGCACGGCTGCGAGCTGTTGCCAGTCGGACGGCAGATAGTTGCGATTCGTGCCTGAGAGCAGTCGTTCCATTCCGCGTCCGCCCCGCATCGAGTCGAGCGTCTCCCGTGCTTGCTGCAGTTGGTCACGAGTCGTCTCGAGCTGCTCGCGCATCGTGTTCACCTGCTGAATCAGCTGCGCGATCGCTCCGACGTCTACGACCGCCCACTGCGCCTGGGCGAGCGGGCTGACGCCGAATCCCGTGACTAGCCATACGATCAACCAGCGAACCTTGATTGGTGACATGGCGAATACCTCCGCGCTCACGTAGTACGTGTCTTCAGTGCCTTCCGAATTGCTGCATAAAGGTTGCTAGCCACTGCGAAGGATCAGGCCCAGCAGTCCGCATGATCTGGTGCATCCGCTCGACAGTGCTCCGGCGGCCGGAGATCACGGCTAACTCCGCATCGAATCCCTTGAGGTCAAGCGCGCAGACGATGCTGTAGTGCCCCTGCTTCACCAGGAACATCCGGGATCCAGGCTCGAGCTGCTCCTTCAGCAACTTGAACTCGCGCTCCGTGAGACCGAAGCCTTCGATGTAGTCGCGCGCGTCCGCATCGGGATTCGGAAAGAAGATTTTGGTCGCGGTCTGCTCGACGATCGTGCGCGCAATGCGGCTGCTAAGCACACTGCTCGGCGTCTGCGTGGCCGCACACAGCACGCCGTTCAGCTTCCGCCATGTCTTCGGCGCGTTGTCCGCGAAGCTCTCGAAGTCAGCATCCGCTAGCGCATTTGAGAATTCGTCGACCCAGCACACGAGCTGTCGGCCATCGAGCAGCTGCTCGACCAAATGGAAGAGGTAACGGTTTACCGGTCCGCGAATCAGCTCGTGCGTGAGAAAGTGCGTAACGTCGAATCCAATCGTCGTGCGCCCCTGGATCTGTGGGACCACAGAATCGACTGGGTTGTCGAACACCCAGGCGTACTCACCGCCCGCGCTCTCGCACCATCGAGCAAGGCGCGCGTGGATTCCATCGGCCAGCGTCGGATCGGTGAACTCGATCAGCCGCGAGAGTCGCCTCGCAGACCTCTCGAGTGCCAGCGTGCCGCGCAGTGCTTGGTCTAGATCTGCCTGCTCTCGCGTTGTGAGCGGCGCCGAACCGCGCGCGAGCATGCGAAGCAATCCTTTCTGGAATTCCACATTCCCGGCCGTGGGCTCGAGTTGCAGCGGATTGAATCCAGTCGGCTCGCCGGGTTTTAGCGGCAGGTACACCCCGCCAAGTGCGCGCACGAGAATCTCCAATCCGCAGTCCTTGTCGAACACGACCTGCGTCGCACCCTGCGCAGCAAGCATCGATACCATGAAGCCGATAAAGACTGTCTTACCTGAACCCGTCGGGCCACAGATGAATGTGTGCCCGGTGTCCTTGCGGCTGCCGCCTTCCGGGTCTCGCGGATCCGATGCATGAAGACTGAAGTAGTACGGTGAGCGCGCGCTCGTGATCAGCAGAGCGAGCGCATCGCCCCAGTGATTCCCCGTCGCGCGACCGACTGGATAGTTGTGGAACGGTGCCATCGCGGCGAAATTGCGTGAGCTGATCGGCGCCTTTCGTGGCCTCAGACTGAAGCAGCCCGGCAGCTGCGCCCAGAACGCCGCCTCGAGCGCGAGATCCTCGCGCGCGACGGTCATTCCACAGTCCGCCAGCATCGTGCGCGCGAGAGCGACATCATCATTCAGGCGCCTGAGGAGATTCGCGTCCGCCCTCGAAAGCGCTTCCATGGCCGGTGTGAGCACCTGCAGCGTGAAGTGGTGATCGCCCATTGCGAACTCGTTCGCCGTCAACGCATCAAGCGCCTCTTTGAGCTCCTCTGCCTGGCTCACTGCGAAGTCGCCTGCGTTCGCCATGCGGTTGTATTGCCGCTGCAGGAGCCCTTGTGCTGTGCCTTTCGTCAGGAATGCAAACGACTGTGTGAGGACGAATTCGAACGGCGCCGATAGCAGCGCGTTGTACATGCCAACGCTCGTCGGCGTCGGATACTCCTTGATGCCGACTACGGCTCCTAACCGCGTCTGAGTTGGCAGCCGATACTCAATAGATTCACTGCCGAACAGCGGCCTGGTCGTGGCGAGCACTTCGTTCAGTGGGGCTCGCGGCAGTGGCACGGGTTGCCACTCGCCGTTGATGAGAACTCCGAGGAACTCGAGAAGCTTCGAGTTGCGTCGACCGCCGCACTCGTACACGCCCAAGCCTTCCGGCTCGTACCTGGCAAGTGATGCCGAGATCGTCTGGCCGAGCTTCTCGCAAGCGTCGATCGATGCCGCCAGGTCAACGTTTTCACCACCACGGCTCGTGCGGGCCAGCAGCTTCGATGCTACGCCGCCAGCTGCGCCGGCCACTGGGCGATACACGATGGACAGGAACAGCTCGTTGACCATGAGGGTCTCGCCCGCTAGGCGATCGCGATACTTCCGCGCGAGCATTCCGGCAAAACCGCTTGTCGATTCGCTGTCGGGGACCATGCGCTCGCGGCGCCGGAGAACGTGCGTCCAGACCGCGACGTTTGGGCTTGCGATATTCCGCCACGTCACGTTCAGTCGTTCGTGCCAATTGTTCAGCTCATCGTCATCCGCACTCTCGAAGCTCGCGCCGGCGATGCGGAAGACCTGCACGAAATCGCCTGCATACGTCTTCACGAGTTGCTCGGTCACGTGTGCGGCGTAGGGAATCTGTCGCGCGGCGGCCGACTCGCGACGACTCGCTGCTAGGCGGTGTGCAGCAGTCATTGCCGCTGCTCCCTTGAGATCGGCGCAACCCAGACCGTGACTGTTGCCCTCCTTCGGCCGTGCATATTCGGTAGGTCGACTACGAGCGGACTGTAACTGGCAGCACGCCACAGGCGGGCTGAGCCCAGGTACGCAGGTAGCCGCGTGCGAACCCAGAGCAGCATCAGATGAAAAAAGCGCGCGTCACGCGCGCACAGGAGCGCGCACAAGCCGTGAATAGGAATCGCGATCAGCAGAGTGAGCAGGTTCTTGGTCATGACGAATATCTCAATCGTGACCACCAGATTCAGAAGTAGAGCCTCATAGGCCACGCCCCATCGCATGGGTGGACGCGTGATGCCCACGAAGAGCGGATCCGCCGTGAGTCCTGCGTTACGGTCGCTCATGCCGCGCTCATACGCCGAACATTCCACGGATCCACGCGACGATCTGCGGCGAACCGAAGATCGCGGCGATTCCCACGATGCAGCCCACAACCCATCCCCAACTGATGCGGCCGACCGCCGCAGCGATCGCGACGCCGATGACGACGAGAATCGCAATCGGCGTCGCGATCGCCAACGCGAATGTCACAAGCGAGTTGGCGCCAGTATCGAACGGCGACTGCTGCGCACTGGCGATTAGGGGAAGGTAGAGAATTGCGGCGACACCGAGTTGCCGCGCGATCGAACGATTCACCTTTCTCACGTTCACATCCCCTTCGATTTCTTCTGGGGGACGCTATAGAAACATCGCGCGAGACTGGGGTGGTAGCAAAGTTTCGCGGAAAATTCGGACGAAACTCTGAGCAAAGTTCGGGGTGTTCAGCCGATTTTTCGGCGAAACTCGACACACACGTAAGCGGGCGACGAACGCCTCTGTGCTTTCCCGAGCACGTCATACGAACCTGCCATCAAGCAGCGGAAGGTGCTCGCTGCCGATCAACTGCATGCCGTGGAGATGGATTTCATGCAGGGCTTCTTCGTCGCCGTCTCGTGCTGCTGAGAGAAGCTTTCCCCAGAACGCTGGAAAATCCACCCAACGCGGCTGTAGGTATCGGCTGTGCCGGGCGGCAATGCGCTCCACATCTTGCGGACCAAGCTCGGCGATGATGCTTCCGACCGCGGGCGTCATCCCGAAGAGGATGCTCGCTGCACCCCGCTCGAACGCGACCGTACTCCACGCGAGCATGAGCGTCTCTCGCATGAGTTCACTTGCGATCTTGCCGGTGAGCGCCGCCTGCAGAACCATCTTGCTTCGGCGGTTCTGTCGTGGGTCCTTTACCGAGCGCCACCACTCGGCATCGTGGAAATGCAGTAAGCGTCTGCTGAAGGCGCCTTGATGTTTTGTGTTCTATGCCGCCGACTTGAT
>NZ_CALFXI010000067.1 GCF_937958065.1 uncultured Steroidobacter sp.
GGTGATCACGGTCGGCTTGAAGAAGCAGCCGGGACCCGGCACGCGTTCGCCGCCGCTGCCGAAATGGGAACAGCTTGATCCGGAAACGCTGGCAGGGGTAATACGCCTCAACGCCTGGGCCGACGATGAAAAACCGGCCGTGGTCGCCAGTCTGTATCGCCATCTCGCGTACTGGCCGGAATTGATGCCACCGCTCGAACGCCTGCTGCAACCGTTTGCCCGAAGCGGCACCTTGCGCGCGCTGCGCGATGCGACCGTTGCCGACGCCGCGCGTCTGGTGCGCTCGCAACCGTTGACCATGCCTGTGCTGCCAGCGGGCTTCGAGCAGCGGTTTGGCGCCTTCCTGTCGCGACTGGCGAGCGTGACGATCGCGAAGATGATTCCGATCGGCTGCCTGCTGCTCGCATGCTTCCGGGCCGGGGCAGCCGGCCCGCCGGACCATGCGGCACCTCGAATGTGCCGCTGAACAATAACAACCAACAACAGTCAACAAGGAGACGACATGTTCAAATCTGCCCTCGCAGTAGCCGCGCTCGCATTGCTGCTCCCGTTCGCGGGCGCAAACGCCCAAACCTGGCCCAGCCAGCCGATCACGATGATCGTGTCCTTCCCGCCGGGTGGCGTGACCGATCTGGTCGGACGCCAGCTCGCCAATGAAATGGCGAAGACGCTCGGACAGTCGGTCGTGGTCGTCAATCGGGGCGGCGCGGCCGGCTCGATCGGCTCGGCCGCAATTGCCAATGCGCCGACCGACGGCTATACCTTCGGCTTCATCGTATCCGCGGCGCTGACCATCGTGCCGCACCTGCAGAAGGTTCCCTACCATCTCGATTCCTTCCACTACATCTGCCGCACTTTCGACATACCGGTCTACGCGCTGGTGACCAGCGATTCACGCTTCAAGACGATGGCGGAGCTGATCAGTTACGCCAAGGCGAATCCGGGCAAGATCAATTACGCCAGCGTCGGCACCGGATCGCTGCTGCACATGGCGGCGCTCGACCTGGAACGCGCGGCCGGAATCAAAATGAACCATGTGCCGTACAAGGGGGAAGGCCCGGCGGTCATCGATCTGCTCGGCAAGCATGTCGACCTGCTGTTCGGCACCAACGCCGTCGCCAGCACGCATCGCCTGCGCCGGCTGGCCGTCGCTGCCGAAAAACGTGCTGCCGAGCTGCCCGACGTGCCGACGCTGGCGGAGATGGGCTACAACGTGTCGTGGTCGATCGTGGGCGGCGCAATCGCACCGAAGGGAATCGATCCGACCGCGCGCGGCAAACTGGAGCAGGCATGCAAGGCCGCATCCGACGTGCCCGCGTTCCAGCAGGCGCTGATAAAGATGAACGTGACACCGCAGTATGGCGACAGTGAAACCTATCGCAACCAGCTGATTCGTGACGCCGGGCGCAACCGCGTGCTGATCAAGGATTCCGGGCTGCTGGCGCAGTAGCGGACACGCGCAGCAACTCTTCGATGAATGCCTCGGCGACCGGAGACTTGGGGCGGTTCGCGCGCGTGATCAGCGCGACGGGGAAAAACAGCCCCGGCAACGCCACCGGCAGCGGCCGGATCAGGCCGCTGCGCGAAAACTGCCGCACCAGGTCGGCCGGCATGATCGTGACCATGTTGCTTTCCTGGAGCATCGCCAGGTTGGTCAGCAGCGAAGTCGATTCGACCGCGTTGCGCGGCCGGCTGCCGCCGTTGGCGGTAAACAGGATGTCGAGGCGCTGCCGCACCGGCGCATTCGAGCGCGGCAATATCCAGCGTTGCCGGACCAGATCCGACAGCTCGATACGCTTGACGTTCAGCAGCGGATGGCGCGGTCCGCAGACCACGACGAATTCGTCCTCATGCAGCACGCGCAAATCGACATCGTCGAGCGCCGCTCCGCCCATGACGCGGCCAACCATCATGTCGATCTCGCCCCGGCGCAGCATCGCCATCAGTGCGTCGTTCGACCCCTCTTCGACCGAAACGCCAACGCCCGGATGGCGCTCGAGCAGCGCGGCGACCGCGCGCGGAACCAGTTCCGACGCGGTCGAGGAATTGGTGCCGAGCGCGAGCGTGCCAAGCGCGCCGATGCTCAATGCGGCGATCTCGTCACGCACCCCATCGAGTTCGGTCAACAGACCGCGCGCACGACGAATCATCGCTTCGCCAAAAATGGTCGGTTTCATGCCGCGCCGCGAACGCTCGAACAGTTCGACATTGAGCGTTGCTTCCAGTTCATGCAACAGCTTGGTCGCCGCCGGTTGCGTCATGCCGAGTTCGGCGGCAGCGCGGTGCAGGTTGCCGAGGTCGCCAAGCGCCGACAACAACATCAGTTGGCGAATCTTGAGCCGGCTGCGCAACAGCCACGATTCGGGGGGAGATTTGGTCATCGATGGGCCATCCCTGAGTGTCAAAGTCGCTGATACCAAAAAAAGTATCACCGAATACGAAAAATTCATTTTACGGTGATCAATCGCAGCGCCTACTCTAATCGAAAAACCCGCATGAGGAGATGTCGGTGAATCAGATCAACCACACCTGTGCTGCCAGCGGGCTTCGAGCAGCGGTTTGGCGCCTTCCTGTCGCGACTGGCGAGCGTGACGATCGCGAAGATGATTCCGATCGGCTGCCTGCTGCTCGCATGCTTCCGGGCCGGGGCAGCCGGCCCGCCGGACCATGCGGCACCTCGAATGTGCCGCTGAACAATAACAACCAACAACAGTCAACAAGGAGACGACATGTTCAAATCTGCCCTCGCAGTAGCCGCGCTCGCATTGCTGCTCCCGTTCGCGGGCGCAAACGCCCAAACCTGGCCCAGCCAGCCGATCACGATGATCGTGTCCTTCCCGCCGGGTGGCGTGACCGATCTGGTCGGACGCCAGCTCGCCAATGAAATGGCGAAGACGCTCGGACAGTCGGTCGTGGTCGTCAATCGGGGCGGCGCGGCCGGCTCGATCGGCTCGGCCGCAATTGCCAATGCGCCGACCGACGGCTATACCTTCGGCTTCATCGTATCCGCGGCGCTGACCATCGTGCCGCACCTGCAGAAGGTTCCCTACCATCTCGATTCCTTCCACTACATCTGCCGCACTTTCGACATACCGGTCTACGCGCTGGTGACCAGCGATTCACGCTTCAAGACGATGGCGGAGCTGATCAGTTACGCCAAGGCGAATCCGGGCAAGATCAATTACGCCAGCGTCGGCACCGGATCGCTGCTGCACATGGCGGCGCTCGACCTGGAACGCGCGGCCGGAATCAAAATGAACCATGTGCCGTACAAGGGGGAAGGCCCGGCGGTCATCGATCTGCTCGGCAAGCATGTCGACCTGCTGTTCGGCACCAACGCCGTCGCCAGCACGCATCGCCTGCGCCGGCTGGCCGTCGCTGCCGAAAAACGTGCTGCCGAGCTGCCCGACGTGCCGACGCTGGCGGAGATGGGCTACAACGTGTCGTGGTCGATCGTGGGCGGCGCAATCGCACCGAAGGGAATCGATCCGACCGCGCGCGGCAAACTGGAGCAGGCATGCAAGGCCGCATCCGACGTGCCCGCGTTCCAGCAGGCGCTGATAAAGATGAACGTGACACCGCAGTATGGCGACAGTGAAACCTATCGCAACCAGCTGATTCGTGACGCCGGGCGCAACCGCGTGCTGATCAAGGATTCCGGGCTGCTGGCGCAGTAGCGGACACGCGCAGCAACTCTTCGATGAATGCCTCGGCGACCGGAGACTTGGGGCGGTTCGCGCGCGTGATCAGCGCGACGGGGAAAAACAGCCCCGGCAACGCCACCGGCAGCGGCCGGATCAGGCCGCTGCGCGAAAACTGCCGCACCAGGTCGGCCGGCATGATCGTGACCATGTTGCTTTCCTGGAGCATCGCCAGGTTGGTCAGCAGCGAAGTCGATTCGACCGCGTTGCGCGGCCGGCTGCCGCCGTTGGCGGTAAACAGGATGTCGAGGCGCTGCCGCACCGGCGCATTCGAGCGCGGCAATATCCAGCGTTGCCGGACCAGATCCGACAGCTCGATACGCTTGACGTTCAGCAGCGGATGGCGCGGTCCGCAGACCACGACGAATTCGTCCTCATGCAGCACGCGCAAATCGACATCGTCGAGCGCCGCTCCGCCCATGACGCGGCCAACCATCATGTCGATCTCGCCCCGGCGCAGCATCGCCATCAGTGCGTCGTTCGACCCCTCTTCGACCGAAACGCCAACGCCCGGATGGCGCTCGAGCAGCGCGGCGACCGCGCGCGGAACCAGTTCCGACGCGGTCGAGGAATTGGTGCCGAGCGCGAGCGTGCCAAGCGCGCCGATGCTCAATGCGGCGATCTCGTCACGCACCCCATCGAGTTCGGTCAACAGACCGCGCGCACGACGAATCATCGCTTCGCCAAAAATGGTCGGTTTCATGCCGCGCCGCGAACGCTCGAACAGTTCGACATTGAGCGTTGCTTCCAGTTCATGCAACAGCTTGGTCGCCGCCGGTTGCGTCATGCCGAGTTCGGCGGCAGCGCGGTGCAGGTTGCCGAGGTCGCCAAGCGCCGACAACAACATCAGTTGGCGAATCTTGAGCCGGCTGCGCAACAGCCACGATTCGGGGGGAGATTTGGTCATCGATGGGCCATCCCTGAGTGTCAAAGTCGCTGATACCAAAAAAAGTATCACCGAATACGAAAAATTCATTTTACGGTGATCAATCGCAGCGCCTACTCTAATCGAAAAACCCGCATGAGGAGATGTCGGTGAATCAGATCAACCACACTGAAGCGGCAATGGCGTTGTTGGCCGGGCTGCGTCTGCATGTCAACGGCCAGTGGATCGCCGGCGACGGCCGTCACGGCGAAGAAGTCATCAACCCGGCCACCGGAGAAACTCTCGGCTGGTTGCCGCATGCAAGCGCGCAAGACCTGGCCGACGCGGTACAAGCCGCCAGCGACGCTTTTCCGGCGTGGTCGCGCACGCCGGCAATGGAACGGCGCCGCATGCTGCTGGAAGCGGCCCGCCTGCTGCGCGAGCGCACCCCGCTGATCGCGCATGTGCTGACGCTGGAACAGGGCAAGCCGCTGGCCGAGTCGCAGGCCGAACTGGGCGCAGCGATCGACACTTTCGAATGGTATGCGGAAGAAACCCGGCGACTGTACGGACGCACGATTCCGGCGCGCGCGGCAGGAATCTCGCAGGTCGTGTCGCGCGAACCGATTGGTCCGGTGGCGGCATTCACGCCGTGGAATTTCCCGGCACTGACGCCGGCGCGCAAGATCGCCGGCGCGCTCGCAGCCGGCTGCACGCTGATCATCAAACCGTCGGAAGAAACGCCGGCCACCTGCATGCAACTGGTGCAGGCCTGCGTCGACGCCGGCGTTCCGGCCGGCGTACTGAACATGGTTTTCGGGGTGCCGTCGGCCGTCTCGGAAAACCTGATCCGCCGCCCCGAAATCCGCAAGATTTCATTCACCGGCTCGATTGCCGTCGGCAAGCATCTGACGATGCTGGCGGCGCAGAACGGCTTGAAGCGCTGCACGATGGAACTGGGCGGACACTCGCCGGTGCTGATATTCGATGATGTCGATGTCGAACGCGCTGCGGCGGCCTGTGCCGCCGGTCGCTTCCGCAATGCCGGTCAGGTCTGCATCGCGCCGTCGCGCTTTTTCGTTCAGCGCGGCATCCACGACAAATTCGTCGCGGCCATGACCGCCGCCGCCGAAAAACTGGTACTCGGCAACGGACTCGATCCGGCAACCACGATGGGGCCGCTGCTGTCGCCGCGCCGGATCGAAGCAATGGAGCGCTTCGTCGCCGACGCCCGCGCCCAGGGCGGCACCATCGTTACCGGCGGCGAACGCGTGCCGGGTCCCGGCTGCTTCTTCAAGCCGACCGTGATCACC
>NZ_CALFXI010000068.1 GCF_937958065.1 uncultured Steroidobacter sp.
GATCAGGCCGAGCCACTCTCGGGCGTTACGGAAGGCGTCTCGGTACAGGGAACTGTCCGGTTTCGATTCATGCTCGAGAAAGCAGACGTCGTGGACCGGGTTCCTCGTATCGTTCACCAGGAGGCGCAGCTCGATGCGGCGAACCGCGTTGAGCGTCCGCGTGCTCCCCGAGAGACCGCCGACGATGGCGCCTACCCCACCGAAAGCCAGTCCCCCGATCAGTGCCCCGGCAACCTGGCTCGATCGGACGGTTTTCGTGACTGAGGCGCCGTCTTGGAACATCTCTGCAGAGAGCACATCCGAGAACGGCAGGACTCTGTGTCCTGAGCCCGTCAACCGGTAATCGAGCAAGCAGATCTTCTGGCGATTCTCGTCGATAGCCAGGCCCGTACTAAGGTCCACGCCGACGAACTTCCGAGTGACCGTGAAGTCCTTCAGGTGGCTGAGCTCCTTCTCGATGTTCTTCTCGAGCACTGCCCTGAGGATTTGCAGTGCGATGACCGCAAGAACAGCGAGGATCAGCAGACCAATCATTATCGTCCAGAAGCTCATCGAGAGCGCCTCAGTGAGTCAGTCGTGCCCCTGGAGCAATCTCCTCGAGGCGATCACTTCCACCGGAACGCACAGCTTGCGCTTCATGGCGGTGGAGAAAGCTGGCGTGTCCCCATCTAATGCGACCAAGAATGTCGTTCGATTAAATGCTCGGGGAAACTCGAGCATCTCGGCCGGGCTCGACCGAAATCCATGGCGGCTCGCGCAGCTGGCGGACCAAATCGGATTCTGTGGACGCGATCACGGCAGGCCACGGGCTCGTCGATCAGGCACCCGGACAAACGATAAAACGTGAATGATGGATGTGATCGCTATTGACATCAGCAGGTAGGGTGGGTGTGTCCACAGTGAATCAAGTTGTCGAGCCCGTCGGTATTCGCAGCAAGCCAGGCTGCAGGGGCTAGTCTTCCCGCTTCCGCTCCACCTTCTGCGGCTACGCATGTCGTGGCGGCGAGCGTAATCCTCAACACGCATCCACACAGCCGCGCGAGATGCTGTGATCGTTTGTCTCGGTGGGTCCGTGATCATGGGGTGGAGGCCGCGGTTTGCCGGTATGACGAAGAATTTGTTTTCCTGAACGCTCCCATGATTGAGCATCGAGACAAAACAAACAGCTTCTGCCAAACTTCACTGCCGACGGGTTCAGCGGTCCTGTCGAAAAACGTTACAAAAAAGCGCGGGCGAGCTTCAGAGATCTCACGTTCGCGCCGGGTAAGACGGAACTGAGTGGGAGGCGCGCGGCCTCACTGCGCGGATCTATGATCATACGTTTACTGTTCTGCCTTATCGGCGGCGTTCTGCTGGCCGGCTGTAGCGGTGGCGGTGGTGGCGGCGGCGCTGGCGACGGAGGCGGTGGAGGGGGCGGCCAGGCCAGTGGCTTCACCATTCAGCTCCAGCAATCAAATATCTCGCTGAGCTATCGCGAGGGCATCGCGGTGCTGCCTTCGACGGATTTGATCGCGACCTGGCAAGGGACGCCCTCCAACCCTCTGTACGTTTTCGCCATCGTCGAAGGCAGCGGCATCGAGGAGCCGATGCTTTCCATCGAGACTGCCCAAGCGCGTGCCAGGGTGACCGCCGCGCGGCTGCCGGCCGGCGATTACACAGGACGGATTGTGATTCGCGCGTGTCCCGATTCAAGATGTTCCTCCACGGTGGGAGGCACTCCCATCATTGTGCCTTATACGGTGCGAGTAACGCCGCCCGCCGTTACTTTGGAAGGCGTAGGGACCGTCAGCTCGATCAATCTGACGCATCAACTCGGGCAATCGGCGCCCACACGAACGCTGAACGTCGCCAGTGGCGCCGGGGCATGGACGGCGACAACTTCGGTATCGTGGCTTACGCTTTCTCAAACCAGCGGTAGCGGTGGTACGGCTGTGGTGTTGGGAGTGAGGCCCGAGGAGCTGACTACCGTGAGAATGACGGGAACTGTGACCGTCTCGACCAGCAATCTCGGCACCCAAACCATCAATGTTTCCATGCTCATGACTGTGCCTACGATGCAGTCGTCACTGCAATCGGTGCACTGGAGCCGCACCGCGGGCGCGCGCTTATTGGATACACAGCAGGTCGATGTCTCGCTCGGCGACGGCGCGGTACTGCCGATGACGGTCAGTTCCAATCAGTCGTGGATTCGATTTACATCGGTGGCCAGTGCTGCTCCCGGATCGTTCGTGCTCGCGCTCGATCCGAGCGCCATGTCGTTGCCGAGCGGCATCCACGACGCCACGGTCACCATTCATTTGGAAGGCGGCGTCACCGATCTCGAAAGAAACATTCAGGTGCAGCTTACGCTTGCGCGCGCCACGCTCACGGCGACGGAGTCGTTCGTTCTGGGCGGCGACACCGCCAAGGATTTCTCCGCTGTGCCGCTGTCATTTTCATTGAACACGGGCAGCAACGTTTATCCATGGACCGTCTCCTCGGTGCCGAGTTGGCTGGAGATCACGCGATCGAGCGGCGCAGTGGGGCAGGCCGGCGATACTGTGATGCTGCGGCCGATTCACGCGCAATCGACGCCTGGTGTGGCCAATGGTTCGCTGGTGCTGTCGACGACGGTCAACGGTGAAGTCATCTCGCGTACTATCCCGGTCGAGTTCGCGCTCGATACGCGTCGTCTGATTGCATCTGAGGTGGGCATCGCCTTCACCGATCTGCCAGGAACGAATCGAGACGAGTTGACTCGCACCATCAGAGTTCGTGACAACTATGACGAGAGCGTCCCGTGGACGGCGACTGACGATGCCGCATGGTTGACCGTCACGCCCTCGGGGACGGGCGGTGGCGATCTGGTCGTAACTGCGAATACGGCGGGCCTGGCATCGGACACGTTCCACGCGGCACGCGTACGAATCAGCACCGCCGAGAGCACGATCGTCAACAACGAATACGTCTATGTCGGCTTGTGGGTGGGCACCTCGATGCCGACGGGGATTCAATCGCAGGTCGGTCCGTATCGGAATGTCGTCGGCGATCCCATTCGCCCCTACCTCTACGCGCACCGGGACGGCGAGGCGCAGATTCGCGTGCTCAATCCTTATACCGGGGCGCAGGAGACGATCGCCGGCATGCCCACCGAGATCTTCGATCTCACGGTGAGCAAGGATGGGCAAACGCTATATGTACTGGGGCGTGAGCTCATCGTGCCGGTGAATCTCGCGACGCGCACAGCCGGCTCGACCATCTCTCTGCCGACTCGCCCGCTGCAACTGAAGTACATCAGGCCCAACGGTGTCGGCCTGCTCATGGGCAGCGGCGCGGCGCGTCTCGCATCCGATCCTACAGTGATCGTCGGGACCGGAGCGTATCAGGAGTCCTTCGCAGTGTCCGGCGATGATCGCTGGCTATTCGTGAGGGAGCGGCGCTACGCGATCGATTTCAGCCAGGCGCGCGGCAATCGATTCCTGACGACACAAGCCGGACAGATCGAGCCGATGGAGGATGGGTCGACGGCAAGCGTTGCCGCGAACTTCGACGGCTCGCGAGTGTTTGCGGCACGCAGCGAGAGAGCCGGGGATACGCATCTGATCGTGTTCAACGGCCTGACGCTCGGATCGATGGTCGAGCTGGCGATACCACAGACGGTGTGGGATGTATTCGTCACGCGTCGTGGCCAGGCGATCTATTCTCACCTCGACGATCTCGCCGACGATCTCACTGTTTATAACGAGGACAACTCGGTGGCATTGAGCGGAGTGCAAGTCGGCTCGCTCGGAAAGGACCTTTCTGCCACCGGCGACGGCAACTTTGCTCTGATCGCTGAATTCAATTCCCTCAAGATCGTACCGATTCCCAGGTGATCGGCAGGCAACGGGCGCGCGGCCGTATGTGACGCGGCTCTCATGTCGTGCCGCTCATTGCTTGATATCGTGCCGGCCCCATGAAACTCCCGATCACTGCGGTGCTGGTCGTCTGCATGGCAATCACCAGTGTCAGCACCCATGCGATTGACTTGTTCCAGTTCGATCGGCCGTCATTGGGGATACCGTGGAATGCTTCGCCCGAGCAGTTGCAGCTGAAATTTCCCGGCCTCAAGAAGAGTGTCCGCAACCACTACGTGTATCGAGGGCAGTGGGAGGTCGGGCCGCCGGAGTACCAGGACGACGTGCTGCTATTTACGTTCGACGCGGCGGGGCTCAAACAGGTCTACTGCTCGCTGCCCAACGCAGATGCGCTCGAGCTCATCGCCACACTCAATCAGCGTATCGGCCCGGGCCGCTCGGCAAGTTATCGCGAAGGCAACGTATTCCAACATGTTCATGAGTGGGTTCGTCGTGACCACGTTGTCCTGGTTCACTATCTCGCTGCGACCGCCGATCCGATGAGTGCTCCTATTGCATCCAAGCTCGAGGCGAACCTGACGGTACTGCGGGACCGGCCGGAGCGCTCCGAAGTGGATGCAGCGCTTCAGCTCCCGAAGCTCGCCGAGGAGATGAACCGCCGGATGCGAGAGGCGCATGCGAAGGCGCAGCAGGAGAAGCTTGCGAAGGCTCAGGCGGCGCCCAAGCCGCCAACGCCGGTCAACGCGATCGGGGCGGCTCCGCCGCGTAAAGCTGGTACGACGTGGGGCGCTGCGCTCAATCCCGCAGGCTACGTGCCGGTCGGTTCGTTCAAGGCGTTCTATATCAGGAAGAGTCAGCCCCGCACCGTGGTCGCGAGCGAAGTGGTGCCCGACGTGGCGATCAACTACGCCTACGACCAGTTCCACGGTATCCGTTCTGAGGATTTCGGTGCGTACTGGGTCGGCAGGCTCGAGTTCGAATCCGCCGAGACGCGCATGATCACGGTCAGCCAGAGCTGGGCGAAGACTCGCGTCATCATCGATGGCAATGTCGTGTACGACGGGGGTAGTGATGTCAGCATCCCGTATGAATTCAGCGCGGGTGAGCACTTGGTCGAAGTCGAGTATCTCAACAGCTGGCACACCACCGAAGTAAAGATCGGGTTCGGCCAGCAACTGGCGCAGTTGACCAAGGAGCAGGTGCGAGGCGAGCTGGA
Source organism: uncultured Steroidobacter sp. (assembly GCF_937958065.1). Taxonomy (GTDB): domain Bacteria; phylum Pseudomonadota; class Gammaproteobacteria; order Steroidobacterales; family Steroidobacteraceae; genus Steroidobacter. Next base: position 5,053 of record NZ_CALFXI010000068.1, read on the forward strand.
GCGCCGTGGCATGCGAGGCACGGACGTTTACTACGTGGGTTTGTATGAAAGCAAAGCCCAGGACCTGGGCGTGGCCGTGAACCTTGGCCAACTTCGGCGGGACAGCGTGCTAGTGCTCAGCTCATACTCCGCAATCAAGTGGATACTCGCAGGCCCGACGCTTGGAAAAGTCAAAGCTGTGATCATCGGAAGCTACAGTCCTGGCTCCGAAGTGACCGGCATCAGTGATAAAGTCCCGGTGCTGTTGCACCGTGGGCGCATCGGAGATCACGAGTTCACGCCACGCTGCCATTGCGTTGGCGGGAGGTTTCATTGTGAATCATCGAGCTCGTTACTCACGATGCGCGAGTCCGTCGTGGCGATGACGGGTGGAACGTTGCTGGCTGCGAGCACCGGTTACGCTGCAGCGTCGGTTTCCGTGCCTGGTCAGGCGATCACAGATGATGTGATCGAGAAGAGCGCCGTGGCGCGCAATGCTGTCGAGCTCGCGCGTGCCGAGTGCGAAAAGGATCCCGATTTTGAGACGCTCATGAGGTGAGATGGTTGGACAGCATTAGCCGCGACAGAATCGCGTCCAGCTGATGTTGGCCGACTCGGCCTTGGTGCGCTCTCTGCATGCCGAACCTCACGATCAGTGCTTGCCCGATCGGCGCCTCCCACTCGGCAAGAAGCAGCTGTCGCTAGATGTCAAGTCGCGAGAGAAACATGCCACGTGCTCAGCTGAGGTGACCTGCTTCACCAGAAAGGAGTCGAGCTTGAACCGCTGATAGCCGGCCGCCAGTGCATCGCGATAGGAATCGAAAATTCCTGCCAGCTCGGCTCCTTTGATGAGCACGTACTTTCCTTTCTGCGCGAGCAGCTCCGGCAGGAGTCGGTTGTAAGTTGCGATCTCTTGCTCGAGGTTGATCATAGTGGCTCTCCTGCGAACCATGGAGAGACCCCATTTGCGGCGTGGCTGTTTCTACTGTATTTGAAATTCAGGGTATCCCTAAGGGAGATCCCGTCGTTCTTGGCGCAGCAGAAGACCGCGCCACCAGCAAGGTCCGTGACACAGTGGCTTGCTATGGCCAAGCGCAGAAGTAAGAAGATCAATGTGGTGCCCGGTGATGTATTCATCGTGCCGCTCGCAGATGGCACACAGGGCGTTGCGCAAGTGATCGAGGTCATTGCGGAACTCGCCGCAGCGCTGTGTGCATTTTATGCGTACCGAGTGAATGCACAGGCTGTCGCGGCGGCGACCTTCGACTTTGCACGAGCGGATATTGTCACGGTCACGCCAATGTCGTTGCTCGCTCTCGTAAGCGGAGAATGGCCGATTCTGCACAATGCCCCTGTAGCTCATGCGGATTTAAGCCGGAAGCTAGACCCCTTGCGGGCATCCGGGTACGTGGGCCTGGTAATGGCCAACGCAAAGGCAATGGCGTCTCTGATGAATGCCCATCATGGTCTTGGGCCTTGGGAAATCGGCACTGATCGTGACTTTCTGCGACGGCTCGTGAGTCGTCCATAGGATCGAGCGGGGACTGCAGGCGCATCACGATGGGTTAGTTGGTCATATCAGTCGTTCGGCCACGATGGAGCGTCGGACTGGCGACGGGGCAGCTTCATCAAGCGCGCCGGGCCGGCCCCGGCGCGTGATTCGGCGAATTCGCCCTAACGGCTCATCAAGGGGGCGTCGGCTGCACCACGCATCCAGAAATGCCGCAGATGATGATCGTGCGACCGTCCGGCGTCAGCGCCAGAGCCGCGAGAGAGCTGGTCGTGGAGATGCCGTTGGGATTGTTCGCCAGGACGATCGGCGCGATCGTTTCGGCAAGAATGCGATGGTTGGCGCCGGTGGTTGGCGGCAGGGTGGTCGCGGCGTTTACGTCGAACGTTCGCAGCCTGCCCGTCGGGATGCCCCCGCTCAAGTCGCCCTGGTCATAAACATATAAACGCGAGCCGTCGGCACTCAGGATGCCGTTGAACAGCCCATTCGAGCTCGGCGGGGTCTGCCCGATGGGCAACATGTTCTGATCGACCACTACCCCCAGCGCCGCGAAGCGAGTGCCTGCGTGATCGGCCGAGCCGCTGCGCGGATAGTTCCAAACGCTTTGCAATCCGTTGCTCTGGACCGAGCTCCACATGAACCTTGCCGGATCGTAAACACCCGTCATGCCGTTACCGAAGACCACGACCTTCGAGCCGTCGCCGCTCGCAACGGCCTCCATGGACTCGTAGGTGACGCGGTTGACTCGGATCGCCGTGCGACGGGTCGTCGAGCCGAACAGGTCAGGAGAAATGTAGCCGCCAGTGCCGGGAAACCTATTGCCGAACACGTAGTTGCCGTCATTGGCAAGCGCCATTGACCACGTGGTGCTCGCGAGCGGCGTTTCGCGCATCGACGCCAGCGTCGTCGGATCGAGATCCAACAGGCGCGTGGAACCGTCGTCCTGGTGCTGGAGTGCGAGAATTCGGCTGCCATCGTGCGACATTCGCAGCTGAGTGATGAAAATTTCATCCTGACGGTCGGCGGCCTGCACCCAGTTGCCGCCGGAATATTCATAGCGCAGGAGATGATACTGCCCGTTGCCGCCGCCGGCATAAACAAACGAGCCACGCTCGGCATCGTAGACGGCCGCGTTTGTGAAGAAAGGATCGCTCGGGTGCGGTATCCACGCGTAACCGTAATTCGTCGCCGGCACACTGACCAGCGATCCCGTGAAGGCTGTCGCGCCAGCATCGAGTGCGACGGCGTGAGTACCGGCGGCCAACGGAGGATATTGAACGCGCAGCTGCGTCGGATTCACGTAGGTAACTGAGGTGGCGGCTGTACCACCGAAGCTCACCGTCGTGCTCGCAGTGAAACCGCGGCCGCGCAGAATTACCGAACCCGGTGTGTTGGCGAGGACGGTGCGTGGCGTAACGGTGTCCGTATCGAGCACATCTCCCACGGTGTAGCGCACCGAGACGGTGTGCGGGCTGCCCTGGATTTCGCTGCCGCTCGCGCAGGTCTGGCTGTTCAAGCACAACCGAATGCGAAAGCTACCTTCGAGCGAGCCGGCGCCGACCGTGTCGGGGCTGGGGACTCGCACCGTAGCGTGACCCGAATCGACGGTATCGATGCGCGCCTCGGGCACCGTGAAGAATGAATTGGCGGGCACCTCGACGATGACATACAGCGTGCCACTGGCTGTCGCCGTACCGGTCTGCGTCACTGTGCCAGTGACATTCTTCTGCAGCTCGATGACATCGAACGGCGCTTGCGCCGAGAACGTGATCGCATCGGTATTGAAAGTTGCTCGCAGCGTACTGGCAGGATTCGAACCTTCCCCTCCAGAGCCTCCACCACCGCCTCCGCCGCAAGAGGCCAACAACACAGACCCGAACGCGACCGCTAATCCGTGGCGCAATGCTGAGATCATTTTGAAGCTCCCCAATCGTAGCCACGCATGCTAAGCGACAACCGCCCCTTGCGCCATGAATTAAGGAGTTATGTCGCATGCTTCATGCGGACGTAACGCGCCCCATTCGAATAAGAGGGTTTGCGTTGTCCCTTGGCTCGATCGTTTCGATCGCCGACGCGTCGGGCACCGCCAGCCATATCAATCGATACGATGAGTATGGAGTCTCCGGCCCGAGCAATACGGGGCGCATTCAGCACACCGGCCAGGCTTGGCTGGCCGAGCTCGGGGTTGAACTACTATAAGGCTTGCTTTTATGCCCCGCGGATCGGACGGTTTCTACAGACCGATCCGATAGGGGTATGACGCCAGTTGGGGAAGTAGTTGGTGTGGGCGTATTGATAAGTTCTTGTGTCTCCGTTGCGGGTTCGGGCCTACCGGACATACAAAGCAACGCGAGCCGCAGCTGAGCTGACCAAAAACATAGCACTGAACGAGGAGGGCCGTGGGCCACACGATCAGGACGAGCTAGGCGACTACGGTGAAATCGGTGATCATGAGCTAGCAGATGACGAGCGGCAATTACAGGAAAGCATTGCGCAACCAGTACGCGAGCAGCAGCGTCACCCTCGTGGCTCCTGGAATGGCGAGCGAAAGGATCGAGAGAATGACCGCCAGTGGCGCAACCACCAAAAGCGGATAGATGAGGAGCAAGATAGATTGAAGGAGATAACGCGCCGTCTTGATGAGATTGAGAGAAAACGGTCATGAACGAAAATCCTTACACTATCCTAAGGAAAATCGATTGGACGCAAGAGGAAGAGGATGGGAATCCCTTTGCAGCGGCGATGGCCAAGTTCGATCCGCGTGCGCCGGAAGAGCTTCTCTCGCTCCTGCTCGATGACGATCCAATCATTCGACACCGAGGTTTGTTTGTTTTTGGTTCCATTGGAAGGAGGGCATTCGTCGTTCTAGATGCTGCTCTAGAATCCGTTGCTGACCCTGACGTCAGTGCACGGGCGAATCTAATGGATGGCGTCTTATGCCTCTCCAGGCAACTGAGTCCCTCGCAAGCGCGGATTATCTTGAAGCTGGCGAATGATCCGGAAGATCTCGTACGAGAAAAGGTTGTGGCGTTTCTTGGTGCCGAACTTCAGGAAACTATCGAATCGGCCATTGAACTTCTTGACGAACCGCTTCGATCAGAATACAGGAAGGGGTTCGAGAAGTTCTCAGCCGAGCCATCGCAGGCGCAGTTCCTATTGCAGGAGGGCTTGGCCAATACCTCTGTTGCATCTACGTTCGCCTTAGCCTCGATACAGAGAATGGCAAGAGCTGGTCGCCTGACAGCCGTGCCGGACTATCACGGCGATAGTTATGTAGGACAAGCTGCCATTGCAAATACGGCACGATTGATTCGAAACGCGGCGCGAATGGGGTGAAGAGAGTGGAAGGGGGTGAAAGGGAAGATCAGGGAATTGAGTACCGGTGCTTCCTACCCTCCGCCCCGCCCTAAGCAATCATCACGTACCCGGCCGAATTCTTGCAGCCACGGCGGATCGACATCGAGGAGCTCTCGATGCAGCGAGAGTGGCCAGCGCCTGCTTGTGGGCGGAAGGCGCTACAGCGCCGCTCCGTGGCGAGACGAATAGGAAAGCCTCAATCTTCGCGGGCGCCGTCCCCGAGGCTGCCGAGAAGAGGTATGTCTGCTCTGCCGTCCTCATCGCCGCGGTCGACGGGTTACAGGGTCTGACGGATGCGATCACGACAAGGTCCCCGCAGGCGACCTCCAAACCTGTGTGTGGCGAATTCCAGTTTCTGCGCATAGAGCGGGCAGATCGTCCGCTTCTCGCCGCGTGGATTCCCTCTGCTACGATGGCGTATGCGAGAGCGGGTGTTCTTACTTATTCATCTCTTTGCGACGATCGCCAAACTCCTGTTGCCAGGTGGTGCTCGTTCCATCATTGCCGAATCGCTGCTGCTCAGGCATCAGTTGTTGTTTTGAATAGGTCACGGGTCAGAGCGCCGAATCTGCGACCCATCGACCGCATGATCGACAGTCTGTGCGCGGGTCTGATGCGTGCGGCGATCACTGTCGGTTGATCGGACAACGGAGGAGGGGGGCAAACGCAATCCACTGAGCTAAACCACACTGGTCTGCTGGTGCGCGCGCATCGGCCGGCGATGTGAAGAATGAGCTTGCCTAGTGGCGCGTCGCTCACCTGGATAGGTAGATGGATTAGTCATCCAGCAGTATGCGTGCAGTCGCGCCGTGAAACGTGACAGTATCTCCGCAGTTACGGAGTCGAGGAGATCGCGGTCCGCCGCAGATAGAGGATATTCTCCCGATGATTCCCTCGAAGTGTCACATCGGAGTGTCACATGATGGAAGGCACCGGGAACGTGCAACCGCAGTGGCCGTGGCATGCCTCGATGTCCGGTGATCGGCGGTTGATACTCCTCCTGCCCGTGTAGACGTTAAATATCGAGGCGATAAGCGAGAAGCCCTCGAAGCCTTGGCCGGTACCGTCCACTCATCGCTTAGTGACTGGTCGCGCGACCAGCGCCCCGCGAACCTCTTTTCGAGTTGACGCGTTCTGGCGCCATCAGCATACTCGATGCGACACCGGGACAGCGGCCTGGTGAAATAACAAGGATCGGCATGATCGGCAGTTTCCGGCGCTCTGCACTCGCGGCACTCATTTGTGCTCTATCCGCGTGTGGTGGCGGTGGCGGAGGCGGCGCAACGAATCCGCCATCACCGCCAATCAATACAGCGCCCAGATTCACGACATTGGCCTTCGACGCAGTCGAAGACGCGCCGGTTTCGGCTCGCCTGGTCGCCACGGATGCCGAAGCGCAGGCGATCACGTTTGCGCTCGTCACGAATCCATCGCACGGCGCCGTCTCAGATTTTACGTCGGCAGGAGCATTCACTTACCTTGCTACATCGAACTATGTGGGGATCGATACCTTCACGGTGAGTGCAAGGGACTCAGCCGGGGCGGAAACGATCGCCACCATCACGATCACTGTTGGGGCAAGGAATGACTTACCGTCGATTCGCGATGATGTGATCACCGCGAGCGGCACCAACCCGCTGGTCGATGTGTTGGCGAATGACACAGACTCAGATGGCGAGCCGTTGACGATCACTATCGAAGGCACTCCCGATTTCGGCACCGCAGCGGTGGAGAATGGTCGCGTTCGCCTCACGCTTCCTGCAGGGTTCCAAGGGTTCAACACGTTCACCTATCGTGCAGTCGATGCTGCCGGAGAGGGGGCAGCGGGGCGTGTGGTCGTATTCATCGATACAGAGCCCGTGCGGTTTTTCTACGTCACCAATGAGGAAGGAGCGTACGCACGCAACCTCTATGGCGATGATCTAATTGCGCGTAATCCAATCACGGCGTTCACCGATAACGAGGCGACGGCCCTGGGGCGATGGGTGTACGTGTCGGATAACGGTCGCACCGTTCTTTTCGATGAGATAGGCAATATGAATGCGCCGAGTGGCAGACGCTTTTGGACAGTCGCGCCGGCGGATGGCAGTGGCAGTCCAAGGCGCCTCAACGGCCCACTCGCAATCGGGGAGTCGGCGGAGGATCATCCTGTGATGAGCTCGGATGGTCGGTGGGTGGTGTACCGCATTCGTGATGCGAACTCGGTCGATCACTTCTATCTCGCCGACGTTACCAGGAGCGACGCTCCGCGCGAAATTACAGCGCCTGTGATGGGCGGCGCGTACGTTGAGGATGCGTTCGACTTCGATGCGCAGTCGCGGTATCTATTCATGTCAGTGACCATGCCGAACGCGGCAGGCATGGCGATCTATCGCGCGCCGGTCACGGATCCTTCAGCGGCGCAAATGTTCTTCCCGGCGGCTGCGAATCGTGGGGCGTACACGGGCTACGTGGACACAGATGGTAGCCGAGCCATCGTCATCGGGTACGGTGCCACCGAAACACGTTTATATTTGGCCCGAGCGTCGGACCCTGCCAATCCGCTGGTGCTGTCACCCGGTGCGGTCCATCCCGAGTCCATGATGGGCAGCTATCGCGCGGACTGGCTGCGCAATCGTCTCATCTTCAACGTCGACACAGTGCCCGGAAGCTCGACGTACACGAGCACGATTCACGTCGCGGATTTGGCGACCGGCAACTGGACGGCTCTAGGCGCGATTCCCGGCGATCTGACACGCCCCGAGTTCATCGATTTGCATCCTTCCGAGAACACTGCGCTGTTCAGCACGACGCTGAACGATCCTGTGATCGGCATCAGCGATGAGCTTCGGGAAGTCGATCTAGTAGCAGGCGCGCCCACGCGACTGCAAAGCGAGACTCGGACCTCTTCGGCGCAATACGTAAACGCGGGCGCCTCGGTGCTGATTGCGAATCGCTGCAGCCTTCAGGTGCTGCCTCGCAACGACCCGACACACGCCAAAGATCTCTTCACCGATGCATGTGCGACAAACCATCGTTTCTCGCGCGACGGCAAGAACATCATGGTGTCCGCCGCTCCATGGAGCGACACCTCGTCCAGCGACAGCATCTGGGCTATTAGCCAGACCACAGGCGCCGGCACGTTCGCGAAGCGTCTTGTACAAGTGACGACACAACCATTCACCTACGTCAGTGTTGCGACGGTCGCGCCCCGATATTGAACTCAGGCACTCGCTATCCTCCGCAAATATTCGGTTATGACCCCTGAAATGGCCCCTGGCGCAACTGTGGCATGATTATGGCGTGCTGAGCGCGTTCTCCATGATCGTCCGACTGACCTGGGATCGAATCCTGTGGTGCGGGCTCTTGATTCGGCCGCGCGAGTCGTTGGAGGCAGAGATACTGTTCCTGCGTCGGCAGCTGGCCCTGTATCGGGAGCGCGGGGTGAAGCCGAGGCGGGTGGACGCGGCAAACGAGTGGCGTTGGCGCTGCTCTCGCATTGTTTCGACTGGCTGAGCGCTCTGTTGGTGGTGCGGCCGGAGACGCTAATCGGCTGGCACAGGGCGGGCTTCCGGCTCTTTTGGCGATGGAAGTCGGGGGCTGGGCGTCCGGCGATTCCGAAAGAACTCCGCGAGCTGATCCGACGGATCGCAGAAGAGAATCCCGTGTGGGGTCAAGAGCGGATCGCGAACGAACTGCTGGTTAAGCTCGGTCTTCGAGTGTCGCCTCGCGCGGTAGCGAAGTACATGCCGCGACCGGCGCCGGGTCGGCCGAGGGGAGGTCAGCGGTGGTCAACCTTCCTTCGCAACCACGCACGAGGTGTGATCGCCTGTGATTTTCTTGTCGCGGTGACCAGCACGTTCCGCGTGCTGTACGTGCTCGTCGTCATTGAGCACCACAGCCGCCGACTCATTCACTTCAACGTGACAGCGCATCCGACGGCGCAGTGGACGCGGCAGCAACTGCGAGAGGCGGTGGGATACGAAGAGCGATACGAGTACCTGCTGCATGATCGCGATGCCATCTTCTCGGTCGAGTTGGATGAATCGATAAGGCGGTTGGGGCTGCGGGTGTTGAAGAGTCCGCCGCACAGTCCCAAAGCAAATTCCATCTGCGAGCGCGTGATTGGGACGATTCGCAGAGAATGTTTGGACTGGCTCATTCCGCTCTCAGAAACGCATCTACGGCAGGCGCTGACATCATGGGTCGCGCATTACAATCGCGGGCGTCCACATTCTGCGTTGGGGCCGGGCGTTCCCGATCCTCCCGCGGATCTATCGGTACCATTATCGAAGTCGCGGCATCGACTCGACGACTTTCGTTCCGTGCAGGCCAAAGCAATACTCGGCAGGTTGCACCACGAGTATTCGCTCGTGCGCGCGTGAAGAGAATCGGTGTTTCGCGAACGAGCGATGGTTGATAGCTGGCGGCGCGGCAGGCTCGGGAGGAATAAATGCGGAGCACAGCTCGCGAAGAAGCAGTGGCGCCGAAGCGGACCGAATTTTATAGAGGCGGTTTTTTCGTAGTCGCCTCGAATCTCTAAGTCGCGGTATTTAAAGCAGGAAAGTGGTGGGCCGTATAGGACTCGAACCTATAACCAACTGATTAAGAGTCAGCTGCTCTACCAATTGAGCTAACAGCCCACGTGATCGTGGCGTGCGGCGTAGAGACTGGATGTCCGCGCCGTCTACGAAGACGTAAAAGTATATCAGAACTTTCCCAACTACCCAACGCAGCCGCAACGATGCGAGTGCTTCATCGAGTGGGGTGGACGATGGGACTCGAACCCACGACGGCCGGAATCACAATCCGGGGCTCTACCAACTG
>NZ_CALFXI010000069.1 GCF_937958065.1 uncultured Steroidobacter sp.
CGATCAGCATCGTCGCGTACATGAAGAACAGCTGGCCGGTCACCGGCATGCCGGTCGTGAACATGTGGTGGGCCCACACGATGAACGACAGGATGGCGATCGAGGCGGTCGCGTACACCATCGAGGTGTAGCCGAACAGGCGCTTGCGCGCGAACGCCGGCACGATGTGGCTGACGATGCCGAAGGCCGGCAGGATCATGATGTAGACCTCGGGGTGACCGAAGAACCAGAAGATGTGCTGGTACATCACCGGGTCGCCGCCGCCGGCCGCTTCGAAGAAGGTCGTGCCGAAGTAGTGGTCGGTCAGCATCATGGTCACGGCGCCCGCGAGCACCGGCATCACGGCGATCAGCAGGTACGCGGTGATCAGCCAGGTCCAGACGAAGATCGGCATCTTCAGCAGGGACATGCCGGGCGCGCGCATGTTCATGATCGTCACGATCACGTTGATGGCGCCCATGATCGAGGAGGCGCCCATCAGGTGGATGGCGAAGATCGTCATCGGGAAGGCATCGCCGGTCTGTTGTGACAATGGCGGATACATCGTCCAGCCGCCCGCGCCGGCTCCGCCCGGAACGAACAGCGTGCCGATCAGCATCGCGAATGCGAACGGCAGGATCCAGAAGCTGAAGTTGTTCATGCGCGGCAGCGCCATGTCGGGCGCGCCGACCTGCAGCGGGATCATCCAGTTCGCCAGACCGACGAACGCCGGCATGACCGCGCCGAAGATCATGATCAGCGCGTGCATGGTGGTCATCTGATTGAAGAACATCGGATCGACCAGCTGCATGCCGGGCTGGAACAGCTCGGCGCGGATCACCAATGCCATGGTGCCGCCGATGAAGAACATCAGCAGGCTGAACAGCATGTACATCGTGCCGATGTCTTTGTGGTTGGTCGCGAACAGCCAGCGACCGAGGCCCTTGGCCGGGCCGTGATCGTCGTGGTGATCGTGCGCGGCCCCGGCGTGATCGTGATGAGCGTGTGCGTTTGCCATGATCTATTACTCCGCGGCAGCGGCCGTCACCGGCGCTGCATTCTCAACTTGGGCGGCAGCGGCGGCGGGAGCGCCACCTTGCTGCTCGGCGAGCCAGCTTTCGTACTCGGCCTGCGGCTTCACATGCACGACCACCGGCATGAAGCCGTGGTCGCGACCGCACAGCTCGGCGCACTGGCCGCGATAGATTCCAGGCTCATCGGCGCGGAACCACAGTTCGTTCACGAAGCCCGGGATGGCGTCCTTCTTCATGCCGAAGGCCGGCACCCACCAGGCGTGGATCACGTCGTTCGAAGTCAGCAGCACGCGCACCTTGGCGCCGACCGGCACCACCAGCGGGTTGTCGACTTCGAGCAGGTAGTTGGGAACCTTGTTCGGATCGATGCCCGAGCCCTTCTGGCGGGCGGCGTCGCTGTCACGGGCCAGCGTGGAGAAGAACTTCACCTTCTGATCGAGGTACTCGTATTCCCACTTCCACTGGTAGCCGGTGACCTTGATGGTCAGGTTCGAGTCGCGGGTGTCTTCGATCTTCACCAGCGTGGCGGCCGCCGGGATGGCCATGCCGACCAGGATCGCGACCGGAATGGTGGTCCAGATGATCTCGGCCTTGGTGCTGTGGTCGAAGGTCGCCGGCACGGCGCCCTCGGAGTGACGGAACTTGACGATGGAGTAGATCATCATGCCGAACACCGCGATGGCGATCAGCACGCAGACCCAAAGGACCAGCATGTGCAGGCCATGGATGTCGCGACTCAACTCGGTCACGCCGACCGGCATGTTGAGTTCCCATGCCGCCAGCGCCGCCCCGGAGGGCAAAAACGCTGCCGCCGCTAGTGAACCGGCTGCGGCGTATTTCACGATCTTCATTGGCCCTAATGCTCCCAAGTGCTTCGTTCTGCCCGCGCCCAGGCCCGATTGCGTTCGAGTCGGGCGCGAATCATGCGTGCCGGGCGCCGCGCATCGCGCCCGCAGTTCAACGCCGCGCTACCTCATAGCGCGGGCGTTTCGTTCATATTCCCCACCAGCTGCTTTAGACGCACCGCGAGGCTGCGGCGCTCGTCCTCTGTGAGAAACCTGCCCACCTCGCGGGTGCGACCACACGACTCCAAGGTGAGTCGGCTGGGATGTAGCGCCGCCGGCGGGGCGTGGAGTGTAACCCTCGCCCAATGTCTAGGAAATACCGATGACTGCACACCACGGCGGTCCCAGTGTCTGATGATCACCGAGTCCTGGGTCACTGTAATGGTTTCCCGCTCCAGCCCGGAACGCATGGAGGCACGGACCGCCCAGATCAGCAACCCGATTTCCAGGCCGGCGAAGGGCAGGATGGGCCAGAACCCGTGGGCGGCGAACAGCAGTGCAACGGTAAAGGTGGGGAGCGCGACCAGGCCGATGAAGATGCGCGCGGTCTTGGGAGTGAGCGACCGGTGCGGCACGAGCTCGAGCACCCGTTCCGCTGGAGCGGCGTCCGGGGTCGGGCTAGGCGGCGGCAGGTCGGCCCGAGCGTTCATCGTATAGATACTTTCGTCAAAGCGCCGTGCTTTCGTTGCTTTTGCTACCAGAGGATTTCGAAAAGGTTAACGTTTCATCCGGGTCAAACTGCTCACCGGAATGCGCACTTCGGCCCCGGTTTGGGCCCGAGGACGGACCTCGCCAGCCCAGGCATGACCGTAGACCACTTCCACCGAGACCGGTAGTGCGGCCTGTTCCGTAGCCGGACGGACGGCCTGCCGTAGGGACTCGAGCCTGCCTCTCGGCGTCAGTCCGCGCGCCCGGCCATGGGCCAGGTTGTGCGAGCCCAGGGCTGTCAGCTCGTGGAGCAACGCGTCGAGGTCGGGGAAAGTTACGGTCAGGCGCTCGGTGTCCATCACCGGCTCGGCCAGCCCCGCTCGCATCAGGGCATCCCCCAGGTCATGCATGTCGATGAACCGATGCACGTGGGGGTGAGCGTCGATTTTGCGCCAGCCTTCGCGCAATTCGCGCAAAGTGTCCGGGCCGAGGGTGGCGAAGGTGAGCAGTCCACCCGGCTGCAGGACCCGGCGGATTTCCTGGAACACGGCGTCCGGGTCGTGACACCACTCCAGCATCAGGTTGCTGAAGACCAGCTGCGCGCTGGCGTCCTTGATCGGCAGTCGATGCGCATCCGCGGCGACCCGATGGAATCTGCGCAACCAGCTTTGCCGTCGATCCGCTTCGACCAGCATGCCGGGCGCCAGGTCGAGCGCGACGACTTCGGCGCTTTTGTAGCGCTGCTTGAGCGCCTTGCTCGCGTGGCCGGTGCCAGCGCCCAGATCGAGCACCAGCTTGGGCTGGAGCTTTACGAAGTCGAGCCGTTCGAGCAGCCGACTGCGGATTTCGGTCGGCACGACGGCTGCGGCGTCGTAAGTGCTCGCGGCCTTGTCGAAGGATCGTCTGACAGCGGCAGGATCGAGGTAGAACTCATCGGGCATGGGGCGAAGGATATCGCGCTTTGCGCTCGCGCCCCTCACGCCGGCCCTCTCCCAGCGGGAGAGGGAGTGCTCTCTTTACTGGATCAATTCGCCAGCGCGTGCTGGTGCTGGTCGGCCGGGCGCGAGCAGGTCGGTGCACTTTGCTCCGCGAGCGGCTCGGGCGTGATGCCGAGCTTGGCGAACAGCTGGCGGTCCTTGTCCTCCTCGGGATTCTCGGTCGTCAGCAGTTTGTCGCCGTAGAAAATCGAGTTCGCGCCCGCCAGGAACGCCAGCGCCTGGGTTTCATCGCTCATGCCCGAGCGGCCCGCCGACAAGCGCACGTGCGCCTTGGGCATCAACAGCCTCGCAACGGCGATCACGCGCACGAAATCCAGCCCGTCCGGCTTTTCCGCGCCATACAGCGGCGTGCCCGGCACCTGCATGAGCTGATTGATCGGCACGCTGTCCGGATGTTGAGGCAGCGTCGCCAGCGTGTGCAGCAGCTCCGCGCGGTCCTGTTCCTTCTCGCCCAGGCCGAGAATGCCGCCGCAACACACGTTGATGCCCGCGTTGCGCACGGCTTCGAGCGTATCCAGGCGATCCTGATAGGTGCGCGTCGTGATCACCTTCTTATAGTGAGACTCGGACGTGTCGAGATTGTGGTTGTAGTAATCCAGGCCCGCGTCCTTGAGCTGATGCGCCTGTTCCGGCGTCAGCATGCCCAGTGTCACGCAGGTCTCCATGCCCATCGCGCGCACGCCCTTGATCATCTCGACGATCTGCGCGAGCTGCTTGGGCTTCGGGCTGCGATACGCCGCGCCCATGCAGAAGCGAGTGGCGCCATTCGCCTTAGCGGCGCGCGCCTTCTCCATCACGTCGCCGAGATCCATCAAGGGCTCGGACTTCAGGCCGGTCTCGAAACGGATGCTCTGCGAGCAGTAGGAGCAGTCCTCGGGGCAGGCGCCGGTCTTGATCGACAGCAGCGTGCTGATCTGCACCTGGTTGGGATCGAAGTACAGCCGGTGCACCCGTTGCGCGTGGTAGATCAGATCGGAGAACGGCAGCGCGAACAGCTCGCGCACCTCGTCCAAGGTCCAGTCGGTGCGTACGGCACCCAGACGATCGACCAGCGTAGCGCTGCGGACGGCGTCGGAACGGGTCATTTCCACGGCAAACCTCACGTTATTCAAGCGCTGCGCGGCGGCTCGAAGGCGCCAGGCTCTGGTTCAGCCACGCAGGGATCAGTCACTACCGACTGAATGCTGGCGGGAAGTATTCGTGGCGGCCGGGAAGCCTGTCAACCGATGCTGGGAACCGTAGTCGACATTATCGAGCGGCTGGCCGCCGTGGCCGCGAACGGCCTGTGGCCGCCGCGCTGTGCGCTTTGCGGTCAGTCCGGCCAGCAGAAGCTCGATCTTTGCGCCGGCTGCCAGGCGGATCTGCCGCTCAACGACAACGCCTGCGAGCACTGCGCGGAGCCATTGCCCGTTCACTCGAGCCTTGCGCTGTGTGGCCGTTGCCTGCAGCGACCGCCTGTGTTCGATGCCTGCGTTGCGCCGTTTCGTTACGCATTTCCTGTCGATCGCATGATCCAGGCGCTGAAGTATCGCCGCGAGCTCGTGCACGGACGCGTCCTCGGCCAGCTCCTGGCGCAGCATCTTTCCCGACGACAAACGCGGCCCGAGCTGGTCATTCCCGTACCGCTCGGCCTCGCGCGTTATCGCGAGCGTGGTTTCAATCAAGCGCGCGAGCTCGCACTGCCCGTGTGCAAAGCGCTCGGACTGACATTGAACAGCCAGCTGATCGTGCGTCGGCGCGAGACTCAGGAACAAGCGTCGCTGGATCGTAATGAACGACTCAAAAACACCCGGCACGCATTCGCGTTGACGGCGCCGCTGAAGGCGCGACACGTCGCGATCGTCGATGACGTCGTCACGACCGGCAGCACCAGCAACGAAATCTCGAAAGTGCTGCGCGCGGCCGGTGCGCAGTGGATCGAAGTCTGGGCAATTGCTCGCGCTGAACGGAAATGACGTCAGCGGAACGTGTATTCGAGCACGATGCCGATGAACACCGACATGCCGAAATAATTGTTGTTGAGGAATGCCTTGAAACACTCCTCGGGCTGGCGCTTGCGAATCAGGAACTGCTGATACAGGGCAAACAGGGCCGCGAATGCCAGCCCCAGGCCGTACCACAGGCCCAGCTGCATCTCGTGTCCGATCAGCCACAGGCCCAGCAACGTCATCAGCTGCATGATGCCGATGATAAAACGATCGGCGTCGCCGAACAGAATGGCGCTGGAGCGAATCCCGAGTTTCCTGTCGTCCTCGCGATCCACCATCGCGTACATCGTGTCGTACGCGACCGTCCACAACAGACCTGCCATGAACATCACGATCGCGGCGCGCGGCACGGCGTTGGTCTGTGCCGCGTATGCCATCGGCACTGACCAGGTGAATGCGATGCCGAGATAGGCCTGCGGCATGGGAAAGAAACGCTTGAAGAAGGGATAAGTGATCACCAGCACGCCACCGACCAGCGTCAGCAGTTGCGCGAGCTGATTGAGCGTCAATGCCAGGCCCAACGCCATCAAACCCAATCCCGCGCACAGCGCGATTGCTTCCAGCGGATCGACGGCACCGGTGACCAGTGGCCGATCTTTGGTGCGCTTCACGTGGCCATCGAAGTTTCGATCCGCGAAATCGTTGATGGCACAGCCAGCGGATCGAGTGAGCACGGTGCCGAGCACGAACACGATGAATACGTGCGGGTCCGGTTTGCCGCCCGAGGACAGCCACAAGGCCCAGAGCACTGGCCACAACAGCAGCCAGATACCGATAGGTTTATTCAGGCGCGTGAGCGCCGCGTACGCACGCAACTTCGCAGCCGCACCGGGCAGGAGCTCGGTGACGAAAGTCGTGGCGGTGATCTTGTGACCGAGCCAATGCAGACGCTGGCGGATCGGCACCAGCGGTTGCGGTCGGCGGAGTTGCTCGATGTCCGGCGGCGGCTCGGGCATCTTCGACGCTTGCGCCGAGCCTGCGGTCGTCACTGGCGCGGCAGCCATCATCGCGACAGTTTTGATGTAGTCGCCTTGAGAGGCTGCGGGACCAGGCGCAGTCGCGGTCGAGCCTGGCGCTTTCGGTGCATCGACGAGAGATGAACTCGCGCCAGAGGTGGGCGCTACTTGCGTCGGCTCGCTCGGCGGCGGTGACGCAGGCGATGCTGATGTCCTGGAGTTCGCGTCATGTGATGACGGCGTCGCGGCGGTCTTGGCGAGATCCTGCGGTGTCGGTGTCGCCGGGATCACATGCAGCGGCTGGGTCTTGTCCAGATTGTGTTTGCTCGCGGGCGATGCGGGCGCTACCGGCTTCAGCAGTTCCATCTGCGCAGGCGGCGGCTTCGGCGCGGCTGGCGTTGCGTCCAGCGGCTGCGTCTTGTCCGGGTGATGCGCGTTCTGTGAATCTGCCACGAGCCTGACCGTTTATACCTTGCCGAACCTTTCGCCCTGTCCAATCCAGCGCCGCAACAGCGGCGCTATGTTGGCCTCATTTTCCTCGAGCATCAATTCCGCCACTTCCTGAACCTTCGGCAGCAGATCGGCATCGCGCACCAGTTCCGCCACTCGCATTTGCATCAGGCCGGTCTGCCTGGTGCCCAGCAGCTCGCCCGGCCCGCGCAGCTCCAGGTCGCGGCGCGAAATCTCGAATCCATCGTTCGTCGCTCGCATGACAGACAAACGCTCACGGGCGACCTCCGACAGCGGCGTTCGATACAGCAGCACGCACGTGCTTTCCGCCGCGCCTCGACCAACGCGCCCGCGCAGCTGATGAAGCTGCGCCAGGCCCATGCGTTCAGCATTCTCGATGACCATCAGGCTCGCATTCGGCACGTCGACGCCGACTTCGATGACCGTCGTTGCAACCAGCAGATCGATCGCACCTTCCTTGAAGCGCGCCATCACCGCGTCTTTCTCTTTCGAGGACATGCGGCCATGAACCAGCCCGACTTTCAGCTCCTGCAGCGCCTCCGCCAGCGCGCTCGCGGTCTCTTCAGCCGCTTGCGCTTCGAGCTGATCGGACTCTTCGATGAGAGGACACACCCAATAGGCCTGACGCTTGTGCCGACACGCATCGCGAATCCTCATCACGACTTCATCGCGACGACTCTCCGGCAGCGCAACGGTCTTCACCGGCGTGCGCCCGGGCGGCAATTCATCGATCACGGACACATCCAGATCGGCGTACGCCGTCATTGCCAGCGTGCGCGGAATCGGCGTCGCCGTCATGATCAGCTGATGCGGATAGCGGCCCGAGGCCAGCCCCTTTTCTCTCAGCAACAAGCGTTGGTGCACGCCGAAGCGATGCTGCTCGTCGACGATGACCAGTCCCAAGCGCCGAAACTCGACTTCCTGTTGAAACAGGGCGTGCGTGCCGATCGCGATCTTCGCTTCACCCGACGCCAGATCGGCGAGCGACTTCGCTCGCGCCGCGGCCGTGCGCTTGCCGGTGATCAACGCTGGATATAGATCGAGCGGCGCCAGCCAGTTCGTGAAATTGCGAGCGTGCTGCTCGGCGAGCAATTCCGTCGGCGCCATCACCGCGACCTGAAAGCCCGCTTCGACCGCTCGCAATGCCGCCAGGGCCGCGACCAACGTCTTGCCGCAACCGACGTCGCCCTGCACGAGCCGCAGCATCGGACTCGATTGCGAAAGATCTCGCTCGATGTCACGCCACGCCCGCGTCTGCGCACCCGTCGGCTTGAACGGCAGTGTCTGCAAGAAACGATCGATCAGCGGCTCGCCGACCGTGAACTGCCAACCTGGATCGCGCTGAATCTCACGTCGCAACAATCGCAAGCTCAGTTGATGCGCAAGCAGCTCTTCGAACGCGAGTCGACGCTGCATTGGATGTTGACCGGTGCCCAGCAGATCGAGGTCCGCATCCGGCGGCGGACGATGAACGTACTGAAGCGCGTCGCGCAGTGGGGGCAAATTCAGTTGCGCAAGCACCGCGGGTGGCACCCAGTCCTGCACGCTTCGATTTGCGAACTCACGCAGGGCCATCGCCGTGAGTTGACGCAAGCGGCCCTGTTGCACGCCCTCGGTCAACGGATAGATGGGAGTGAGCACGTCCTCGTTCGTCGCCACCGCGTCGCTGGCCACGCGCCGATATTCCGGATGAACGATTTCCAGTCCGCTCGGCCCGCGCCGGACTTCTCCGAAGCATCGCAACCGCGTGCCACGAGTCATCTGCTCGTGCTGAGAGTTGCTGAAGTGGAAAAAGCGCAGGGTCAACCAACCTGAACCATCGCCGATCCGACACAGGAGCTGACGACGTCCGCGGAACACGATCTCGGCGAGCTGCACGTCACCTTCGACGACAGCGCGATCGCCATGACGCAACGAACCGATGGGAATGACTTGAGTGCGATCCTCGTACCGCAAGGGCAGCAGGAACAGCAGATCCTGAATCGTCGTAATGCCCAGCTTGGCGAGCTTGGCAGCCAGCGCATCGCCCACACCGCGCAACGCCGTCACCGGACGAATCTCCGGCGACACCGCTGCCGCGGGTACGTTAGGGGAGCGCTTGCTGTTGGAAGGAGAGGGGCTCATTCACATGCAAGTGTACGGCACCGAGATTGAATCGGCTTCCACTGCCGCTGGGTGCGGCCGAAGAGGTTTTGCAGGGGGAGAGAAAGCGCGAGTGCGCTCGAATCCAAGTGAGGTTTCGCGGCGGTTGCATCGGGAGTTCTCCCGGCAAATGAATCCACCCAGGGATGGTGGTGCACTAGCAGCCAAAAACCGCGGCGATGCCTTGTCCGTCGAGGAGGGTGTACATAGATGTGCGCTCTGAGCCACCAACCGAATTCACCGACGTTTCAGCGACCGCTGTCGGGGGTGAAGTCTCCTTCAGGCAAATGGAGTCCATCCACGGAAGTTTTCCACCAGCAGCCACAAGGGCTGGGCGGTGAACCTCAGCGAAAGGACTGCTTCGCTCCGCCCGGCAAGGGTGTACATGGATGTACGCCCTGAGCCACCAGCCGACTCAACCGAGTTTCAGCGTGGCTGTCGGGGTGAAGTCTCCTCCGGGCAAATGGAGCCACGGACCTTTTCCACTAGCAGCCACAAGGGCTGGGCGGTGAACCTCAGCGAAGGACTGCTTCGCTCCGCCGGGCAAGGGTGTACATGGATGCACGCCCTGAGCCACCAGCCGACTCAACCGAGTTTCAGCGGTGGCTGTCGGGGGGAAGTGTCCTCCCGGCAAATGGATCCAACAGGGACGTTGGTCCATTAGCAGCTACAGGGGCTCGGCGGTGTCTTCCAGCGAAGCACTGCTTCGCTCCGCCGAGCGGGTGTACATGGATGTACACCCTGGGCTTGCGCGGAGCAGGACTGCGCAGCGCAATGTACAGCAAAGTCGCGCGCGTCAGCGCGAGCGAAGCGGAGCGACGGCGTGCGTCGCGGTGCCGGGAGGGCACTTCCCCCCGACAGCCGCCGCCAGCCACCAACGCAGCTCTTCGTCGAGCTCAACGATGCAATCGACCTCTTCAGCGCAATGCGCGGCCAACACCCGCCGCCGCAAGCCACTGACGCTGATCTCAGTCGAGCTCGACGATGCAATCGATCTCGACGTTCGCATTCTTCGGCAGCGCCGACACCTGCACCGTGACGCGCGACGGATACGGCTCGCTGAAATACTCCGCCATGATCTT
This sequence comes from uncultured Steroidobacter sp., assembly GCF_937958065.1. Taxonomy (GTDB): domain Bacteria; phylum Pseudomonadota; class Gammaproteobacteria; order Steroidobacterales; family Steroidobacteraceae; genus Steroidobacter. The sequence continues at coordinate 10,144 of NZ_CALFXI010000069.1, forward strand.
GTTCAACGTCGGGAAGATGCCGAAGTCGAGAATGAACACCGTCGCTCGCGTGACCTGCGAGAAGTTGCCACCGGCCGCCGTGACGATCGCCTTCAGGTTGTCGAACACGCGGCGGATTTCCACCTCGATCGAGCTGTTCTGCAGCTCACCCGTGGTCGGATCGAGCGCGATCTGACCGGACACGTAGACGGTCTTGCCGACCTTCACGGCCTGGGAATAAGTGCCGATGGCCTTGGGAGCGTTCGGGGTCGAGATGATTTCGCGCGCCATGATGGTCCAACCGTTGCTGACGAGAAGCGCGGATTTTGCGCGCGTTCGCGCGCAATGGCCACCGTGGCAGCACTCTCTCCGGGGATCCCTGCCTCAGGCGATGACGCGCGTGACGCGGAGCACTTCCGGCATCTTGCGCAGATTCTTGATCACGTGCGCCAGGTGCTTACGGTTGCGCACCTGCAGATCGAAGATCAGGGTCGACGCGTCGCCGTCGCGCTCGTCCACCGCGACGTGTTCGATGTTGGTTTCCGTGGTCGCGATATTCGACGCAATCGCCGCGAGCACGCCCATGCGATTGGCCACATCGATGCGCACTTCGACGTTGAACAAGCGATCCACGTTCGGCTGCCACGTCACCGTCAGCCACTTATCCGGCTGCTTGCGGTAGTTGCGCAGATTGCCGCAGGCCTCGCGATGGATCACGACGCCTCGGCCGCTCGACAGGTACGCCATGATCGGATCGTTCGGAATCGGGAAGCAGCAGCGCGCGTAGCTGACCACCATGCCCTCGGTGCCCGCGATCGCGAGCGGCTCGGCTTGCGTGGTCTGTTCTGGCTGATGGCTGCCGTCCGTGGGCAACAGCCGGCGCGCGACCAGCGCCGCCAGTCGTTCGCCGAGGCCGATCTTCTCGAACAACTCGTCGGGCGTCTTGAGATTGAGCTCCGCGGCGACCGCCTGCAGACGCTCCTCGGGGATCTTCTTCAGCACCAGCGACACGTCCTGCAGCGCCTGGCTCAGCATCCGCTTGCCCAGCTCGATCGCTTCGCTGTGTTTCAAACCCTTCAGGTAGTGACGAATCGCCGCGCGCGCCTTCGCGGTCACGACGAAGTTCACCCACGCGGGATTCGGCGTCGCGCCTTTCGCGGTGATGATCTCCACGGTCTGGCCGTTACGCAGCGGCGTGCGCAGGGGCACGAGGCGTCGATCCACTTTCGCCGCGACGCAGTGATTACCGATGTCCGTGTGCACGGAATATGCGAAATCCACCGCAGTGGCATTGCGCGGCAGACGGCGAATCTCACCGCGCGGCGTAAACACGTACACCTTGTCCGGGAACAGGTCGAGCTTGACGCTCTCCATGAATTCCTCGGCGGAGTTGCCGCTGTGGGGCATCTCCATCAAGTGCTGCAGCCACTCGCTCGCGCGGTCGCGATAGGCACGGCCCGCGTCGTTGGAATCTTCACCGGTCTTGTATTGCCAGTGCGCGGCAATGCCCGACTCGGCGATGCGATGCATGTCTTCGGTGCGGATCTGCACTTCGATGGGCATGCCGTTCGGACCGAACAGCGTGGTATGTAACGACTGATAGCCGTTGATGCGCGGGATCGCGATGTAGTCCTTGAAGCGTCCCGGCATCGGTCGATACAGGCCGTGCACGATGCCGAGCACGCGATAACACGTATCGATCGAGTCCACGACGATGCGGAAGCCGAACATATCGACGATGGACGACAGCGGCACGCGCTTGCGACGCATCTTCTGATAGATGCTGTACAGGTGCTTCTCGCGGCCTTCGACCCGGCCTTTGATCTGCGCCTTGTCCAGCGCCGTGCGCAGGTTGCCCGCGATCTTGCCGACGAACTGTTTCTGATTGCCGCGCGCTCGTTTGAGCGCCTTCTCGATGATGCGATGACGGCCGGGATAGAGTGCTTTGAAGCCCAGCTCTTCCAGCTCGGACTTCACGGTGTGAATGCCGAGGCGATTGGCGATCGGCGCGTAGATTTCGAGCGTCTCGCGCGCCACGGTGCGTCGTTTCGCCGGCGGCACCGAGCCGAGCGTGCGCATGTTGTGCGTGCGGTCGGCGAGCTTGACCATGATCACGCGAATGTCGCGGACCATCGCGAGCAGCATTTTGCGGAAGCTTTCCGCCTGCGCCTCGGCGCGGCTGCGGAACTGGATGTGGTCCAACTTCGAGACACCATCGACCAGTTCCGCGACATCGGCGCCGAAACGCTCGGCGATGTCGTCCTTGGCGGTCGGGGTGTCTTCGATTACGTCGTGCAGGATAGCCGCCACGATCGTGGGCGCATCCAGGTGCAAGTCGGCGAGGATGTGCGCGACTGCGACCGGATGCGCGATGTACGGCTCACCGCTCAGGCGCTTCTGGCCCTCGTGGGCCTCGGCGCCGAATTCATAAGCATCGCGGATCCGGTCGACCTGCGCGGGCGGCAGGTAGGTCTCCAGCTTGTTGAGCAGCTGGTTGACCCCGATGGAGCGTCTTCCGGTGGGTAACAGGTTGAGAATGGAAGACGCGTAGTCCATAAGCTGAAGCTGGGGGACTTCAGGGCGCGACTCAATCTCCGAGGCCGAGATGAGGCGCACGCAGCTCGCCCGACATGCCGGCCATGTCCGGCTCGGGCATCAGTTCGGGCTGCGGGCGCTGCTCGGCTTCCTCGAGGATCTCCGGGCCGATGTGACCGGCGGCGATTTCGCGCAGCGCGACCACGGTGGGCTTGTCGTTCTCCCACTCCACAGTCGCCTCGGCACCGTTGGCCAGCTTGCGGGCGCGCTTGGCGGCCACCAGCACCAGCTGGAACAGGTTCGGGATGTTGTGGAGCGAGTCTTCGACGGTGATACGGGCCATGAAAACCTCTGGCGATCGCAAAACTGGGGGGATTGGCTGAGCAGTATACCCGAGCCCCGGGCGGTTGGCGGGGGGCGATTGGCAGTTCCGAAGCCCCAACCCCTAACCTCTTACCGCATTCTTCCGCTACCATACCGCGCCCCGCCGGCCGGGGTACCTCAGACATTCTGGCAATAGTGCGCCGGCAAGAAGCGGAGAGAGTGGGTTATGACGTTTCGATTGAGCCCGGTAACGGTGCTTGGACTGGGCTTGCTGGCTGCTGTGTCCCTGTCGTCGACCGCGAGCGCGGCGGATGCCGCCAAGGGCAAGGTCCTGGCTTACACCTGCCACGGCTGCCATGGCGTTCCCGAGTACAAGAATGCCTACCCGAACTATCGCGTGCCGAAGCTGGGCGGCCAGAACGAGGCGTACCTGGTGAGCGCGCTGAATGCCTACGCCAAGGGCGAGCGTCCGCATCCCACCATGCACGCGCAGGCCGCGACCCTGACCGACCAGGAGAAGGCCGATATCGCCGCGTTCCTGAGCGCGGGCGGCGGCATTCCGAGCAAGGATGTCGTGGGCACTCCGCCGCCGGCCACGCAGACCTGCGTCGCCTGCCACGGCGCCGATGGCGCCAAGACCGTAGCCCCGGATTATCCGAAGCTCGCCGGCCAGCCGGCCGACTACCTCGTGCACGCCCTCAGGGACTACAAGAGCGGCAAGCGCAAGAACCCGATCATGGCCGGCATCATCAGCGGCGTGGACGAGAAGGATTTCAAGGCGATCGCCGAGTTCTTCTCCAGGCAGCAGGCGCTGTGCACGACCGATCAGGTTCGCGATCACGGCAAGTGCGAGACCGAGTAAGCGCGCGCGCTTACCTGATTTCCTGATTCACGACACGCGCGGGAGCGACCACACATGCAGAGCTTTCGCGCGTTTCGCATCCACCAGGAAGCCGGCAAGATCGTCTCGCGCATGGAGACGATCGGCCTGAACGATCTCGCCGAGGGCGAGGTCGTCGTCAAAGTCCGCTACTCCACCATCAACTACAAGGACGTGCTCGCCGCGACCGGCGCCGGCAAGATCCTGCGCCGTTACCCGCTGGTCGGCGGCATCGACCTGTCCGGCGAAGTCGTCTCCTCCAGCGATCCGCAATTCCAGCCCGGCCAGAAGGTGCTGGTCACCGGCAGCGAGCTGTCGGAGACCCGCGATGGCGGCTATGCCGAGTACGCGCGCTTGAAGAGCGATTCGGTCGTGCCGATTCCCGCCGGTCTGGATGAATTCCAGGCGATGGCGATCGGCACCGCCGGCTACACCGCCGCGCTCGCGATTCATCGCATGGAACAGAACGGCCAGCAGCCGGGCGATGGCGAGATCGTCGTGACGGGCGCGACCGGCGGCGTTGGCAGCATCGCGGTGGACATGCTGGCCGCTCGGGGTTACCGCGTGGTCGCGGTCACCGGCAAACAAGCGTCCGTCGACTATTTGCAACGTCTCGGCGCGGTCCGTGTGCTGCTCCGGGATCAGATCAACACCGGCTCGCGTCCGTTGGAAGAAGCGCAGTTTGCCGGCGCCATCGACAATGTCGGCGGCGAACTGCTCACCTGGCTGACGCGGACCACCCGGCTCTGGGGCAACATCGCCAGCATCGGCCTGGCCGCCAGCCCCGAGCTGAAGACCACCGTGATGCCGTTCATCCTGCGCGGCGTGAGCCTGCTTGGAATCAATTCCGTATACACGCCGCGAGCGCTGCGCCTGCAGGTGTGGCAGCGGCTCGGGTCCGACCTCAAGCCGCGCCACCTCGACAGCATCGTGACGCGCACGATCGCGTTCGAGCAGTTGCCCGGCGCGTTCGATGATTATCTGAAAGCGGGTGTCACCGGCCGCACGGTCGTGCGCATCGCCGGTTGAGGTCGAGCGCTGCCGATGAGCGATCCCACTCTCATTGCCGGTGCGGCTCAGCTGGGTATCGAGCTGAGCGAGCGCCAGGCGCAGCAGCTGATCGCCGTGCTCGACGAGCTGGACGACTGGAATCAGCGGATGAATCTCACCGCGATCCGCGAGCGCGCCGCGCAGATCACCAAACACTTGCTGGACAGCTTGTCCGTGCAGCCGTTCCTGCACGACGAGCGAGTGCTGGACGTGGGTACCGGCGCGGGTTTTCCCGGTCTGCCGCTCGCCATCGTCAATCCTTCGAAGCAATTCGTGCTGCTCGACTCCACGGCCAAGAAGCTCAAGTTCATAGAACACGTCGCCGCGGCGCTGGCGTTGCCCAATGTGCAAACCGTGCATACTCGCGCGGAAAGTTACCGCCCGGCGCAACGATTCGATATCGTGCTGTCGCGCGCGGTCGGGCCGGTAGAGCAATTCGTCAAATGGGCCGGTCATCTGTGTGTCGGCGGCGGGCGACTGCTGGCGATGAAGGGCCGGTATCCCGAAGAGGAGCTCGCCCGGTTGCCGAGCGGCTGGAAACTGGCGGCGGTGCACCGACTTAATGTGCCCGCTCTGGACGAAGAGCGGCATCTTGTGGAAATCTGCCGCAACCACGACCGGCTGTAGCGCCAGGGCTGGCGGACCTGCCCCTTGCCCGGCTCGAAGATTTAACGTGCAGATTCAGCATTGTGCCGATTGCGTGACTCACTAACGGACTGGTCCCATTCATCATTCCATGCATCGCATTCTCGCCATCACCAACCAGAAAGGCGGCGTCGGCAAGACCACGACGAGCGTCAATCTGGCCGCATCCCTGGCGGCGACCAAGCGGCGCGTGTTGTTGATCGATATCGATCCGCAGGGCAATGCCACCATGGGCTGCGGCATCGACAAGCGCGCCGTGGAGCGGTCAACCACCGACGTGCTGCTCGGGGACAGCGACGCGGCCTCGGCGATGCGCACCGTGGACTATGCGGATTTCAAGGTGATGCCGGCCAATCAGGATCTGGTCGCGGCCGATGTCGAGATGATGGGCAAGGCCGGATGCGAATCGCGCCTGCGGGACGCGCTGCAGCCGGTGATGCCGCAGTTCGATATCGTGCTGATCGATTGTCCGCCGGCGTTGAACATGCTGACGGTGAATGCGCTGGTCGCGGCCGAAGGCGTGCTGATTCCGATGCAATGTGAGTATTACGCGCTCGAGGGGCTCAGCGCCTTGATCAATACGATCGAAGAGATCAAGGCCGGGCCCAATCCGAAGCTGGAGATCGGCGGCATCCTGCGCACCATGTTCGACCCGCGTAACAATCTGGCCAACGAGGTATCGGCACAGCTGATCGAGCACTTCGGCGACAAGGTGTTCCGCTCCATCATTCCGCGCAACGTGCGGCTCGCGGAAGCGCCGAGCTTCGGCAAGCCGGCGCTGCACTACGATAAAGAATCGCGCGGCGCGCTGGCTTATCTGGCGCTGGCCGGCGAAATGATTCGTCGAGAGGAAGAAACATTCAACGTGGCGCCGCCCGCCGCCGATGCGGTCGCGTCATAGTGACGAACCATGACAATGGCGAATAAACAACCCCGTCTCAGCCGAGGGCTGGGCGCCCTGATGGGCCAGCCTGCCGCCGCTTCTCCCGCCGCCGCTGCCGTGGTGACGGCACTCCGGCCGGTGGACGAGGAGCTGCGCAAGCTGCCGGTGGACTTGTTACGGCGGGGCAAGTATCAGCCGCGCATCGATCTGCGCCAGGAAACATTGCAGGAGCTGGCCGATTCGATCAAAGCGCAGGGCGTGGTGCAGCCCATCGTGGTGCGTCCCATCCGCGCCGATGGCTCGTATGCGAACGATCCGGCCGAGAACCCGGCCGAGCAGCGTTACGAGATCATCGCCGGCGAGCGCCGCTGGCGTGCCGCCCAGCTGGCGGGCTTGCATGAGATTCCGGCGGTCATTCGCCGCGTGCCCGATGAAGCCGCCATTGCGATGGCGCTCATCGAAAACATCCAGCGCGAAAACCTGAACCCGCTGGAAGAAGCGCGCGCCCTGCAACGCCTGATCACCGAATTCGAAATGACTCATGCGACGGCGGCCGAAGCCGTCGGCCGCTCACGCAGCGCGGTAAGCAACCTGTTGCGCCTGCTCGATCTGGGCGAAGACGCGAGCAGACTGGTCGAGCATCGCGAGCTCGAGATGGGCCACGCGCGCGCCTTGCTCGCCATCGAGAACAAACGTCAGCAGGCCGACGTGGCTGCGCAAGTCGCACAACAGAAACTGTCGGTGCGCGAGACCGAAGCATTGGTGAAGCGACTGCAGTCGCAGCCCTCGGCGGGTGCCCACGATGCCGCGACGCGCGCCGATCCGAACATCCGCAAGCTCGAGGCAGAACTGAGCGAGAAGCTCGGGGCGAAAGTCCAGGTTCAGCACGCCTCCTCCGGCAAGGGCAAGCTGGTCATCAGCTATCACACGCTGGAAGAGCTCGACGGCATTCTCGAGCACATTCGTTAAGCGGCGCCGCCAACCACCACGCCTCGCCATCAGCAATACCAGGTAAGGTTCATGATTCGGCGTCTCAGGGAAGTCGGTTCGCGGGAGGTCCGTTCAAAATGCCAACGGCGCCAGTGCTGAACCGCGCGGCGCCGCGCACCCCGACCGCTCCAATTCCGTGTGCGTTGCTGCTGGCGTTTACCACAGTTTGCTGTGCCGGCGCGCACGCCGAGCTGGTCATCGACGGCCACATCGACGAGCCCGAGTGGCAGGGCGCGATCACTTGCAAGGACTGGCAGCGCACGTTGCCGTTTGCGCGTGACGAGCCTCGCTACGGCAACGAGCTGCACCTGCTTTCCACCGAGCGAGGTCTGGCCGCGGCCTTCATTCTCGACCAGCCGCCCAGCGAACGACGCATCAAGCCGCGCACGCCGCGCGATTCGGATCGGTTGATCGGCGACACGGTCTCGCTGATGGTGGATTTCGATGCCAACGCGCAGATCGGTTACGAATTCACCGTCGGTCTGGGCGGCGGCATCCGCGACGGCTTGATCACCAATCAAAACAAGTTCGATCGCGACTGGGACGGCGCCTGGCAGCACGCCGTCTACGAAACCGAGCAGCAGTGGTTCGTGGAGATATTCATTCCCTGGTCCAGCATCAGCATGCGGGACTCGCGTGCCGACATGCGCACCATCGGAGTGTATGGCACGCGCTACCTGTACGAACGCGGCGAGCGTTATGCCTGCCCGGGAATCACCAGCGAGGCGGCGGTGTTTCTGTCGGAGTTCCAACGCATGGAGATCTCGCAGCACGCCGCGGTCGGAAGTCTGGACGTGGTGCCGTACGGGACGGCGATCTCCGATTTCCTCGATGAGCACACGCGCTTCAAAGCCGGCGCCGACATCAATTGGAAAGCGTCGCCGAACCTGTGGCTGTCGGCGACGCTCAATCCCGATTTCGGCCAGGTGGAGAGCGATGAGCTGGTGGTGAATTTTTCGGCCATCGAGGTCGCGTTCACCGACAAGCGGCCGTTCTTTTCCGAAAACCAGGCCATCTTCGACCTGCGCACCCCGACCAACGGCCAGCTCGTCTACACCCGGCGTATCGGCGCGGCAGTCGACGATGGCAGTGCCGCGTCATCCGACATCGATGCCGCCTTCAAGCTCACAGGAACCGCGGGGCAGCTGGTGTATGGCGGTTTCGTCGCGCAGGAAGATGGTTATCGCAACGGCGCCGGGCGCTTGTTCGCGGCCACTCGCCTGGCATTGCCGATGGATCGTGCGCGCGTCGGCTATCTCGGTACCTGGACAGATCGGCCGTTCCTGGATCGCGACGCGCTGGTGAATGCGGTCGACTACGAGCTCGCGCCCAGCGACGACGTGCGCATCAGCGGCCAGGTCATCCGTTCCGATATCGGCACCAGCGGCATCAGCCTCATGGACAGCTCCCAGGCGCCGGGCAGCGAGATTCGTCGCTCCGAGATCGACACGCACGGCTACCAGTCGTGGCTGCAGCTCGACTTCAATCGCAGCTCGCCGCTGATGCATACGTTGAAGCTGCTGTACATGGACGACACGTTCGATCTCAACGATCTGGGCTACATGGAGCGCAACGCGCTCAAGCAGGTCGAGTGGGAAACGAATCTCCGGATCGCGAGCGACGGCGGCCGCGTCAGCGGTGAAACGCAGCGGCTCTACACGTTTTATCGGGAGAACACTGACGGGCAACGATTGCAATCGCGCTTTTCGCTGTCACGGGATGTGAGCTACGCGAGCGCGTGGAAAGCATTCCAGGAACTGCGCTACGTCAGCAGCGGCGTGGACGATCTGATCTCGCGCGGCAATGGGCCGGTGCGACTGGAAGATCGCATCTCCGCGTACATGGACATCACCACGCCGCGCTATGGCGACTGGCAATTCACGCTGGGCAGCTATGCCTTCCAGCAAGGCGTCGAACACTATTCGGGCTGGCTGCAGTTCCTGGCCTCCTGGTATCCCACGGAAAAACTGACCCTGCGGCTCGACCTGTTGCCGCAGTACTCCTCGGACTGGCTGCTGTGGGAAGAAGGCAATCTGTTCGGGTCGTTCCGCGCCAAGCGGCTCGACTACGACTTCCGGCTGGACTGGATTCCCGCGCCGCGCCATGAGCTGCGCGTGAAATGGCAATGGATCGGCATCGATGCCAAGCTGCGGCGCGCCTATCGAACCGACGCGGCCGGCAATCTGCTGCCGACCAGCGATCCGGTCGCGCCGTTCACCGTCAACAATCTCGGCCTGCAGATCCGCTACCGCTACGAGATCGGGCCGATGTCGGAGCTGTTCCTGGTGTATGCTCGCGGCGGTTACAATCAGCTCGACGAAGACGAGCGCGGGCTGGGCGAGTTGTTTCGCAACATGACCGATGTGCGGGACGCGGATCAGTTCCTGATCAAGCTCCGCTACAAGTTGTAAATCTGGCGCGGGCAGTGCCGAGGCTGGTCGCTGAAGTCAAGGCTTCGGCGACAGAATTCGGCACCGCATGGCGTCAACGTAGATGAATAGTCATAATTCGCGTTGGGGCACGCCGGATCTTCCTTGTAGCACTGCAAAACGCTGCGTATAATCCGCCGCCGTTTCCGGCCGGGCGGTAATCCAATACGTGCCAACACACGTGAATGTCACCGCGCGCGGCAAGCGCCTTTCGTTGAACTTCGCCGCGATACAGCTGGCAAGCACGGGTCTGACAGCACTCGTGTTTTTGATGTCGAGCGGCTGGAACGCGGCCCGCTCGGCGTTCGTGGGCGGTTTGATCATCGCGTTGGGGACTCTCGTGTTCGCTTGGCGGTTGTTCGCCACCAACTGGCCGGCGGCCAGCGCGGCGCGCGGGTTCTACGCGGGCGAAGTGTTGAAGTGGATTTGGGTAGTCGGCGCATTTGCGCTGGCCTTGACTCGCGGCGGTATGGAACCGCTGCCCCTGCTGATCGGCCTGCTGGCCAGTCAGTGCGGGTTCTGGGTCGCAATGGGAATCTTCAAATAGTTGCGCAGGTGAGGTGGTATTGATGGCTGAGCATGGTGGTCCGGCGACCATGACCGATTACATCAAGCACCATCTCCATCATTTGGAGCTGCCGGTCGGTGAAGGCCGGTTCTGGGTGCTGCACCTCGACAGCATCTTCTTCAAGCTGCTGTGCGCGGCCATCTTCCTGTACGCCTTCCTGCGCGTGGCACGCCGTGCGACGCCCGGCGTTCCCGGCAAGTTCCAATGTTTCATCGAGATGATCGTCGAGTTCGTCGACACCTCGGTGAAGGAAACCTTCCACGGCCGCAGCAAGCTGATCGCGCCGCTGGCGATCACCATCTTCTGCCTCACGTTCCTGATGAACTTCCTGGACATGATCCCGGTGGACTGGCTGCCGGCGGCGGCCGGTGCGGTGGGCGTTCCCTACCTGCGCGCGGTGCCGACTGCCGATCTGAACACCACGCTGGCCATGTCGCTGATGGTGTTCCTGCTGATCCAGTATTTCGGCGTCAAGCACAAGGGCATCGGCACCTTCGTCGGCGAGATGTTCACCGCGCCGTTCCACGCTCCGGGTGTGGTCGGCAAGATCCTGCTGGCGCCGGCCAACCTGCTGCTGCGCCTGATCGAAGAAGCGGTGCGCCCGATTTCGCTGGCGCTGCGTCTGTTCGGCAACATGTACGCCGGCGAGCTGATTTTCGTGCTGATCGCCTGCATGACGCTCGGCGCGACCCTCTCGAGCGGTCTGACGTACGTGATGGCGCCGCTGCAGTTCGTTGCCGGCTTCGTCTGGACCGCGTTCCACATCCTGATCATCACGCTGCAGGCATTCATCTTCATGATGCTGACCATCGTGTATCTCAGCATGGCCGCCGAACATCACTGATTCCGTTTCGATCGTTTGATTACTAACTAGCTGTTTTTCTGCACGCACCGGAGATTCAAATGGAGAACATCACTCAGATTGCCGACGTCATGAGCTTCACCGTGATTGCCGCGGGTCTGCTCATCGGCCTCGGCGCGCTCGGCACCGCGATCGGCTTCGCGTTGCTCGGCGGCAAGTTCCTGGAGGGCTCGGCCCGTCAGCCGGAGCTGACCGGCATGCTGCAGACCAAGATGTTCATCGTCGCGGGCTTGCTGGACGCGATTCCCATCATCGGCGTCGCCATCGCTCTGCTGCTGATCTTCGCGAACCCGTTCATCGGTCAGCTCGGCGGCTAACCCGTCGCTCGACTCGATCGGCGCCAGGCAGCGTCACAGCTGCCACAAGTGAATCGGAGCAAGCATGGATCCCACAATAACCATCGTCGTCCAGGGCATCGCGTTCTTCGCGGTGGCCTGGCTGGTCATGCGGTTCGGCTGGCCGCACATCATCGCGGCGATCGAGGATCGGCAAAAGAAGATTGCCGAGGGTCTCGCGGCTGCCGAGAAAGGCGAGAAGAGCCTGGCGGAAGCCAAGAACTCGGCCAACGACATCATCAAGGAAGCGCACGCGCGCGCCGCGAAGATCGTCGAACAGGCCAATCGCCGCTCGGTGGAAATGGCCGAGGAAGCGCGGGGCGTGGCGTCGGCGGAAGCCGAGCGTCTGGTTGCCGGTGCACGCCAGGAGGCCGCACTGGAATCGAGCCGCGCTCGCGAGGAGCTGCGCCGCGAAGCCGCCAGTCTGGCGGTGTTCGGTGCCAGCAAGCTGCTCGGTCGCGAGATCGACGCCAAGGCCCACGCCGACTTGCTCGACAAGCTGGCGTTGGAGATCGAGCGCGGCTGACCGCGCCCGATCTTTCGTAGACAGGAGCATTCATGGCCGAGAAAGCCACCATCGCCCGCCCCTACGCCAAGGCAGCGTTCGAATCGGCGCGTCAACACAACGCGCTCGAGCGCTGGTCCACGGTACTGGCAACCGCCTCGTCGGTGGTGCAGGACGAGCGTGTTGCCCAGCTGCTGTCGAGCCCGCGGGTCACGCCGGAGCAACTCTCCGGCCTGATCGCGGACATCGTCGGCGGGGACCTGGACGAGCAGACCCGCAATTTCCTGGCCACGCTGGCCGGCAATCGCCGTCTGGCGCTGCTGCCGGAAATTGCCAGCATGTACGAGGGACTGCGGGCTGAAGCCGAGAACATCGCCGACGTGCAGGTGGTCTCGGCGGTGGCGCTGAGCGAGGCGCAGAAGCAGCGCTTCGCCTCGGCCCTGAAGCAACGTTTGAAGCGCGAAGTGCGCTTGCATTGTGAAGTGGACGCATCGCTGATCGGTGGCGCCATCGTGCGCGCGGGCGATTTCGTCATCGATGGTTCGCTGAAGGCGCGCCTCGACCGCTTGGCGGTCGAGATGACTCACTGACGCCTTAGGGCCCAGAAAGCCCAAACGACGCCCACAACAGGTTTGACCGAGGATTGAGCTCATGGCCATCAAGGCATCTGAAATCAGCGATCTGATCAAGTCGCGCATCGAGAAGTTCTCGAGCGCCACCGAAGAGGCGAACATCGGCACGGTGGTCACCGTCACCGACGGTATCGTGCGCATCCACGGCCTCGCCGACGTGAAGTACGGCGAAATGCTGGAATTCCCCGGCGGCAGCTTCGGCCTGGCGCTGAACCTGGAGCAGGACTCGGTCGGCGCCGTGGTGCTCGGCGAGTACAAGCACATCGTCGAAGGCGACACGGTCAAGACCACCGGCCGCATTCTCGAAGTGCCGGTCGGCGAAGGCCTGCTGGGCCGCGTGGTCGACGCGCTCGGTAATCCGATCGACGGCAAGGGCCCGGTGCAGGCCACCCGCAACTCGCCCATCGAGCGCGTCGCGCCGGGCGTGGTGTTCCGCAAGTCGGTCAGCCAGCCGGTGCAGACCGGTTACAAGGCCGTCGACTCGATGGTGCCGGTCGGCCGCGGCCAGCGCGAGCTGATCATCGGCGACCGTCAGACCGGCAAGACCGCGCTCGCCATCGACACCATCATCAATCAGAAGAACTCCGGCATTAAGTGTATCTACGTCGCCATCGGCCAGAAGCAGAGCTCGATCGCGAACGTGGTGCGCAAGCTGGAAGAGCACGACGCGATGAAGCACACCATCATCGTCGCGGCGTCCGCCTCCACCCCGGCTTCGATGCAGTACCTCGCGCCGTACGCCGGCTGCGCCATGGGCGAGTACTTCATGGACAACGGCGAAGACGCGCTGATCATCTATGACGACTTGACCAAGCAGGCCTGGGCCTACCGCCAGATCTCCCTGCTGCTGCGCCGTCCGCCGGGCCGCGAAGCGTATCCGGGCGACGTGTTCTACCTGCACTCGCGTCTGCTCGAGCGTTCGGCTCGCGTCAACGAAGAGTACGTCGAGAAGGCGACCGGCGGCCGCGTCAAAGGCAAGACCGGCTCGCTGACCGGCCTGCCCATCATCGAAACCCAGGCCGGTGACGTGACGGCGTTCGTGCCGACCAACGTGATCTCGATCACCGACGGCCAGATCTTCCTGGAAGGCGACCTGTTCAACGCCGGTATCCGTCCCGCCATGAACGCCGGTATCTCGGTGTCCCGCGTCGGCGGCGCCGCACAGACCAAGATCATTTCCAAGCTGGGCGGCGGTATCCGTCTCGCCCTGGCGCAGTACCGCGAGCTCGCGGCGTTCTCGCAGTTCGCCTCCGACCTCGACGAGTCGACCCGTCGGCAGCTGGAGCGCGGCCAGCGCGTCACCGAGCTGATGAAGCAGAAGCAGTACGCGCCGATGTCGGTCGCCGAAATGGCGCTGTCCATCTACGCCGTCAACAACGGCTTCATGGACAAGGTCGAGATCAAGAAGATCCAGGCGTTCGAAGCCGGTCTGCAGGCGTTCGCCAAGACGAACTACAAGCAGGCCATCGACGCCATCAACTCGAACCCGGTGCTGTCGCCGGAGAACGAAGCTTCGCTGAAGAAGATCTGCGAAGAGTTCGCCACCTCCGGCACGTACTGAGTCGCTACGCACTGAGAACGTAAATGCCAGGCGTAAAAGAGATCCGGATCAAGATCGCGAGCTTCAAGAGCACGCAGAAGATCACCAAGGCCATGGAGATGGTGGCCGCGAGCAAGATGCGCAAAGCGCAGGACCGCATGCGCGCCACGCGTCCGTACGCGGAGAAGATCCGCACGGTGATCGGTCACCTGCGGCTGGCGAATCCGGATTACAAACATCCGTTCATGGTCGAGCGCGATGTGAACGCCGTCGGCTTCATCATCATCACCACCGATCGCGGCTTGTGCGGCGGCCTGAACGTCAACCTGTTCAAGGCCACGCTGGCCGCGATCCGCGACTGGCAGAAGCAGGGCAAGCAGGTCTCGGTGTGCCTGATCGGCTCGAAGGGCGTGCAGTTCTTCCGCCGCCTCGGCGGCGTGGAAACGCTGGCGACGGTGACCCACCTGGGCGACCGTCCGCACGTCAACGACCTGATCGGCACCGTGAAGGTGATGCTGGATCAGTATCGCGAAGGCAAGCTCGACCGGCTGTTCCTGGTCAACAACGAATTCATCAACACGATGAGCCAGAAGCCCGTCGTGCACCAGCTGCTGCCGGTGGTCACGCAGGATGCGGACAAGCTGCAGAAGCTGTGGGATTACATCTACGAGCCGTCCGCGGCCGAGCTGCTCGATGGCGTGCTGATGCGCTACATCGAATCGCAGGTCTATCAGGGCGCGGTCGAAAACGTCGCGTGCGAAATGGCCGCGCGCATGGTCGCGATGAAGAGCGCGACCGACAACGCCGGCAAGCTGATCGACGAATTGCAGCTGATCTACAACAAGGCTCGCCAGGCGGCGATCACCAAGGAGATCAGCGAAATCGTCGGCGGCGCCGCTGCGGTTTGAGGCTCGCGCGAATACAGAATTATTGAGGAACGACACATGGCAAGCGGCAAGATTGTCCAGATCATCGGTGCGGTCATCGACGTGGAATTCCCGCGCGACCAGATCCCGAAGGTGTATGAAGCGCTGAAGCTCGAAGACGTCGATCTGACGCTGGAAGTGCAGCAGCAGCTCGGCGACGGCGTCGTGCGCACCATCGCCATGGGCGTGTCGGAAGGCCTGAAGCGTGGCCTGAAGGTCAACGCGACCGGCGCTCCGATCTCCGTGCCGGTCGGCAAGGGCACGCTCGGCCGCATCATGGACGTGCTGGGCACGCCGCAGGACGAAAAGGGCCCGGTGCAGACCAAGGAGCTGCTGCCGATCCATCGCCCCGCGCCGTCCTACGACGAGCAGTCGGGCGGCCAGGACCTGCTGGTCACGGGCATCAAGGTCATCGACCTGCTGATTCCGTTCGCCAAGGGCGGCAAGGTCGGCCTGTTCGGCGGCGCCGGCGTCGGCAAG
>NZ_CALFXI010000070.1 GCF_937958065.1 uncultured Steroidobacter sp.
CCTTGACGCCCGCCATGAAGCGCGGGAACTCCTCGAACTGCGTCCACTGGTTGTAAACCGTGTGGATCGGGCAATTCACGTCAACAGTTTTTTCCACGTGTTCCATGGCGTTCTCTCCGGTTGCTTGCATACCCAGCGAACGTCATGCGCGTTGCTCAAGTTCCTGCGTGCGGACCCTCGGGCGGATGCAATAGCCGGCGCAACTCGACTCGGCTGCGCTCGCAGAACTCGTCCATCGCACGATCGCGCGCATGGCCCTGCGCGTCGGGCAGCGACGGACTGCTTTCGTAGTTGGATCGAACGATCCGAAGTCGTGGCAGCAGCGCCCGCGTGGCGCGCAGCGCCGAGAGGGTTTTCGCGTCGTCGCGGGTCAGCAGATCGACAGCGGCCGGGATCTCCAGATCTTCCAACCACCATTCAACGAGATAGACCAGATTGTCGACGGTCTCGTCGATCACGGCGATGGGATCACGGTAGTCCATGGGCGGGCACGCAGCGGTCGGGCCTGTTGTTATATACAGGTACGCGGGGCAGTTCAATAGGGCGCCCACGGGCCCGAGTCGTCGCTTGCCGACGACTGGTCCGGCCGCCTCCAGTTGCGATGAGGTCGCGAATAGACCGGCGGGAAGAATGCATGGAGACCAGGCAAATGCAGAGATCGGGCAACACACTGGCAGTGCTGCTGGGGGCGACCTTGCTGGCGTCGGCAACGGCGGGAGCGGCGGAGATCTTTCGTGCGCACTACGAAATTCGCGTCGCCAGCCAGGGCACCGACAACACGGTGCGCTCGACGTTCGAAACGCGACCCGGCGAG
The DNA here is from genome assembly GCF_937958065.1 of uncultured Steroidobacter sp. Classification (GTDB taxonomy): domain Bacteria; phylum Pseudomonadota; class Gammaproteobacteria; order Steroidobacterales; family Steroidobacteraceae; genus Steroidobacter. Next base: position 815 of record NZ_CALFXI010000070.1, read on the forward strand.
CGCTTCACGCTGGACCTGCCACCGAACGTGGTGGCGCTGGCGGTGCGCCGGTTGGGTGGCGAAAACTACGAGCTACAAGTCACGGTGACGCCGACCAAGGCCAACGGCGCGGCCTCGTTCAGCCACACCTATCGGGGCGTGCTCGGGCGACCTTTGGAGCTCAAGAACAGCGCCGCCGGCGTGAATGTCGACGGCGCGATTTCGGTGGTCGTGCTGAACCGCTGAGCGGCCGACTCAGGTCACCACGATCGGGCGATCGCGCGTGATGATCATCGTATGTTCGAACTGCGCGCCTCGGCTGCCGTCCGGGGTGCGCAGCGTCCAGCCGTCGGAGGCGGTCACTGCCTTGGTCGCGCGTGTCGTCAAGAACGGCTCGATGGTGATGACCCAACCTTCCTTCAGCAGCGTCCGGTCGCGTGGCTCGAACGTGTTCGAGACGTGCGGCTCCTCGTGGATGTAACGACCCACGCCGTGACCGCCCAGATTGCGAATGACCCGGAAGCCACAACGCTTGGCCCGACGCTCGACGGCCCGGCCGATGTTGTGCATCGGGGCGCCGGCGGTGGCCTGTTCCATGGCGTCTTGCAGTGCCTGCCTGGTGGCTTTCAAAAGCTGCGCAGACTGCACGGATACGGCGCCGACGGCAAAGCTGGCGCCGGTATCGGCCCAGTAGCCATCGAGCTCCGCGGACACATCGATATTGACCAGGTCGCCCTCGCGCAGCACACGCTCCGGTGACGGTATACCGTGCGCCAGATCGTCGTTGACGCTGATGCAGGTGGTGCCGGGAAAGCCGTACGCCAGTTGCGGCGCCGAGCGTGCCCCGTGACGATCCAGAATCTCCTTGCCGATCGCATCCAGCTCGGCCGTGGTCACGCCGGGCGCCACACGGGCACCCATGGCATCGCGCGCCTCTGCCACGATGGCGCCAATCCGCTGCAAACCTTCAATGTCGTGCCGGCCGTCGATGGACATATCACTCACCCGAACGTTCGAGAGCCGCAAGCGTACTCCAGTCGGGGAGAATTTGCTGCCGTGGGGTGCTCAGAGACGCCGCGCCATCCATCCAAACAAGCGGCGCGAGATGGCGAATATCACCAATGCCGCTGCACCGACTTCGAGCAGGATGGTGGCGTTCATCATGGCCGTGTGCGAGGAGAGCGGCGCGACCACGTAGTGGCCGAGGCTGTCCAGCCCCAGCGCCGCGTACACCGCCAGCAAGATGAGCCCGATCGAATCGCGTCGTCGGTATACCAGAAGCGCGCCGAGGGCTCCGATGGCGGTCATTCCGATCCAGGCCAGGTACACGCCGCCGCGCGACCACGAGGTCGGCAGTCCCGGGTAGTCAGAGAGAAATTCGGCGTTGTGTACAAAGTGCACCAGGCTCGCCATCGCATAGACAGCAAGCAGCAGGAACAGAAGTCGGTTGGTCGGGTGCTGCACGGAACGTTCACTCGCATCGAAATATATCGGTGATGAGTATGTAACGACGCTCGCGCATCGGGTAAAGCACTTAGCAAACATCGCGGCTATCGGCAGCAATGCGTCTTGAATCGCCGCGTGCGTCGGCGTAGCGTCGGCCAAACGTGATCATTCACGTAGGAAGATCCGATGTGTTACGGGCGCATCGTCGCCCCGATGACAACAACGATCTGGCCCCGTCGGAAACAAACACGGAGTACGTTTCATGAACAGCCATGAGGGATTGCGTTGGCTGCGATCCGGCGCATCGCGCCTGGCCGCGCCCACCCTGGTTCTCACAGCCGCAGCGCTGGGATTTTCGCCCCTGACCGTCGATGCCAAACCCGCCGCGCGCAATCTGGGCGGTGGACTGGAACAGCTTGCGCAGCCTGCCATCGCCCGCCGCGCCGCGCTCGGCGAGCTTCAGTTGACTCATCCAATCCAGTTCGATGATGCCGGTCGTGCGCTGGTTCGCATCTCGCTGGACGGCAAGGTGCCCGCCGCGACGGTGATAGCAAGTCTGCGGAGCACGGCGGGCGTGGAAGTCGCGGCGACCGATCTGAGCTATCGCGCCGGCGTGGTCGAAGCCTATGTTCCCAGCAGCTCGCTGCTGAGCGTCGCCGGCAAAAAGGGCGTGCTCGCGGTGGTGCCGTCGAGCCCGATGGCGACCAACGTCGGTGCCACCGACAGCCAGGGCATCGTCCAACACCGCGTCGACAAGATTCCCGGCATCGATGGCAAGGGCATCACGGTCGGCGTGATGTCGGACAGTTACGATACCAACATCGCACCGAACAGCGCCGCCGCCGATATCGCGACCGGCGATCTGCCGGGCGCGGGCAATCCGTTCGGCAACACCGAGCCGGTCGTGGTGCTGCAGGACTGGCCGGCCTCGTCCGATGAAGGCCGCGCGATGCTGCAGATCGTGCACGACCTGGCGCCGAAGGCACGGCTCGGCTTCGCGACCGCCAACGGCGGCGAAGTGAACTTCGCAAATAACATTCGCGCGCTCGCCGGTTTCCCGAGTGCGCCGAACGCGGTGCCGGGCTTCAAGGCCGACATCATCGTCGACGACATCATCTATCTGGCCGAACCGTTCTTCCAGGACGGCATCGTCGCGCAGGCGGTGGATGAAGTGGCCGCGAAGGGCGTGTCGTATTTTTCGTCCGCCGGCAATCGGCCAGCGACCCAGGCATACGATTCGAAGCTGCGCGTGGTGCCGGGCAATCCCGCGTCGTGGGCCGGTACGAATCTGGACTTCAGCAGCGTGGATCCGGCGCTGTATGCCGGCGGTTTCCACGATTTTGCCGAAGGCAGCGACGTCGATATCGCTCAGACCATCGCGTTCACCAATGGCAGCACCATCGTATTCCAGTGGAACGAGCCCTACGATCCGATACCGCCGACGCCCGTGGGAACCCCGATCGTCTCCGGCGTGAGCACGGTGCCCGCCGGCGGCACGTCGACCTTCACCTTCCCGGGCGCGATCGGACAGCTGGTGGAAATCTTCGTCGATGCGGACACCACGACCACCGGCACGCCGAATCCGGATCTGACCTTCACCTTGTTCGATCCGAACGGCCAGGAAATCCAGTTCGTCGACAGCACCACCAATCCGGAGTCGCTGATTCTGGAGCTGCCGCTGGCCGGCACGTACACGGTGGTGGTGGACAGCTTCCAGCCGGCGCAGTTCGGCGATTATTCCTATCGCGTGCAGCAGGTGGAAGTGGTCGAGCAGGTGCTCTCGGATTTCAACCTGCTGTTCTTCCTGCCGAACGGCACGTTCATCGGCTCGTTCGCCGAGCAGAACCGCTTCACCAACCGGCCGGTGGAAATCGGTCAGCTGCCGGGGGCCACGCTGCAGATGGTGATTGCGCGCGCCAATACGCCGAGCGGCAAGAACCGCAACGTCGCCGACCGGATTCGTTACGTCGGCTTCAGCGGCGTGAACCCGCAGGAATATTTCAGCTACCTCGGGCCGGTGACCTATGGTCACAACTCGGCGCAGGGCGCGATGGGCGTCGCGGCTTATGCGTTCTATGCGCCGTTCGTTCCGGAAGCGTTTACGTCGCCCGGTCCGTCGACCATCTATTTCGACAAGAACAACAAACGCTATCGCAGCCCGCAGATCCGCCAGAAACCGGACATGGCGGCGATGGATGGCGCCAACACCACGTTCTTCACGACCGACTCGATCGTCGATCCGGATACGTTCCCGAATTTCTTCGGCACCAGTGCGGCCGCTCCACACGCGGCAGCCATCGCGGCGCTGGTGCTGGAGGCGGCGGGCGGGCCGGGCTCGGTGAAACCAGAGAAGATGCGCAAGATCCTGCAGGACAGTGCGTTCCGTCATGACCTCGACCCGTTCTTCTCGTCGGGTTTCGCACTGTCGGGCGGCAGCCTGGTCGCGATCAATGCGTCCGCGGATCAGAACTCGATCAGTCAGTTCGATCCCAACGTGTTCACGATCACGCAGCTGGGTTTGCGGAAACTGGCGAGCGTGTCGATCAATGGCAGCGGCGGCAACGTGACACAAACGCCCCGAGGCATCGTGTTCGACGAACGAGCCACGCCGGCTCCGGCGCCAGGTCAGCCGTTCGTCGTCGGGCGCACGGTGGGATTGAATGCCTCCGATGTCACGGCCACGCCGTCGATCGCGGCGGATCTGCCGGGTGTCGTCGGGCAATGGAAGCAGTTGGATCTGAAATTCCGTCCGGGCTCGTTCCGTAGCGGCGACCTGCTGTCGTTCGGGATCGACCGCGACGAAGCCGATTCGGCCGGGCCGAACGTGGCGGCGGGCGGCAACTCCGCCGACCTGTTGGGCGGCGGCGTGATGATTCCTTCGGGTGACGTGATTCCGGGCGGTGCGAGCTTCTTCGGTACCTACGAAGGCGGCGGCAGCTTCCGCGGCGAGTTCTTCAACCTGATCGGGAAAGGCTACAGCACGCTCGATGGTTACGGCTTCGTCAATGCCGAAGCCGCGGTGAAAGCCGTGCGCAAGAAGAAGTAGCCGGATTTCTCACGCCATCGTGAGGATCGAAAGGCCCGCGGCGTGCGTTGCGGGCCTTTTTATTTCGAATGCTCACCCGATGTGGCGATTGGATCGTTACAGGGACTGAGATGCCTGGATCGCGGAGGGACGCGCCATGCTGCTGCGCAAGCTGACGATGACATTGCTGATCTTCGCCGCCTGCACCCCGGCCATCGCGGATGAGGCGGCTGACCGCCAGGCCCTCGAGTCGCGCGCTCAACGATGGGTCGATGCGTTTCACGCGCAGGACGCCCCCGGGCTGGCGTCACTTGCAACCACGGACGTGACGGTACTGGATGGCACCGGCAGTCTGGTGCAGGGAACGAGTGCCGCCTGCCAGGCCTGGTTGCGTGCCGGCGCCATCACTGGACACACGCTTGTTTCCAAAACCAAGGAGATCGTCGTATCGAGTGACATTGCCTGGCGCATCGGGCTGCTCTCGTATCGACGATCCGGCGCCGAGCAGTACCAGGGGCAGACGCTGGAGATCTGGAAACGCACCGGCGATGGCTGGAAGCTGCATCGGCAGATGTCTTCCAACCTCATTGAAGCGTCCCTGCGGCCGGCGCCCTCGGAGCCCATCCTCGACCGGCCGGCCTACTGAGCGCTGGCCGGGATTCCAGTTGGACCAAGGCCGCATAGACCGGTCGCTGCGGTTCGCTCACTTTCGCGATTTCATTCCCTGGCAAGGAGGCTGGCCGCAGGAGATTGTCATGTACCGGCGAATCCTGGTTCCTGTCGATGGCAGCGCAGCTGCTGCCGAAGGTCTGGACGAGGCCATCGAGCTCGCGCGCCATTTGCAGGCTCACATCCGGCTCCTGCACATCGTGGAGCCCGTAGTGATGGTTCCGGTCGAAGCGATGACCGGCGCCGTCCAGCAGGTCATCGAAGGCGTGCGCATCGCCGGCGAGGAACTGCTGAAAGAGTGCCAGCAGAAAGTTGCGAAAGCCGGCATCGAGGTCGATCGGGAGTTGATCGAAACCGTCGGCCGCTCGGCCGGCGAGTGCATCGTGAGGCAGGCCGAAGAAACAAACTCCGATCTCATCATCTGCGGCACTCACGGCCGCCGCGGCGTTCGCCGATTGCTGATGGGCAGCGACGCCGAATACATCGCGCGCCGCTCTCCAGTGCCGGTGCTGTTAGTACGTCACGAGAGGTCGGCCAGTAGCGAGGCGGCGTGAATCGCTACGCATCGAGTCAGATGCCGTAGCGGCCTGAGCGTTCATCGGATTCGGGGGATGGTGCCGACTGAGGGACTCGAACCCCCGACCCACTGATTACAAATCAGTAGCTCTACCAACTGAGCTAAGTCGGCCCGAAAAGAGGGCCGGGATTGTATGCCAGATCCGGGGCCGCGGGAACCACCCTAGTCGGACCAGCCGCCGCCGAGGGTCTTGTAGAGGGTCACGCTATTGGTGAGCTTCTGCAGGCGCGCGTCGATCAGGGCTTGTTGGGCGGTGTAGAGGGAGCGCTGCGAGTCGAGCACGTCCAGGTAGCTGTCGACGCCGCGTTCGAAACGGGCTTGTGAAAGGCGGAAGCTGGTCGAGGTGGCTTCCACCAGCGACTGGCGAGCCGCGAGTTGGTCGCCGAGGGTATCGCGTTCGGCGAGCGCGTCGGCGACTTCGCGGAATGCAGTCTGAATGGCGTGCTCGTACTGGGCGACTTCGATCTGACGGCCGACGTGCGCAGCATCCAGATTGGCGCGATTCGCGCCGCCCGCGAACAGCGGAATGCTGATCTGGGGCACGAAGCTCCATGCGCCGGAGCCGGGCTCGAACAAGCCGTCGAGATCGCTGCTGCTGGTGCCGGCCGAGCCGGTCAGTGTGATGCGTGGATAGAAGGCCGCGCGTGCCGCGCCGATGTTGAAGTTCGCCGCTTTGAGCTCGTGCTCGGCTTGCAGGATGTCGGGCCGGCGAGTCAGCAGATCGGAAGGCAAGCCGGCGGGCAGGTCGGCGACGGTGCTGACGGTGTCGCTCAACGACGTCGGCGTGAGATTTTCAGGGACAGCCGTGCCGAGCAGCAACACGAGAGCATTGCGGTCCTGCGCGATCAGCCGAGTGTAGGTCGCGACGTTCACGCGCGCCGTGTCGACGCTGGTCTGAATCTGTCGCAAGGTCAATTCGGACGCGGTGCCCAGCTCGAAGCGGCGCTTGGTCAGATCGTAACTTTCGCTCTGGCTCTTCAAGGTCTGTTGAGCGAGCGCGAGCTGTTCGACGTCCGCTGCCCAGGTGAGATAGGCGTTGGCGACCTCCGCGATCAGGCTGATCTGCGCCGCCTTGCGCGCTTCACTGGTCGCAAGAAATTTCTCCAGCGCCTGACCGTTCAGGCTGCGCACGCGACCGAACAAGTCGAGCTCGTAAGAACTCAATGCAATGTTGGCGCTCAACGGCCGCATCGTCATCGTCTGGCCGAAGGGTGACGCGCTGGCGGGCACCCGACTCGCGTTTTCAGTGATGACCGCGTCGAGTTTCGGAAAGCTCTGCGACCGCTGAATCCGATACTGCGCGCGCGCCTGATCGATGTTCAGAATCGCGACGCGCAGGTCGCGGTTGTTGGTCAGTGCAAGATCGATCAGCTCGCGCAGCTTGGGCTCCGCGTAGAACTCGCGCCACTGGATGTCGGCAATCGTCGAGCTCGACTCACCTGCCTGCTCCGGAAACTCCGCCGCGACCGGTGCGGCGGGGCGCTCATAAGTAGGAGCCATGGTGCAGCCGGCCAGCCAGGAGGCCGCCACGGTGCCGATCAACAGTTTGCTGTAACTCATATCAATGCGTCTCCGCCGCCGAGGCGAGGGCAAGGGGCGCATCGCCCCGCGGAGCAGGGCGGCGCGAGAACACTTTCATGACGACCACGAACAACAACGGCACGAAGAAAATCGCGAGCACCGTGCCCGAGACCATGCCGCCGATCACGGCTGCACCGAGTGCGCTGCGGGCACCCGCGCCGGCGCCGGTGCTCAGCATCAGCGGCAGCGCACCCAGCACGAACGCGAGCGATGTCATCAGGATCGGTCGCAAGCGCATGCGTGCCGCCGTGACCGCCGCCTCGATCAAATCCGTGCCGCGGGCGTACAAGTCCTTCGCGAACTCGACGATCAGAATCGCGTTCTTCGAGGCCAGGCCGATGGTGGTGAGCAGGCCGACCTGGAAATAAACGTCGTTCATCTTCCACATCAGCATCGCGGCGATGAACGCGCCGAGCACGCCGAGCGGAACGACCATGATCACCGAGAGCGGAATGGCCCAGCTCTCATACAGCGCCGCCAGGCACAGGAACACGACGGCGATCGAGAGCGTGTAGAGCAGCAGCGTCTGCGAGCCTGCCTCGCGTTCCTGCAAGGACACGCCGGTCCACTCGAAGCCAATGCCCGGCGGCAATTCCTTCACATGACGTTCGACGATATCCATCGCTTCGCCGCTGGACGCCATGCCCGGCATCGCCATGCCGAGGATCTCGACCGACGGCACGCCGTTGTAACGTTCCAGGCGCGGCGAGCCCGAGGTCCATTCGGTGCGCGAGAATGCGCTGAACGGCACCATGTCGCCGGTGGCGTTGCGCACGTACCAGCGATCGATGTCCTCGGGCAGCATGCGATAAGGCGCATCGGCCTGCATGAAGACTTTCTTCACCCGACCGCGATCGATGAAGTCGTTGACGTACACGCTGCCCCAGGCGCTGGAGAACGTGTCGTTGATGTCGGCGAGCGACAGGCCCATCGCGCCGGCCTTGTGAGTATCGATCTCGAGGCGCAGCTCGGGCGTATCTTCCTGGCCGTTGGGTCGCACGCCCACCAGGGAGGGTTCCTGCATGAGCGCGCCCAGCAGCTGATTGCGCGCTTGGATCAACGCTTCGTGACCGAGATTGGCGCGATCCTGCAGCATCAGGTCGAAGCCGCTCGCATTGCCCAGCTCGGACACGGCTGGCGGCGCGAACGCGAACACCTGCGCGTCCTGAATGGTCGCGAAGTATTGCGACGCCTTGGCGATCACCGCGCCGATCTGCTGATCGGGGCGAGTGCGCTCGTCCCAGGGGCGCAGCTTGATGAAGGCCATGCCGGCATTCTGTCCGCCGCCGGCGAAGCTGAAGCCCGCGACCGTCAGCACGGATTCGACCGCGTCTTTCTGATCTTCGAGCACATGCTGCTCGACTTTCTTGATCACTTCGAGCGTGCGGTCCTGCGTGGCACCGGGCGGCAGCTGGACGATGGCGAAGATCGTGCCCTGGTCTTCGTCGGGCAGGAAGCCGGTCGGAATCTTCGTGAACGCCAGAGCCACGAAGCCGACGATCACCGCGTACGCAATCATGTACCGACGGCGCCTACCGAGAATGTTGTGTACGCCGCCCTCATAGCGGGCCGTGCCCTTATCCATCCAGCGATTGAAGGCGCCGAAGAAGCCGGTCGTGGCTCGCGCATGTGACGGATCGACGGGCTTGAGCAGCGTCGCGCACAGCGCCGGCGTGAGAATCATCGCGACCAGCACGGACAGCGTCATCGCGGCGACGATGGTGATCGAGAACTGACGATAGATGACGCCAGTGGAGCCGCCGAAGAACGCCATCGGTACGAACACCGCGGCCAGCACGAGCGCGACGCCGATCAGCGCGCCGGTGATCTGGCTCATGGATTTACGAGTCGCCTCGCGTGGCGACAGACCTTCCTCGGACATCACGCGCTCGACGTTTTCGACGACCACGATGGCATCGTCGACGAGCAGGCCGATCGCCAGCACCATCGCGAGCATGGTGAGTGTGTTGATGGTGAAGCCGAATGCAGCCAGCACACCGAACGTCCCGAGCAGCACGACCGGCACCGCGATCGTCGGGATCAGCGTGGCGCGGAAGTTCTGCAGGAACAGATACATCACCAGGAACACCAGCACGATCGCTTCGACCAGCGTCTTGACCACTTCCTGGATGGAGATGCGCACGAACGGCGTGGAGTCGTACGGCTTGACGACTTCCAGGCCCGGCGGGAAGAACGGACGAAGCTGTTCGATCTGCGCGTCGATGGCTTTGATCGTGTCGAGCGCATTCGCGCCGGTCGCGAGCTTGAGCGCCAGGCCGGCGGTCGGCTTGCCGTTGTAGCGACCCTGGCTGTTATACGATTCGCTGCCCAGCTCGATGCGAGCGACATCGCGCAGGCGAACCTGCGAGCCGTCAGTCTGCGTGCGCAGGATGATGTCTTCGAACTGCTCGGCCGTGCGCAGACGCGTCTGCGCAGTGATGGTCGCGTTCAGCTGCTGACCGTCCACCGCGGGCAGGCCGCCCAACTGGCCGGCGGACACCTGCGCGTTCTGAGCCCTGATCGCGTTTCTCACATCCAGCGCGGTCAGGCGATAGTTGTTGAGCTTGCTGGGGTCCAGCCAGATGCGCATCGAGTACTGGGCGCCGAACAACTGCGTGTCGCCGACGCCTTCGACGCGGCTGAGCGAGTCCTGGATGTTGGCTGCGACGTAATCGTTCAGATCGGCCGCGTTCATGCTGCCGTCTTTGGACACGAAGGCGAGCACGCTCACGAAGTTCTTCACCGCCTTCGCGACAGTGAGACCTTGCCGCTGCACTTCCTCCGGCAGCGATGCCGTCGCGAGCGACAGCTTGTTCTGCACCTGGACCTGCGCCGTGTCGGGATTGGTGCCGTTTTCGAACGTCAGCGTGATGGTCACCAGGCCCGAGGATTCGCTGGTCGAAGAAATGTACGCGAGCCGATCGAGACCTTTCATTTTCTGCTCGATGACCTGCGTGACGGTGTCTTCCACCGTCTTGGCGGACGCGCCCGGGTAATTTGCCGTGATGGAGATCGCCGGCGGCGCAATGTCGGGATACTGCGCGATGGGAAGCGTGGTGACCGCCAGCGTACCGGCGAGCATCACGATGATCGCGATCACCCAGGCGAACACCGGGCGGTCGATGAAAAAGCGGACCATGGGGGTTCTCGATGACTGTGCCGATTACATCGCCACGCGCGACGCCGCCAATTGCTGGCCGTCGCTCGCGGGCTGTTGATAAGGAGTGGCTTCGACGAGCACGCCGGGCTGAATCTTCTGGTGACCCGACACGACGAGCACATCGCCGGGTTGCAGGCCGTCGGTGATCAGCCATTCGTTGCCGATGGCGCGTTCGGTGTGCAGCTCGCGCTGCTGCACTTTGCCGTCGCTGCCGACGACGTAAGCGCGCGGCTTGCCGGTCGCGTCGCGGCTGACTGCTTGCTGGGGCACCAGCAATGCCTGCGACATCGTTCCTTCCTCGATGATGGCGCGGACGTACAGGTTGGGCAGCAGCTCACCCGTGGGATTCGGGAACTCGGCGCGCAACGTCACGGAGCCGGTGTTGGGGTCCACTGTGACATCCGAGAACTGCAACTTGCCTTCGAGCGGATAGATCGTGCCGTCATCGAAGACGAGCTTCACTTTGGCGGTGGCATCGCCGAGCTGGCCTTGCGCGATGGCGCGCTTCAGCTGCAGCACGGTATTGCTCGACTGAGTCACGTCTACGTACATCGGATCGAGCTGCTGAACGGTCGCGAGGGCGGTGGTCTGGTTCGCGGTCACGAGCGCGCCCGCAGTCACAGCTGATTTGCCGATGCGCCCCGTGATCGGCGAGACCACTCGCGTGTAGGCGAGATCGATGCGGGCGGTTTCCAGCGCTGCGCGAGCGGATGCAACTTCGGCATTCGCCTGTAACAGCGCGGCGTCGGCGTCGTCCGCGTCCTGTTGGCTGACGGCATTGATCGCCCTGAGCTCGCGATAACGCTCCGCCTTCAAGCGCGTCGTATGTTGATTCGCCTGCGCCTTGGCGAGCGCGGCCGCGGCGCTGTCCACCGTTGCTTGATAGATCGCGGGATCGATCTGATAGAGCAGATCGCCTTTCTTCACGGCGCTGCCTTCGACGAACTTGCGCGATTGAAGAATGCCGGTGACTTGCGGCCGCACATCCGCGACGAGCACCGCGCTGGTACGGCCGGGCAACTCGGTGGTGAGCACCACCGGCTTCGGCTGCACGACGATCGTGCTCACTTTCGGTGTGCCCTGCGGAGCGGCGCCCTGGGCCATCGGCGGTTTGCCGCATGCGGTCAACACAGCCATGCCAAGCAGGCTGAGCGCGGCGGCCAGGGGTGCGCGGTAGGGGCGAATCATGCGGGCTCCCGTCTTCTTGAGCGAACAAAAGCGTACTGTACGGTTTAGTTTAGAATTGACAGTCCCGGTCGGTCAAGCAAAAATGAACACCTCGGTTTAGTTATGTGACGGGTTCGACATGAAGGTCCGCACCGATGCGAAGCGCGATGAAATCGTTGAAATCGCACGTAAAACCTTTCTGGAACTGGGTTACGAGCGGGCCTCGATGGCGGAGATCTCGGCGCGGCTGGGCGGCTCCAAGGCGACCTTGTATGGGTACTTTCCCTCCAAGGAGGCGTTGTTCCTGGCCATCGTGAGCAAACTGGCCGAGCAATATGTGTCGCCGGCCGTGGAGCGTCTGGAGCAGAGCGTCGATGAAGATGTGCGCGAGGCGCTGCAGCGGTTCGGCGAGCAATTCCTCGCGTTCACTTCCGATCCAGAGGCGGTGGCGTCGTATCGCGTGGTCGTGAGCGAGGCTGCGCATTCGGATATCGGCGAGTCGTTTTACGAGACCGGTCCGAAGCGCACCATCGCGGCCATTGGCCGCTATCTCGCCGGCGCGATGGATCGAAAACAACTGCGCCGCGCGGATCCGGAGGTCGCCGCTCAACACTTGACGGCGTTGCTCGCGCATGGCGAGCCCTGGCATCAATATTTCTTACGAAAAGCGCCGAGTCCGACGCGCGCTCAGATCAAGCGCATCGTCGAGCGCGCCCTCGACGTGTTTATCGGCGGATATAAAGTCTGACGCACGTTTTGCCGCCGGCCGTTCCGGTTCACGACGACCGTGGTCGGCCAGGACAATCGAAAATTCAGCCGGTTCGCGACCGCATCCATGAACAAGAGCGGCCTGGCAGGCGGTGACGGCGGAAGCCACGGATCGGGGCAGAGCGGGCGGCTGTTGCTGGCGGGCCCGGGATCTGGGCTATACTCAGACAATTAGCCCGACAGCGGAGCGGTTCATGGCGTCACCCGTGTCTTCTCTTCCGGCGAGTTCCAGGGCCGGCATCACCAGCACCCAGAAATCGGCGCTCACGCTGCTCGCCAGTCTGTTCTTCATGTGGGGCTTCATCACGGTCATCAACAACACGTTGCTGCCCCACCTGCGCTCCGTGTTCGATCTGACCTACACCCAGACCACCTGGATCGAGTCGGTGTGGTTCATCGCTTACTTCATCGCCTCGATCCCGTCCGCCAAGCTCATCGAGCGCATCGGCTACAAGTATTCGATGGTGGTGGGACTGCTCATCATGGCCTTCGGCGCGCTGCTGATGATTCCGGCGGCGAGGATTCCTTCTTATGGAGTCGTGCTGACGGCGTTGTTCATCATCGCCGCGGGCATCACGTTGCTGCAGGTCGCGGCCAATCCGTACGTCGCGGTCATCGGGCCGGCGGAGAGCGCTTCATCGCGCCTGAATCTGGTCCAGGCGTTCAATTCCATGGGCACGACGTTCGCGCCCTTGTTCGGCGGCTATTTGATCCTGAGTCGCAGCGCCTCGGGCAACGTCGAAGGCGGGGCCGCGGTGCTGACCATGGAGCAGCGCCTGGCCGATGCGCAGTCGGTGCAGCTGCCTTACTTCATCGTCGCGATGGTGCTGGTGGTGCTGGCCATCGTGATCGCGCGTTACAAGCTGCCGGATCTCGACGCGGCCACGCGCCGCCTGGACGCGGCGGAGCGCAAGAATCACTCGCTGTGGAAGCATCGCAATCTGTTGCTGGGCATTCCCGCGATCTTCATCTATCTGATCGCCGAAATCGGCGTCAGCAACCTGTTCATCAATTTCGTGTCCGCGCCGGAGATCGGCAACCTGACGCATACGCAGGCGTCCAACTATCTGTTTCTGCTGTGGGGCGGCATGATGGTGGGCCGCTTCGTGGGTAGCCAGCTGATGCGCAAGTTCGCGGCCGAGAACGTGCTGGCGTGGGCTGCCACCGGCGCATTCATCGTCATGATGTTGACCGTGTTCGCCAGCGGCAAACTCGCGATGTGGAGCCTGATTTCCGTGGGGCTGTTCCACTCCATCATGTTCCCGACGATCTTCACGCTCGGCATCCGCGGCCTCGGCCCGCTGACGGAAGAAGGCTCCGGACTGCTGATCATGGCAATCGCGGGCGGCGCGCTGGTGGTCGTGCAGGGACGGCTCGCCGACATGTTCGGGTTGCAGGCATCGTTCCTGCTGACCGCCGTCTGCGAGCTGTACGTTCTGTTCTACGCGCTGTGGGGCTGCAAGGTCACCTCGGCCGAGCCGGAACAGCATCTGACCGCGCCCACGGCGAACTAGCCTGGATTCTGGCGCCACCGCTCGAAGACGAGCTCCGCGGCAGCGAGGTCTTCGAGCGCGGCGCCGACCGACTTGAACAAGGTGATGGCATCGCGGTCCGCGCCACGACCCGCATGCTTCCCCTGGCAGAGTCCCGACAGATCTGCCGCGATGTCCTCAGATCGGAACTGTCCGCTCGCGATGGCTTGCAGCAAGTCGCCCGCTTCCTCCATCGCACCCGCATACGTATCCACGAACACTCGCGAACGTGCGAAGGCGACGCTGTCCGCTTCACACATCTCTGGCCGGAACGCGCCGATCAAATCCACGTGCGTGCCCGGACGCAGGTCGGCTCCCTTGATCAAAGCCGAGATCGACAGCGTGGCCGCGGACACGATGTCCACGCTGGCGAGTGCGGCTGAAATGTCCGTCGCCACTTCGGCCTGAAAACCGTGCGCTCGGGCCTGCTCCACTGCCGCCCGCGCACTCTGGGCATTGCGGCCCCAGATCAGGATGTGCTCGATGGCAAAGGCGCTGGCGTACGCCTCGATCAATGACGGAATCATCGCGCCGGTCCCGAGCAGCAGCAGCCGGCGTGAATCAGGACGGGCCAGAAACGTTGCCGCCAGCACCGAGGCCGCCGCAGTTCGGCGGCGCGTGAGTGTCGCTCCATCGAGGATCGCGAGTGGCCGAGCGGCCGCTCGATCCATCAGCACGTAGCTCGAGCGCACCGACGGACGCGCGATGCGGTCCACATTGACGATCTTCACGCCCAGGCTCGATCCCCGGTTCCAGGACGGCATGACCAGCAGCGACGAGCTATCGCTCATGTCCCTGGCGTAGCGAGGCGGCGACTGATAGCTGCCACTCGCAAATGCCGCACGCAGCGCGGCGATCAGTGCCGGCATGGGCGTGAGATGCTCGATCGTCCTGGCATCGATCAGGGGCACGCTGTCGGTCATGCAGTTCTACCTCTTCGCGGTCGAGTGACGCCGGGGTGAGACGAGGCGCAATTGGCGCGATTGAACCTGTCATTGTGCCGATGCCATCCTTGGCGTGCACTCACGGGTTTGACTGAGGGGCCATCATGCTCGACCCTCCCGGCATTATCATCCGAACCCCATGCCGGTCTGTCATCAGTCCACCCGATAACACTCAACTGCAGGAGACAACGAATGAAGAATGCATTGCTCATGTCCGCGCTCGCCACGCTCATGGCGCTATCCGGCTGCTCGAAGCAGGAACCGACGACGCAGTCCGCGCCCGTCGCTGAAGCGACTCAGCCCGCCGCCGAGGATCCGCTGGTCGCGAGCATCAACGGCGAGTGGCGCAGCGCCGACGACAAGTCCCGCGATGTGTATCGGCATCCGAAGGAAGCGCTGGAGTTCTGGGGGCTCGCCCCGGGCATGACGGTGCTCGAAGTGCAGCCGGGTGCGGGCTGGTGGAGCGACATTCTCGCGCCGTATGCGAAAGCGACGGGCGGCAAGTACTACGCGACCGCCGCGGACCTTGCCAACCCCGAGCTGCCGGAAGCGGCGAAACAGGCTCGCCAGGAATTCGAAGCGCGATTCGCCGCGAAGCCGGACGTGTACGGCACGGTGCAGTTCGTGAACTTCGGTGCCAAGTCGGCGCCGCTACCGGAGAATACATTCGATTTCGCGCTGTCGGCGCGCTCGTTCCACGGCTGGATGGGCAGCGGCCTCACCGATAAATATCTCAAGGATCTGTACGGCGCGCTGAAGCCGGGCGGCATCCTCGCGATCGAACAGCATCGCGCCAATCCGGGCGAACAGGATCCCAAGGCCGCGAGCGGCTACGTGACCGAACAGTACGTGATCGAGCAGGCGCAGAAGGCCGGCTTCGAGCTGGTGGAGAAATCCGAGATCAACGCCAATGCGCAGGACACCAAGGATCATCCGTTCGGCGTGTGGACGCTGCCGCCCACCAAGCGCACGCGTCCTTACAGCGAAGGTCCCGATGCCCACGATCCGAACTTCGATCGGACCAAGTACGATGCGATCGGCGAGTCGGATCGCATGACACTGAAGTTCCGCAAGCCGACCACGGCTTGAAGTCAGCCCGCAGCAGCTCGGACGGCCGGTGCCATCGGGCATCGAGCCGTTCCGAGCTCATACTCACGCGCTGAGAGAGATCGCATTACAGTTGTAAGCTACGCCAGCCTCGGTCATTTCTTGCGCATGCGCACATATCCGCATGCAACCCGGGCAGTCGCCACGCGTTTAGTCCGCGATGTCGGGCGCAACATCGATGAGGGCAGTTTCCCCTCCGTGATATGCACGGCGGGCCTCATGAGAAGTCAACGCGCCACTCCGAGGAGACATTCATGGCGAACGAGCGTAACAATCCTGAGGAAAGGAATCGCAACCAGCAGCAGCAACAGACGTCACAAGGAGGCAAGCAGCAGGGCCAGGGCCAGGTGCGTCAGGATCAGCAAGGCAGCGGCTCGCGATCGGGCCAGCACAGCCAGGAAAGCGGACAGCGCAATCAGCCGGGCCAGTCGTCGGGTCAGATGCGGTCACCTCAACAGGGTGGCGGCAGCCGCACCGAGCAGCAGGACAAGGACCGGGACCGTAACCGCTGATCAACCAATGCAGTGAGTCGGAGCCAGCCGAGCAATCGGCTGGCTTTCATTCGTTCCATCGAAACGGCTGGCGCGAAATCGACTCAGGTTTCGTAGTCCAGCACCCACCGCTCGGCCACCAGCGCGCCGACCACTTGTTTCACCGGTACGTGCACTGGATGGTCGGCGTACGCATCGAGAGCCGCCCGATCCGAGAACTCGGAGTACAGGCCGATATCTGCCGGCGAGCTCTCCGCGAAGTTGAGTCCGACTTCCAGACTGAGCAGGCCGGGAATCTTGCCGCGCATGCTTTCCAGTTCCTGCTTGACACGCGCCGCGTCAGCCTTGTTCTTGAGGCGCCATAAGACGATGTGCTTGACCATTGTCTGCTTTCCACGAGGCCGTCGAGGGCCGCGATATTACAACGCGGTGGCAGGTTCAGTACGGCGTAACCCGAAGTAAGCCGCCAGCAGCACCGACCAGCCCACGGTCAGCACGACTGGAATCAGCTCCAGGCCCCAACGCTGAGCGATCAAGCCGCACAGCGCGGGCAGCGCAGCCAGACCGATCGCACCCATCGAGACCTGCAGGCCGACGGTGTTCGCGGTGTGCCTCGGACCGACCCGGGCAGGCGTGGTTGCGATCAACGACGGGAAGATCGGACCGGCGGCAAATCCCATCAGGGCGATGGCGACGGTGTCCACGCCCGGATGCAGATCGAGCAGCAGCGTTAGAGCGCCGGCGAGCGCGACGATCATGCAGAGCTTGATGATGGCGTCCGAGCTGGTCGTTGCAGGCAGAAACGCGTAGCCGAGACGACTCGCGAACAAGCCGCCCCAGTACAGCGTGACGGCCGTGCCCGCCGCTGCCGTGGGGATATCGCGAGCCTCATATAACAACGAGAACACCCACGCACCCGCCGCCGCCTCACAGCCTGTGTAGATGAGGAAGACCAGCAACGACAGTTGCACTTTGCCGAGCTGCAATGTTTCCAGCAGCTTCGCCGGACGCTGATGTTCTTCGTGAGACGTGACCGGTGGTGGCCACTGCCGCCGCGACAGGATGAAGGCGGCCGCGAGCACGATCTCGACCACGACGATGATTCGATAACCAAGCTGCCATGGACGGCCCGTCGTCAGTACGGTCGTCATCAGCGCGGGTCCGGCCGCGGCGCCGACGCCATAGAACGCGTGCAGCACGTTGACGAGCCGCGCCGAATAGCGAGTTGCGGCATGAGTGTTGATCGCGGCGTCGATGGCGCCGGCGCCGAACCCGGTGAACAAACCGAGCGCTACCAGAACGGTCCACGAAGGTGCGATGGTGTAGCTGAACAGGCTGACCGCCGTCAGTCCGCAAGACAGCGCGAGCAGTTCGCCAATACCCATCCGGGTGAGGATCAAGCCGGTCGCGGTGCTCGCCATCACCGAGCCCACGGTAACGGTGATGAACAACGGGCCGAGCGCATCCTGATGCAGCCCGAAATATGTACGTAGTGCCGGCCACGCGACGCCGATGACCGCGTCCGGCAGACCCAGTGCGATGAAGCCGACGAAGCTCAGCACCAGCAGCAGCTTGTTCGCTCGTGACATGAAGCGACCGGTCAGCTGCTCGCGAACTGGCGGCGATACATCGCCGGGCTGGTCCCGGCCACGCGCCGGAAATGGCGCCTGAATGTTTCTTGGGATTTGAACCCCACCGCCTCGGCGACCCGGGGCAGCGAATGACGTCCGGTCTGCAGCAGGTCCTTGGCCAGCGCGACCCGCTCGCGAATCAGCCATTCATACGGTCCGAAGCCGACCGTTTCCTGAAACTGACGCTGCAGTGTGCGAGGGCTCATGGAGGCGCGACGAGCCAGCGTTCGCAGTGTGTGCGCCCGAGCCGGATGCGCACGCACCCAGTCGATGAGTTTCGAAAGCCGGTTGCGGTCGTCCTGCGGCATGGGACGCGGCAGATATTGGGCTTGTCCGCCCTCGCGATGGGGCGGAATGACCAGGCGCTGCGCGACTTGATTGGCGATCCTGGCGCCATAGTCCCGCCGTATCAGATGCAGCAGCATGTCCAGTCCGGCCGCGGAGCCGGCCGAGGTCAGCACCTGTCCCGAATCGATGTAGAGCGAGTTGGGCTCCACGGTCACTGCCGGGTAACGTTTGCTCAGGCGCTCGGCGTAACGCCAATGTGTCGTCACGGTCAGGCCGTCCAGGATGCCGGCCGCCGCAAGCACGAACACTCCCGAGCAAATCGTGCAAAGGCGTGCGCCGCGCTCATGAGCGGCGCGCAGTCGGCGCAGTAGCGCAGGCGGAGGAACTTCGTCCGCGTTCCGCCAGCCGGGGATCACGATGGTGTCGGCTGCATCCAGCAACGAGAGTGAGTTCGGAACTCTGATCTCGATGCCGCCCGCCGCGCGCAACGGGCCGCGCTCGGCGGCGCACACGGCGAAGTCGTACCACTCCACGCCGAGCTCCGGCCGGTCCAGCGCAAACAGCTCGACGACACAGCCGAACTCGAAGGTGCACAGTCCGTCGTAAGCGAGTGCGACGACACGATGACGCTGGGAACGGCGGCTGCCACGGACTGCTTTGCTCATGGCGCGATGTTACCGATCTATGGCGTCGGCGCCAGTGGGTGGCGCGGTGGGTCTTGCGCACAATGCTCATGTCAACCCACAACTGGAGGCACTCATGACTACCGCTGTGACGGCCGTCGCGCCTGCTGCAAGCGACCTCGCACTGGCGCATTTCGAGACGGCGCTCGAATTCGAAACCGACTGCTGGGACGTGCACGAAGCAATGTCCAGCGGCAAACAGGATTTCGTGCTGCTCGACGTGCGCAGTCACGCGTTGTATGAAAAAGGGCATGTGCCGGGCGCGGTCAGTCTGCCGCATGGAAAAATCACCGAAGGTACGCTGCGGCAGTATCCGTCCAGCACCGTGTTCGTGGTGTATTGTGCCGGACCTCACTGTAACGGCGCGCATCGTGGCGCGATCCGACTGGCGCGGCTCGGTCGCCCCGTGAAGATGATGATCGGTGGCATCACCGGCTGGCTGGATGAAGGCTTCCGCCTGGCGACCGGCGCGGCATGATGCGTCGTCTCAGCCAGCGCTGGCGAAAGCGCGCGCAGGCTCCTACTCTTGCGGTATGCAAAACATCAGCATCCGCGCGGTCATTCTTGCAACACTTGCGGTCCTGGGCATCGACATCATCTCCGGCATGGTGTTGACCCAGATGTTCGGCGGCCCGGGATTCGATTCCCAGCTGTCGCGAGAAGAGATCCGGCGCGCCTATCAGGTATTGATGCAGGATGTCCGCTACCTGGCACTGGGCTTGCTCTTCGGCACTGCATCCACCGTGCTGGGGGGCTATCTCGCTGCGCGGCTCGCGCGCGTGATGCCGTATTACAACGCGCTGGCGTTCGGAGTGCTCGGCATCCTCATCAGCATGATCGGCGCGGGCGATCTGCCGACGTGGGTCAAAGTCGTCGGGCTGGGATTGAGCGTGCCCGCCGCCCTGGTGGGCGGGCACATCGCGAAGCTGCGGATGAGCTAGCCGTCAGGCGCCGCTGCCGTACGGGCGCGTGATGATTTCGAGATAGTGGCCGTTCGGATCGTTCCAATACACGCCGCGGCCGCCGTCGTTGTGATTGATCTCGCCAGGGCGCGAGTGCCTCGGATCCGCCCAATACTCCAGCTTGCGCTGCTGGATGCGGCCGAAGATCGCATCGAACTCGCGTTCGCTCACCAGGAAGGCATAGTGCTCGACGATGAACGGCTGATCGGTATCGAGGTAATCGAGCGTCACGCCATTGTCGAGGCTGGCGGTCCAGAACGGGCCGAATGGCCGCGGCTCGGCCAATCCCAGCAGCTCCGTCAGAAACGTCGCCGAGGCCCTCGCATCCTTCGCGTGTACGATGGTGTGGTTGAGCTGAATGGCCATGAGACTCCCTCCGAGCCGTGCGCCCTACGTAGTATGTCAGAACTCAATATGGGCAATCCCCCCGTATCGCCCGGCACGGCGGGTTCGTATGTTGGCGGGGCTTGCCATTACGAGGAGACGATCATGCCCCGCTATCTCATCGAGCGTACTTTTCCCGACGGCCTGGGCCTGCCGACCAATGCGGAGGGCGCCAAGGCCGCCTCCGGTGTGGTCGCGAACAATGCCCAGGAAGGCGTGACCTGGGTGCATTCCTATGTCACCCCGGATCGCAAAAAGACCTACTGCATCTACGACGGTCCCTCGCCGGAGGCCATCCGGACGGTGGCCGAGCGCAACGGCTTGCCGGTCGATCGCATCACCGAAGTCAGGGTGCTCGATCCTTATTTCCTGTACTGACCGGAGTCGGGCTCGCGGATGCGCCGCCGCACTCGGCGTTGCGGGCTCGGGCATGAACTGCTGGAACGGCATGCGCAGCTGACTACAGTCGCTGCTGCGCAATGCCGTTGCTGGCCTGTTGTCACTGCGGCGGCGGGCTCGGAGGCTGCGTCGTAGTCACGCCGGCTGGCAAATCATCGCGTGATGTATCGCGACGCTCGCACTCTGACTTCTCCAGCCCGCGCATGTTGGAACAATCGGGGCGTCCCGATCTTCCGACGCCGCGAGAAGCCGGCGGCACGCGCTGCTGAACGTTGGCGCGATTGCTGGGATCGATGCGCTGCTGCTGACTGTTCGCCGGGTTGTTCGCTGGATTGTTGGGATCGATGCGCGAGTCCGGTGGAAACACCGTCTGCTGCTGCGTCGATTGGGGATTGGTCGGCATCGGCTGCGCCGGTTGCATCGGCTGAGTCGAGCTCGGCACCGGTTGCTGATTGGTCGGATTCGGCTGCATGGGCTGAGTCGTCGAGCTCGGCAGCGACTGTTGATTGGCCGGGCTCGGCTGCATCGGCTGCGTCGTCGAGTTCGGCCGGATCGGCTGATTGGCCGAGCTCGGCATGTCCTGCTGCATGCTCGAGTTCGGTTGCATGGGCGGCGTCGGTGAAATTCGCGCCGGCGGTGGCGGCGGTGCTGGCGAGGGCAGAGTCGCTCGCGCCGGAGCGCGTGTGCCAGGCGTTCCCGCCGGGTTGCCCGTGTTCTGTGCGCCGGCGCTCGCAAAACCGGCGGCAGCCACGGCTGCGATTACGTAAATGGATGTACGCATTGAGCTTACTCCGTGGGCTCGATGCAGAAGTAACGGGCCGGGCAGGGGTCGGTTCCACTGCTACAGAGCAGCTTCTGTGCCACTTTTTTTGCGCCGATCTGCATCTGTTATGCAGCACAGACCGCCCCTACCATGCCTGCACCCACGGAGAAAATGCGATGCGGATTGCCAAACCCCTGCTGCTGGTGACCACGCCGATCGGCGTGGCGGGCGCGATTTACGAAGCGTACCGCCAGGCCGGTGGCCTGGTGATCCTGATGGTGGCGCTCATGTCACTGATCGGCGTCGCCTTCGGCACACTCGTCTACACCATTCGCCGTGAAGCGGCGGAAGAAAAGCAGCGGCTCGCCGCCAGGCAAGCCACCCCGGCCGACGCATCGGAACCCTCATGAAAGAGCTCATCATCCTGACGATCATCGGTATCGTCATCAGTCTCGGGCACGCGCTGTTCAGCATGGTGTCCGGTCCTACCGATTCCAAGCGCATGGTGAAGGCGCTGACCATTCGGGTCGCGTTGTCGGTGGTTCTGTTTGCCTTCCTCATGATCGGCTGGTACATGGGAGCGCTGCAACCTCACTGACAGCGCGCGCATGAAGCTGTACCAGGAGCTGGCCGCCGATATCACATCGCTGATCCAGCAAGGCACGCTGCAGGCCGGCGAGCGGATTCCATCGGTGCGCGAGCTGTGTCGTGAGCGGGGAGTGAGCCCTGCCACGGCGATGCGAGCCTATGACGTGCTCGAAGCGAACGGCCTGGTGGAGAGCCGGCATCGCTCCGGTTATTTCGTCAGCAAGCGCTGGCAGCAGGGGCCGAGCGAGCCGCGCGCCTCGCGGCCGTCGCCGCGCACGACGCAAGTCGATGTCAGCGATCTGGTCTTCAATATTCTCGAAGCATCGCGCGATCGCGATGTCGTGCCGCTGGGATCGGCATTCCCCAGTCCCACCTTGTTTCCGTGGGCAAAACTCGCCAGGCATCTCGGCAGCAGCGCGAGAAACATGGATCCGTGGAGCACGGTCGAGAGTCTGCCGCCCGGCAGCCCGGAATTGAGACGTCAGATCGCGCGTCGTTATTTGCAGTTCGGCTCGCGCGTGCCGGCCGATGAAATCGTCGTCACTTCCGGTGCGCTCGAAGCGCTGACCCTTTGTCTGCAAACAGTCACGCGGCCAGGCGATACGGTCGCGATCGAGGCGCCTGCGTTCTACGCCTGTTTGCAAGCGATCGAAGCGTGGGGGCTGCGAGCGGTGGAGATTCCAACGCATCCACGCGAAGGCATCGATCTCGGTGCGCTGGAGCAGGCCATCGTCAAACACAACGTGCGTGCCTGCTGGGTGATGACGACGTTCCAGAATCCGCTCGGGGCGTCGTTGCCGGAAGAAAAGAAGCGCGACCTGGTGCAGCTGCTCGCCGGGCACGAGATCCCGCTGATCGAAGATGACGTCTACGCCGAGTTGCATTTCGACCAGCACCGGCCGAAGCCCGCCAAAGCGTTCGACCGCAAAGGGCTGGTGCTCAACTGCGGCTCCTTCTCCAAATGCCTGGCGCCCGGCTATCGATTGGGTTGGACTGCGGCCGGTCGCTTCGCGCCCGCGGTACAAAGACGCAAGGTGACGACATCGCTCGCGACCAGCGTGCCCATCCAGAACGGCATCGCACAGATGCTGCGGAACGAAGGTTACGATCGGCACCTGGAGAAGCTGCGGCAAGCGCTGCGGTCACAGCAGGCCGCGGCGCTCGCTTCCATCAAGCAGCACTTCCCATCGGGCTTCCGGGTCGCGACGCCCGAAGGCGGTTATTTCCTGTGGATCGAGTTGCCGGAGCAGGTGGATGCGCTCGAAGTGCACCGCCGCGCCATCGAGGCTCACATCAGCATTGCACCCGGCCCGATGTTCTCGGCGCGCCGGCAGTTCCGCAATTGCCTGCGCCTGAACTACGGCCACCCCTGGACCGCTCAGGTCGAGGACGCCGTGGCGGAGCTGGGTCGCATCATTCGCGCGCTGACCTGAAAGATCAATCCGCAGCCACATCACCTTTCTGGACGTCGTAACGCAGTTCAGCCATCCCCGAACCCATCTGACGAACCGAGCTCAGGCGCAGCGTCGGGCTGAGCAGCCGGCGTGGCAACAGCGGCTTGCCGGTGCCCAGCGTGCACGAGCCAACCTGGATGATGAGTTGATCCAGCAGACCGCAATCGTAGAACTGACCTGCGAGATCTCCGCCCCCGACAATCCAAAGGTTCTTGGTACCGGCGGCCGCTCTCATCTCGGCATGCGCCTGGCGAACATCTCCGCTGACGAAGCGAATGTCAGCCCCCGCTATCGCGGGAAGTTTGCGGGTAGAAAAGATCCATGAGGGCTGAGTGTAAGGCCATGCGGAACCCGTCTCCGCGGCCACCTTGTCCGCGCTCCTGAGCATCCACTCATATGTGGCCGATCCCATCGCCAGGGCACCCACGCCTGCAATGAACTGCGGATAGCTGGATTCATTCAAGCTGCCGAGGGGAAACAGCCAGTCCAGCGAATCGTCCTCGGTCGCAATGAACCCATCGAGGCTGGCGGCTGCGTAGTAAATGGTCTTCATGGTTGCGGGTGCTCGGAACGCTGCTGTCGGTCTGCAGCAAGCATAGCGTTCCGTCGGTGACATGACCTGTCATGGATTCGAACTTGCGGCACGCGTGCTCGACTGCTTCAGGGAACCGGCCGGCGCCGACGTCGTTGCGTCTGTATCGCGAGCAGCGATGCACTCGATCGGGCAACTCGACGTATGGCCAAGAGCAGCGCAGCTGAAACCCTCACCGTCGCCGGGCACGAGGTGACGATCTCGAATCCACAGAAGGTGCTGTTTCCGGAGCCGCAGTACACCAAGCTCGACCTCGTGCAGTACTACCTCGCCGTGAGCGAAGGGGCTCTGCGGGGCGCGGGCGGGCGACCGAACATGCTGGTGCGCTACCCGAACGGGATCGAGGGCGAGCACTTCTATCAGAAGCGCGCGCCCGCCAGCCGCCCTTCGTGGATCGAAGTCGTCGAACTCCGCTTTCCTTCCGGTCGTGCTGCTGAGGAAGTCGTGCCCCGCGACGCTGCCGCGCTGGCGTGGCTCGCGAATCTCGCATGCCTCGAGTTACATCCACATCCCGTGCGAGCCGAAGATCTCGATCATCCCGACGAGCTGCGCGTCGACCTGGACCCGGTGCCCGGGGTTACGTGGCGGCAAGTTCAGCAAGTCACCGCGATCACGCGAGCGGTGCTCGATGATTTCAAGCTGGTGGGCTGGCCCAAGACGTCGGGCTCGCGCGGCATGCATCTGTGCGTACGTATCGAGCCGCGGTGGACGTTCGATGAAGTCCGGCTCGCCGCGCTCGCGCTGGCTCGCGAAGTCGAGCGCCGTGCTCCGAAGCTCGCCACGAGCAAATGGTGGAAGGAAGAGCGCCAGGGTGTGTTCGTCGACTACAACCAGAATGCAAAGGACCGCACCGTGGCCGCCGCATATTCGGTGCGACCGAGGCCCGACGCGCGTGTTTCGGCGCCACTGTCTTGGGATGAAGTGGAGACTTGCGATCCGGCCGATTTCACTCTCGCCACGATGCCTGCGCGCTTCAAGAAGCTAGGCGATCTGCATGCAGGCATCGATGAGCACGCCGGCTCCATTGAAGGACTGCTGAATCTGTTCGAGCGCCAGGGCCTGGGCGACGCGCCCTGGCCGCCGCACTATCGCAGGCACAGTTCGGAGCCGCCGCGCGTGCAACCCTCCAAGCGCAAATCCAAGCTGCCTCTGGTCGAGATCGGGCGCGCGCGTCGTAAAGAGGATGCTCTGGCGGGGGTGGAACGCTGGAAAAAACGACATCCGCAAGCGGCAGCTCATTTGCAGCCCGCCGACGTACTGGTCGACGCGATGCGCGGACGCTATAGCACCTGGACTCGGATTCGCATCAATCTGCAGCACGTCCCCGAAGCGCTGCGGCCCTCTCAGGAGCCGCTCGACCCGGACGAGAAGATTCGCTCGAGCTCGTAGGGCGGGGTCACTTCGAGCTGATCGTAACGGCACGCCTCGGGCGGCTTGTCGGGCCGCCAGCGCAGGAACAAAGCCGCGTGTCGGAACCGATCGCCCTGCATGTGATCGTACTTCACCTCGCAGACCCGCTCGATCCTGAGCGGCTCCCATGACAGATCCTTACCGGCACTCCAGCGACTCTGACTGCCGGGCATGCGGCTCGATTCGGCGGCCGCGCCCGCCCATTCGCGCCAGGGATGGTCGACCATTGCATTCCTGCGCAGCGGGGCAAGCTCCTTCACGAGTTGCCGGCGCATCGCCATGGTGAACGATGAGGTGACGCCAACGTGCTGGAGCACGTCGTGGTCGTCATACAGACCGAGCAGCAACGAGCCGACCGCATCCTTGCCGCTCTTGTGATATCGGAATCCGGCCACCACGCAGTCGGCGGTGCGGGCATGCTTTACCTTGATCATCGCGCGTTTGTCTGGAAGGTAGGCGCCCGACTCCGGTTTCGCGATCACGCCGTCCAGGCCAGCGCCTTCGAACCGTGTCAGCCAGTCGAGTGCGATGGCACGGTCGCGTGTCACCGGCGTCAGATAGACGGGAGGCTCGACGCCTTCGAGCAGCTCTTCGAGCATTGCACGCCGAGTCGCTTGCGGTTCGTCCATGAGATTACGACCACCTGCCTCGAGCACATCGAACGCGACGAAGGAGGAAGGTGTTTGTTTCGCGAGCTTCGCTACGCGGGAGGCGGCGGGATGCAGTCGCAGCTGAAGCGCGTCGAAATCTAGTCCGTTCGCCGTCGCAATCACGATCTCGCCGTCCACGACGCAGTTGCGCGGCAAACGATCGAGCAGCACATCGTGCAATTCCGGGAAATAACGGTCCAGCGGTCGCGAGTCCCGACTTTGCAAATAGACATTGTCTTTGCCTCGGAACACGATGGCCCGGAAACCATCCCACTTCGGCTCATACAGGTAGGCGCCGGCCGGCACCTCGTCAGCCAGTTTCGCGAGCATGGGTTCGACCGGCGGCTTTACGACAAGCGACGAAGACACGTCCACTGAGTTGCCTCGCATCAAAGTGAAGAGAGATCGTCCCATGATCCACCGATGCGCGCGCAATCCGCAGCTGTGCTGATGCCGGCCCGGCGCCCTTACATCGACGAGCGGCTGCAATCGGTTTGGTCGCTGCCCACCGCCGCAGCGATGGGATCGACGCCAGCGATATAGTCGCGCCAGGTCCACCGTACGCTGATATCCGGTTCCAGATTGCGCACGTCGATGTTCAATGGCAGATGCTCCTTCACTCCCGGTGGCACGGGTGCAGCGGAGTATTGATGCAAGCCATCGGCGTAGTGCATCACCAGGCCCGAGTTCGGCAAAGTGACATTGCCGCCCTCGGCCCAGAAGTCAGGTCGATCTCCTGGGGGCGCGCCGACGAGGATCGCCTTGCTGTTCGAGCGCAACCAGGCGGCTGGGGTGATGCCGGCGGAGAACGTCGTGGGGCCGACCAGCACGGCGATTGCACCTGGCTTGCGGCCGAGGTTGGAGGTGCCCAACGCCTGGATCAACGGTTGACCCAGCGAAAGATCGCCGCCGGTGTTGAAACGAAGGTCCAGGACGAGCTTGCGAGGCGGCTGGGAGGCGATGCTCTGGAGCAGTCTCTCGCCGAACGTCCTGACCGTTTCGCCGCCGGGTTCGTTGGACGCACGGTTGTAGCGAACGTAGAGAATGTCGCGATTGCATCGAGAGAAGACGTAGTGGCGTTCCGGCGAGATCAAGACCGGCGGCAGATCGCTCGACTTCAGTACGTGAGTCCAGCCGGCCGCGGCGGGATGTCGGGGAGACAGGAACCACCAGCTTTCTTCTGGCGTGGTGCGTGGATCGAGCGGCTCGGGATATAACGAGATCGATAGCGCGCCGCCGTCGTCCAACACTGCAAACTTTGCGATGCCGTCGTCGATCAATCCGACGCCCATCAGCGCATCGGGACTGGTCAGTGTGTAAGTTGCCATGTAAGCCGACCAGCCGCTGTTGCCGGCGTACAGCGTTGCAACCTTTTCGAAGGCTTGCTCGATGGGAACGTCCTGAATGTGTGAAATCCGGCGACCCAGCAGCGGCACCGCCTCGGCCCTCGCGGCTACCACGTACCAGCCATCGTCGAAGCGCCAGATCCGAACGGGATAACGACGCCAGTAACTTCGGTTACGTAGCAGATAGGCGCGCGTATGGGCGTTGTCGGAGAGCGCGGCCGCGCGAGCCAGGCTGGCGACGATCTGCTGATCGGAGAGTTGACCGATGTTCTTTCGAGTTCGCTCGATCTCATCGAGCGCGGCGCGCCGGGCTTGCTCGGAATAGCTGCGGTCCCTGGCGAGAAAGCTATCTCTGGCGACCACCAGATCCTCGTCCCATCGAGTCTCGCGCTCCTTTGCATGAGTGCTGCTTGCCGTCAGCAACGCGGCGCCAAGGATGACCATGACCTGCCTGAGCGATGTCGGTTGGATGATTGTTCGCATTTGGCCGCGCCCCGGTGCTTTTGCGTCAGATGCGCCGGAAGCCACTTCGGTTTAACCAGGCGAAGGGCGGCGAAGGCGGTCGAGCGGGGCAGAGCGTCTGGCGGATCTGTGCCCTATGTGGATCGTCACGAACTCGGCGCATGCAACCTTACCCGCAGGCTGCGGGTTTCCGATCCATGCGCCTGTTGATCCTCTTGGCTGTGCTCGCTTCGATCGTCGCCGCCGCGCTCTACGGAGTACGCAGCGGTGCGATCGATGTGCCGCCGGACTGGAACCCGTGGGCGCCGCTGGATGTGAATGCCGAGCCCAACTTCCTTACCCGCTACAAACTCGGCCGGCTGTCGAAAAGCTCCGAGGACTGTCAGCGGGTGCTGGCGACGACCGGCATTCAGTACGAGCGGCTGGACGATCGCGCCACAGGGCCGGCCTGCGGATTTTTCAACGCGGTGCGCATCGAGAGAACCTCGAGCAGGATCGCCAAGCCGTTCTCCTTCAGTTGCCGGGCCGCGGTATCGCTGGCTTTGTGGGAGCGCCATGTGCTCGAGCCGGCGGCGCAACGGCATTTCGGTCAGAAGGTCGCGACGCTGGAGCACTTCGGCAGCTATTCCTGTCGCAATGTGTACGGCCGCGCCAAGGCCACGCGCAGTCAGCACGCGACGGCGGAGGCGCTCGACGTGGCGGGCTTCATACTCGAAGACGGTCGGCGGATTCGCGTCTTGAAGGATTGGGAGCAGGGCGGAGAGCGCGGCGCGTTTCTACGAGAGGTCCGCGATGGCGCATGCCGTTTCTTCGATGGCGTGCTCAGCCCGGATTACAACGATGCCCACCGCGATCACTTCCACTTCGACCGCGGCCCGTACCGGGTCTGCCGCTAGGCGGACTTCATATAGGGATCCCAGAATCCCGGCGCCGGCTCGATCTGTTGGACCACGTCGACCCAGGTGCCCGAGGGGTCGAGCAGCCCGAAGCGTCGCTGTCCCCAGGGTTCGTCGCGCAGCTCGTATGCAATGCGCGCGCCCGACTCCCGCACCTTTGCAAACTCGGCCGCCGCATCAGTGACCTGCAGCGTGAAGAACATGCCCTGTCCGTTGAACTTCTCGGGCCCAGGCGGCGAGGACGGGTGGTCGGGTGACATGAAGGCGATGGCCACCACCGGATTGGCCGTCGACGCCAGATAAATGAACCACGACGACTCGAACACCACTTCGAAGCCGAAGTGGCGCACATAGAAGTCGCGGCACGCGCCAATGGCATCGGTGACGATGACCGGATAGGCGGACTCCAATTGCATGACCAATCCTCGCGGAAGAAAACGCGAGCATGCGCTCAGCGCGCTGCGTGGTATTGAAAAAATGCGCCATCGGCTCGCAGCCGGCCTGGGGAGGTGTCGGCCAGGCGGGCGAAGTCCCGCGTCATGTGGGCCTGGTCGGAATAGCCGGCCTCATGCGCAATGGTGCTCAACGATCGCGAACGCGGCTGGACGATCAGATCGGCCGCATGCCGCAGCCTGGAGATCACGCAGAAGAATTTCAGAGGCACCCCGACCGTCTGCAGGAACACGCGCTCCAGCTGTCGCCGGCTCTTTCCGAAGCGCAGCGCTACGTCCTCGATCCTCGTGTCGCCATGCCGGGCATCGATGTGCTGAACGACGCCGTCGATGTAACTTTCAACTGGCGGTGAGCGATCCAGCGCTGCGGTCAGGATCGCATCGAGCTCCTCGAACAGCGCTTCGGTCGCTATGTGAGCGGCGATGCGTTCCGATGGAAAGCGCATCAATGTCCGCAGATCCTCGCGCCCGTCCGTGATCTCATGCGCGGCGGCGTCGATGAAATGACGGCTCTGCCCTGGACGGAATCGGATGCCGAGATAATGAGTGCCAAGCTGGCAGGGAATCGCAGTGGGCCGCGTCGTGCTGCCATAAATCCACGAGCGATGGCCGTGCGCCGTGACTTCGAGTACCAGGTCGACGCATCCGTCCGGCAAGGCTGCGTACACCGCAGACGTGTTGTTGAGGCTGAGCCAGTACTGGCTGACATAGCGCGCCAGCCCGGCGGCGGGTCGCCGGACGGTGAAGGTGCTGGGAGCGGGCGCGGCTGTCATGCGCGAAGATTAACCCGCCCGATCGGCACTTTGGGGAGCAGTTGCTCGCTTTGGGCGGGGCGCAGGCAATTTCCGCAACTTCCACCATTTCGGCAACTGCTGTCGCACTTCGCGCTGGCCGAAGCGGTCGTCGATCAGGTACACGACGCCGCGATCGTTGCGCGTCCGGATGACACGCCCCGCGGCTTGGATGACCTTCTGCAAGCCGGGATATAGATAAGTGTATGCATAGCCCGCGTCGAACAGCTGATCCAGGCGCTGACGCATCTGCTCGCTCACGTCATTCAGTTGCGGCAATCCGAGAGTCGCGATGAACGCACCGATCATGCGCTCGCCCGGCAGATCGATGCCTTCGCCAAACGCGCCACCCAATACGGCGAGCGCGAGGCTGCGGCCCTCGGGCGCGAAGCCGTCGATGAACTGTTTGCGTTCGGCCTCCGACATGTTTCGAACCTGCAGTCGATTGGGAATGTGCGGGGCGACGCGGTCCAGCTGCTCCGCGATGCGTGCGAGGTAGTCGAAGCTGCTGGCGAACACCAGATAATTGCCGGGCCTGCGCTCGAACTGGCGAACGATGAGCTCCACCATTGGCGCGATCGAATCGTCGCGATGCTGATACCTCGTGGAAATGTGCTGCACCAGTTGCACGTCGAGCTGCTCCGGCGAGAACGGAGATTCCACGTCCAGCCAGCGTGTGCTGTCAGGCAAGCCCAGCAAGTCCAGATAGAACTCGCGCGGCGACAGCGTGGCCGAGAACAGGACTACACAGGTCGTCTGGGCGAAGCGCGGTTTGAGGAACGGCGCAGGCACGACGTTGCGGATCGTGAAGATCGCGTGCTCCGGATGGGTGATGTCGAACAACGAATGTTCCGCGAAGTCCTCGGCGAGCCCATGAAACGCCAGCGCGTCGAAAAGCAGTTTCTGCACGTGTTCCGGGAACAGCACCGCCTGATCGGCGAGTGCGCTCTGCTGGCTGATGTAGGTGTCCAGCGCCCTCAGCAAGGACTTCGGCGGCAGCTCATGGACCTGGTAGGGCACCTGTTGCGCATCGGCGATGCGCTGGAATTGAGTGCTGAGGCGTTGAATGGCGCTTCTGAGCAAGGGCGGCGATTCCTTGCGCGCTCGTCGCAGCGTCTCCGCGTCGATGGCCGCCGAATACATGCGCCGGGAACGCTCGATCAGGTTGTGCGCTTCGTCGACCAACACGCCGACGCGCCAGCCCTGCTCCTGCGCGAGCCCGTACAGGAACGCGCTTTGATCGAAGTAATAGTTGTAATCGCCGATCACCACGTCGCTCCAGCGCGCCAGTTCCTGCGACAGGAAATAGGGGCAGAGCCCATGCTCGGTGGCGACCTCGCCAATGACCTTTTGCGTCATCGTGCCGCGCTGGAGTGCCGCCGCTCTCGCGCCCGGCAAGCGGTCATAGAATTTCCTGGCGAGCGGGCAGGAGTCGCCGTGACAGGCCGAGTCCGGATATCTGCAAACCTTCTCGCGCGCCGTGATTTCCAGAACCCGCAATTTGAGATCCGGCGGCGTCAGTGCCTGCAAGGCGTCGAGCGCGAGCTGACGCCCGGTGGTCTTCGCAGTCAGATAGAAGATGCGATCGATCTTCCGCGCGCCCAGCGCCTTGAGCATGGGAAACAGCGTGCCCAGGGTCTTGCCGACTCCCGTGGGGGCTTGCGCGAGCAGATGTTCGCCCGACGCGGCGGCCCGATACACCGTCTCGGCCAGTAGTCGCTGCGCTGGATAGAACTCGAAGGGAAAGCTCAGCGCCAGCAGCGCCCGATCGCGCGCCTGGCGATACTCCTGCTCCGCGCGCGCCCACGCGGCGTACCGGGCGCAGTGCCCTTCGAAGAACGCCTGCAACTCTTCCGCGCTGAAATCTTCTGCCAGCACGGTCTCCTGCTCGCTATCGACGTCGTAGTAGACGAGCGCGACCCGAAGCTCGCGCAGTTGCTGCTTCCGACACAGCATCGCGCCATACATTTTCGCTTGAGCCCAATGCAGGGCGCGGTGATTGTCGGGCATGCGGGCCAGGTCGCCGCGATACGTTTTGCATTCATCGAGGCGGCGCGCGTTGTTGTCATAACCATCGGCGCGGCCACGCACTTGCAGGCCATCGTGCGTGCCTTCCAGCGTCAGCTCGGTTTGATAATCGCGGCCGCGACGGTTCGCGACGATCAGATGGCCAGCCATGCCTTCGCGAGCGCTGGGCGCGGGCGTGAAGCGCAGGTCCAGATCGCCGCGCTTCGCGGTGAATTGGCACAACACTCGCACGGCCACCGACAGGGGTGCCGGAGCGGTGACACAGATGGCCGGCGCGGACGCCGGCGTCGGGGGATTCCCGGTCGACATGGGATGCTGCGGATATGGGGTTATATACAGTATCATCCCTGCCGCGCCTCTGTGCCAGCCATTGAACAGATCTGCGCGCCTGTCTATCTTTTCTGCACGCGCAGGCCAGGACCTGCAAAGGACTTCACATGCCGGACGGCATTCGGATTCGTCGCCTGCAAGTCATCGGCGAACGGGAAATTCGGGGCTTGAGCGAAGTGCTGATCGACTGCGTCGAAGGCGGCGCCTCGGTGAGTTTCATGCTGCCGATGACGATGGAGAAGGCACGCGCCTTCTGGGTCAAGGTCGCGGACAGCGCGGCCCGTGGCGAGCGGATGATCTTCGTCGCCGAAGACGCTTCAGGCGCGATCGTCGGCACCGTGCAGGTGGTGCTGGACCTGCCGGAGAACCAGCCGCATCGAGGCGATCTTTCGAAAATGCTGGTGCACCGGAAGGCGCGTCAGCACGGGGTCGGTGCAGCCCTGCTGACCGCGGCTGAAGAAGGTGCGGCGAGCGTGGGCAAGAGCGTGCTCGTGCTCGACACCGCCAGCGACGCCGCCGAGCGTCTGTATCGGCGCCATGGCTGGCAGTACAGCGGCACCATCCCGGATTTCGCGCTCATGCCCGACGGCGCGTTCTGCGCCACTCACATCTTCTACAAGCGGCTGACCCCGCGGCCTGCAAAAAACTGACCCGCAGCGGGAACTTTCCCCGCTCTGGTTCGTTGTCCGCGTCATGCCAATTATTAAGTCGCGGCCAGATTCCTGACGCCGTGGCAGCCAGCGGAATTCAAAACAGCGATATGCGCAAACGTTTCGAGAAAGAGACGCACGACGGTTGGTATGTGTTCATTGCCGCGAGCATGCTCGCGATCTTCGTGGTCGACCTGCAGACCCGGATCGGCGTGGCGACCTGGCTGTTCTATCTCATTCCGCTCGGGGCCTGCATCTTCCTGACCCGGCCGGGCGCGCCGCTGGCGGTCGCGGGGCTCTCGACCCTGCTGATCATGATCGATTTCATGTTCTCCCCCGAAGGCGGCGCGGCCAACGTCGCGATGTTGAATCGCTCCTTCGCCACCATCGTGATCTGGGCATTCGCGTTCCAGACGCGCATGACCATCATGACGCGCCAGTCGTTGCGCAAAGACGAGTGGATGCGCACGGCGCAGTCCATCCTTTCGCAACGGATGCTGGGCGAGCTGTCGCTGACCGAAGTGGGCGAGCGCATCACCTCGTTCATCAGCGAGTACCTGGGGGCCAGCGTCGGCGCGCTGTATGCACGCCAGGACGCCGAGGGTGCGGTCTTCATCGGGGGTTACGCCGTGTCGGCAGCCCATCCGGCGCGAGTGAGCATCGCCGCCGGCGATGGACTGATCGGTCAGGTGCTCAAGGATCGCAAGACCATTCATTTGAGCTCGGTGCCCGCGGGCGAGCTGGAAATCACCGGTGCGCTCGGCACGATCCGTCCCAAGACGCTGCTGGTGACTCCCGTGGTCGCCGACGGCGACACCATCGCCGCGCTGGAGCTGGGCTTCATCGAAGTCATCGGCCCGGCCGATCTGGAGCTGCTACAGCTGTTGAGCGAGCCAATGGGGGTGGCGATCCGGACGGCTCGCTTGCGCAGCGAGCGGGAGGAGCTGCTGCGCGCGACTCAGCGGCAGGCCGAAGAGCTGCAGACCCAGCAGGAAGAGCTGCGTGTCAGCAATGAAGAGCTCGAACAGCAGGGCAACATGCTGCGCGACAGCCAGGCACGCCTGGAAGCGCAGCAGGCCGAGCTGGAGCAGAGCAATGTTCAGCTCGAAGAGCACATGCAGATGCTGGCGCACCAGAACGACGATCTGGACGCCGCGCGGCGCGAACTGCTGGCCAAGGCCGGGGAGCTGGAGCGATCCAATCAGTTCAAGTCCGAATTCCTCGCCAACATGTCGCACGAGCTGCGCACGCCGCTGAATAGCTCGCTGATCCTGGCGAAGCTGCTGGCCGACAATCCCTCGGGCAATCTCACCGAGGAGCAGGTGAAGTTCGCGCGGAACATCTATTCCGCGGGCAACGATCTGCTCGAGCTGATCAACGACATCCTGGACCTGTCGAAGATCGAAGCGCGGCAGATCGATCTGAAGCGCGAGACCATCGGGCTGCGCTCATTGCTCGACAACATGGGGCAGATGTTCCGGCCCATGGCCAGCCAGAAGCGTGTGGAGCTGGAGCTGACGCTCGCGCCCGATGCGCCCAGCGAGCTGGAGACGGACTCGCAGCGGCTGCGCCAGATCCTGCGCAACCTGCTGTCGAATGCGCTGAAGTTCACTATGCAGGGCAAGGTTTCCCTCCAGGTCGTCACGCGCGCCGAGAGCGGCGAGATCGCGTTCACGGTCGCAGACACCGGCATCGGCATTCCGCCGGACAAGCAGGAGATCATTTTCGAGCCGTTCCGGCAGGCCGACGGGACCACCAACCGCCGCTTCGGCGGCACCGGTCTGGGCTTGTCGATTTCGCGCGAGCTGGCCGCGATGCTCGGCGGTCGCATCGAATTGCACAGCGAGCTCGGTGTAGGCAGCACGTTTACGCTGGTACTTCCGCGCGCCATGCCGGCGCAGGAAGAGCGAGCGGACCATGTCATTCCGCCGCCGCCGCCCGTTAACGCTCCGTTGCGCGCTCGTGAGAGCAGACTCACTGAGCGGACCACCCAGCCTGCGCCGTCGATTTCCAATGGTGCGCGCTTGCTGCTCATCGTGGAGGATGACGCAGCGTTCGCGCAGACCATCGCCACGCTCGCATCGAGTCTGCAATTCGAGTGCATCATCGCGACCACGGCCGACGAAGGCATCGAGCTGGCGCTGAAGCATCGACCGACCGCCATCGTGCTCGACATTCGCCTGCCGGATCACACCGGCCTGACCGTGCTCGACCGGCTCAAGCACGATCCGGCGACCCGGCATATTCCGGTGCAGGTCGTTTCGGGCCACGACTACACCCATGTCGCGCTGGAGATGGGCGCGGCGAACGTGCTGCGCAAGCCGGTCGAGCGCGAGCAGCTGTTGAGCTCGCTCACCAAGCTGGCCAGTAAGGCCAACGACGCCACTCGCGCCGTGCTCATCGTCGAAGACAACGCCATGCAACGCGACAGCATCGAACATCTGTTGCGCTCCGAGCAGGTCCAGACGGTCGCGGTCGCTTCGGCCGGCGACGCGCTCGAGAAGCTGCGTTCCTCGACCTTCGACTGCATGGTGCTGGACCTGGCGCTGCCCGATGCGTCGGGCTATGAGCTGCTGGAGAAGATGGCAACCGACGAAGCGTATTCGTTCCCGCCAGTGATCGTTTACACCGGCCGTACGCTGTCGGCGGACGAGGAGCAGCAGCTGCGGCGCTACTCCAAGTCCATCATCATCAAGGGCACGCGCTCGCCCGAGCGGCTGCTGGATGAAGTGACCCTGTTCCTGCATCGAGTGGAAGCGTCGCTGCCGGCGGAGCAGCAGCGCATGTTGCGAGTGGCGCGCAGTCGCGACTCGGTGTTCGAGAAGCGTCGCATCCTTCTGGTGGAGGACGACGTACGCAACGTGTTCGCGATCACGCGCGTGCTGGAGCCGCACGGCGCGATCATGGACATCGCTCGCAACGGTCGCGAAGCGCTCGACGCGCTCGCGCGCAATCCAGATATCGATCTGGTGCTGATGGACATCATGATGCCCGAGATGGACGGCTTCGAAGCCACACGGGCGATCCGCGCCGAGCGCCGCTGGGCGAACCTGCCCATCATCGCGCTGACTGCCAAGGCCATGCCGGACGATCGGCAGAAGTGTCTGCAGGCGGGCGCCAACGACTACATCACCAAGCCCATCGACATCGAGAAACTGCTGTCGCTGCTGCGCATATGGATGCCGGCGCGGCGAGGAACGCCGCGTTGAGGCTGGACATCTCGGAAACAGAGATTCGCCAGCTGCTGGAAACGTTGTACCAGCGGTATCACTATGACTTTCGCCAATACGCCGCCGCGTCGTTGAAGCGGCGGCTGCTGCAGGCACTGTCGCATTTTCAGTGTCAGACGCTGGCGCAGTTGCAGGAACGGGTATTGCGCGATGAGAGTGCGTTTCCGCGCCTGCTCGAATATCTCACCGTGCAGGTCAGCGATCTGTTTCGGGATCCGGAGTTCTTTCTGGCCGTGCGCAAGCAGGTCGTACCGCTGCTGGCGACCTATCCGTCGCTGAAGCTCTGGGTCGCGGGCTGCAGCACCGGCGAGGAAGCGTATTCATACGCCATTCTGCTCGCCGAGGAAGGGCTGCTCGATCGCACGCGGATCTACGCCACGGACATCAACGATGAAAGCCTGCGCAAGGCGCAGAAGGGCGTGTATCCGCTCGACCGGATGAAACAATTCACGCTGAACCATCGCACGGCCGGTGGCCACGGCTCGCTGTCGGATTACTATCATGCATCCAAGGACAGCGCGGTGATGTCGCCGAAGTTGAAACAGCACATCACCTTCGCGGACCACAGCCTCGCCACCGACAGCATTTTTTCCGAAGTGCAGCTGGTGTCGTGCCGCAATGTGCTGATCTACTTCGACAAGGCCTTGCAGGATCGGGCGCTCGGGCTGTTCAGCGATGCGTTGTGCCGGCGCGGCTTCCTGTGTCTGGGCACCAAGGAGTCGGTGCGCTTCTCGGCCCATGCGCATCGGTTCCAGGAAGTCAGCGGCGAGCAGAAGATCTATCGGAGGGTGGATTGATGACTGCTCCGGTCGCGGTAGTCATCGGTGGCTCAGCGGGCGCGCTCGACGTCTTGCGCACGATAGTGCGCGAGCTGCCCGCTGACCTGGCGTGCCCGGTGACCGTTGTACTTCATCTGCCTGCGCATTCCACCGGGCTGCCGGCACTGCTCGGCGCCGATACCGGGCTGCGCGTCAAACTGGCCGAAGACAAGGAACCGCTCGCGCCGGGCACGGTCTATATCGCACCTCCGAGTTATCACTTGCTGATCGAATCCCAGGGCACGTTCGCGCTCTCGGTCGATCCGCCGGTGCATTTTTCCAGGCCTTCCATCGACGTGCTGTTCGAGACGGCGGCCGATGTGTATGGCGCGCGCCTCATCGGTGTTCTATTGAGCGGCGCCAGCGAAGATGGCGCCGCCGGTTTGCAGGAGATTCACGCGGCGGGAGGCACGACCATCGTGCAATCGCCGTTGTCTGCCGAGGTGGCCATCATGCCGGCCGCGGCGCTGACCTTGTTCGAGCCCACTTACGTATGGTCGCCCAACGACATAGCCTCTGGCCTGACGACGTTGCTGAGCGGGAGGCCGGCATGACCGAGCGCTCGCGCATCCTGGTGGTCGATGACATCGAAGAAAACCTGGTCGCGCTGGAAGCCCTGCTGCGCCGGGACGACGCCGACATCGTCACCGCACGCTCGGGCACCGAGGCGCTGGAGCTGGTCCTGCAGCACGAGTTCGCATTGGCATTCGTCGACGTACAGATGCCGGAGATGAATGGCTTCGAGCTGGCCGAATACATGCGCGGCGCGGAACGTTCCAAATACATTCCCATCATCTTCCTGACCGCGGGCAGCGGCGAAGCGAATCGGGTGTTTCGCGGCTACGAGTCCGGCGCGGTGGACTTTCTGTTCAAGCCGGTCGATCCGAACATCCTGCGTCACAAGACCGATACCTTCATCGGGCTGGATCAGCAGCGCAAGAAGCTGGCCGAACAATATCAGCAGCTGCAGGAGAGCGAGGCGCTGCTACGCGAGGCCGTACAGGCGCGCGAAGATGTGCTCGCGGTCGTGTCGCACGACATCCGCAACTTTCTGCAGGCCATCAAAAGCGGCGTGCAGATGCTCAACAAGCCGCCGGAAAAGCTCGGCGCCGACGCGAGGGCGGCGATTCATGGGCGCCTGTCGAGCACGGTCGATCTGATGAGCCGGGTGATCGCGGACCTGCTCGACATGGCCAGCATTCGTACCGGCCGCATCGAAGTGCAACCGCGACCGGAGATCGCCGCGCACCTGGTGAATGAAGCGGTCGCCGTGCATGAGCCATTGGCTCAGCAGAAGGGCATTCGACTGGCGGCCGACTGTGGCGCGCTCGCCTCGGTCGTCCTGTGCGACCGCGAGCGCATTCTGCAGGTGTTCTCGAATCTGCTGGGCAACGCGATCAAGTTCTGCCGCCATGGCGATCAGATTCGCGTCAGCCTGCAGCACACCGGCGATCTGATCCAGGCGTCGGTCATCGACACCGGGCCGGGCATTGCCGGCGAAGATCTGCCGATGGTGTTCGACGCCTATTTCTCGGGCGCCAAGAACCGGCGCAATGGCACCGGCCTCGGCCTGTACATCACCAAGCGCATCGTCGAAGCGCACGACGGCCGCATCTGGATCGAGAGCGAACTGGGCAAGGGCACGGTCGTGCACTTCACGCTGCCGCTGTCGACATCGGAAGCAGACGTTACCAGTTGAACAGCGTGCCGTCCTCGAGGCGGTTGATGGGCAGGCTGGCCGGCCGATACGGATATTTCGCCGCCAGCGCTTCATCGATGTCGACGCCGTGCCCCGGCGCTTCGCCCGGATGCAGCTCGCCGTTCGAGAACGTGTACGCGTGCGGGAACACCGCGTCGGTTTCTTCGGTGTGGCGCATGTATTCCTGAATGCCGAAGTTCGGCACCCACAGATCGAAATGCAAAGCCGCGCCCATGCACACCGGCGACAGGTCGGTTGCGCCGTGAAAGCCGGTTCTCACATTGTTCAATTCAGCCAGGTGCGCGATCCGGCGCACGTGGCTGATGCCGCCGGCGTGCACGATGGTCGTGCGGATGTAATCGATCAATTGCTCATCGAGCAGCTGTTTCGCGTCCCACACTGAATTGAACACTTCGCCGACCGCCAGCGGCGTGGTCGTGTGCTGGCGGATGGTGCGAAAGCCTGCCTGATTCTCCGCGGGCGTCGCGTCTTCGAGCCAGAAGGGACGGAACGGTTCGAGATCCTTGCCGAGTCGGCCGGCTTCGAGCGGCGTCAGGCGATGATGCACGTCATGCAGCAGGTGTACGTCCCAACCGAGCGCGTCGCGAGCGGCAGCAAACAACTTCGGCACGGTGGGCATGTATTTGCTGGTCGACCAGACGTTTTCCGTCGGCCTGGCGGCGTCCGCGGGCTCGTAATAGAGCTTGTCCTTGGACACGCCATAGGTCGAAGCCAGGCCGGGCACGCCGCTTTGCAGACGGATGGCCTTGTAGCCCATCTCCCGATATTTCTTCGCCTGAGCGATGGTCTCGTCGATGTCGTTGCCGTTGGCGTGGCCGTACACCATCACGCCGGTGCGGCTCGCGCCGCCGAGCAAGTCGTACAGCGGCATGTTCGCGTTCTTGGCCTTGATATCCCATAGCGCCACGTCGACGGCGGCGATCGCCGTCATGGTGACAGGGCCGCGGCGCCAGTAAGCACCTCGATAGAAGAACTGCCAGATGTCTTCGATCTGCCGCGCGTCGCGACCGATCAGGCACGGAACTACGTGGTCGGTCAGATAGCTCGCCACGGCGAGCTCACGGCCATTCAGCGTGGCGTCGCCCAGGCCGTAGACGCCGCTCTTGGTGGTGATCTTGAGGGTGACGAAGTTGCGGCCCGGGCAGGTGATGATGACGCGGGCGTCGACAATTGTATGCATGGGTCGGCTGGTCAGGGTTATTGGTCATGCCACTCTGGCCTTACCAATTGCCGATGTCAACGGCGGCGGTCCGTTGAGCCCGCGCCGCTGCCCGTTTCACCGACTATTTGCCGATGGCGTACCGTTTGCGTTGCTCCGCGATCTGCTGCCGGGCGCGCTCCAGCTCCTGGACCTCGGTAGCCTTGAGCAATGCGTCGATGACGCGCGTCAGGTGTTCGCGCATCGCGGCCCGGGCGGCGTCGGGGTCGCGCTGGCGCAGCGCTTTGAGAATCGCCGTGTGCTCGTCGATGCGAGGCTTGACGCCGGTGGCCCGGACCTTGGCGCTGAGTGAGCGGCTTTGCGGCGAGCGGGTGCGAGCATCCCAGAGCATTTTGACGACGGCGATCATGCCGCTGTTCTGAGTGGCGGCCGCGATCAGCTCGTGAAATCGCCGGTCGGCGTCTTCGCTGGCCATCACGTCGTGCTCGTTCTCGGTGCGCATTTCAGTGAGCAGCCCCGCCAGCTCGGCGAGCTGCGAGTCGTCGATGCGGGTGGCGGCGAGGGCGCAAACCTCACCCTCGATGGAGCGCCGGGCTTCGAGCAGTTCGAACGGGCCGATGTCGGTGACGCCGGCCTTGCCGCCGGGCGGTTCGGTATTCGTGACGTATACGCCGGAGCCGACGCGCACTTCGACGAGCCGATCCAGCTCCAGCGCGATGATTGCTTCACGAACCGTCGGCCGCGACACCGAGAACGCCTGCGCCAGCTCGCGCTCCGAAGGCAGACGCTGACCGACCTTGTATTCACCGCGCGCGATAGCCGTCGCCAGCTTCTGAGCGATGCGTTCGTACAGTCGCTGTGTGTCTGCTGGCATGTCCTTGATTGGGGTCAGTGCGGGATGGCCGCATTATTGCTGGCTTGACCAATCGTCACAAGCCGCGGACCGGCAAATTCAGCCCCGTTGGCGCGGGCTCTGGGAGCGGTCCCAGGCTGCGGCCTGGCCTGATTTGGCGCAGTGGTCAAGCCAATGGCCGGGGCGCGGTCGGACGTGGTGCAACTGGGACAGCGAGCGCCGGGAATGTCTCAAAGGAAATGGCCGATGCCATTGCTATGCTATGGGCATCGTCTCTTCTGGGATCGCGATGCACCTGGGCATTCTCGAGACCGGCGCACCGCCGGGAGATCTGAAGCACCATTTCGGCTCGTATGGCGACATGTTCCGGCACTTGCTGGGGCCGGACTATCGATATTCCTGCTACGACGTCCGCAACGGCCAGCTGCCCGAGCGGATCGGCCAGCACGATGCCTATCTCATTACCGGTTCTGCTTCAGGCGTGTACGACGGCGAGCCGTGGATCGAGCCGCTCAAGCGGTTCATTCGAGAGGCGTCGGGGCTGGTGCCCATGGTCGGCATCTGTTTCGGTCATCAGATCATGGCCGAGGCCTACGGCGGGCGCGTGATCAAGTCACCGAAAGGGTGGGGCGCGGGCTTGCACAGTTACGAGATCAAGCGGCATGCCGGCTGGATGAATTCGGATCGAGGGCCGACGCTGAGCATTCCAGTGTCGCACCAGGATCAGGTCATCGAGCTGCCGCCGGATGCGATCGTGCTGGCGGCCAGCGAGTTCACACCGTACGCGGTCCTCGAATATCCGCAGCGTCGCGCGCTCTCATTGCAAGGGCATCCGGAGTTTTCGCCGGAGTACGCCTCGGCATTGATCGATTTGCGGCGCGGGACTCGCTATCCGCAGGACTTTGCCGATGCCGCGATCGCTTCCTTGAAGCATCCCAACGATGCCGGGCGAGTCGCCGGCTGGATTCGCAACTTCCTCAGCGGCTCGCACTGAGATCCGTCGCGGGCCAGGCGACGCTGACTTTCAGTCCGCCGAGCTCCGAACGCAGCAGCGTGATAGCGCCGCGCGTGGCATCGACCAGATCGTTCGCGATGGCGAGACCGAGGCCGTGGCCAGCACCGACCTCGTCCAGCCGTCCGCCGCGCACCAGCGCTTCGGCGACCTGTTCCGATTCGATGCCAGGGCCGTCGTCCTCGATCAACAACACGCCTCCCTGCTGCGCTTGCCCGGTCACACGCACGCGTCGACGTGCATAACGCGCGGCGTTTTCTATCAGGGCGCCAGCGATTTCGAGCAGATCTTCGCCGGCCACTGGCAGGCGCAAGTCCTCGGGAATGTGCACTTCGAACACCAGGCGGGCGCCGAACTCGGTCTTTTCCACGACTCCGACGAGCGATTCGATCACCGGCAGGGCCGCAGTGGTATCGCCACTCGGTGCGGCACGAATCGCCGCGGCCCGGCTGCGGGCCAGTTCGGCTTCGATTGCGGCGGTGGCTGCAGCGATCGCACGATCGAGTCCGTCCGCAGCTTCTATCGCCCCGGCTTCCCGAGCCCGACGACTCTGCGCCGCGAGCGCCGACAGCGGTGTTTTCAATCCATGCGCGAGATCCGCAGCGCGCCGGCGCGCACGGCTCAAATCTTTCTCGCGTGCATCTGCAAGCTCGTTGATCGCCCGGGTGAGCGGCTCGATCTCGGCAACGTGCGCCGCGGCCATGCGCTCGCGAGGATTGCGCTTCAATGTTTCTACTTCGTTGCGCACCTGGCGCAATGGCCGGAGTCCCAATTCAACCTGCGCCCACGCGGCGGCGGACAGGATGAACCACAGGATCGCGAGAAACAGCGCCAGCTCCTGGCCGAATTCCTCGCGAGCTTGGTGCAGCGATCGTTGCTCGTGCGCCAGCTGGATCAGAACGTCGGAGTCGGTACGCTCGGGGCGGATGAAGCGCTCGACCAACAGCACCTGCTGATTGAACGGCCCCTCGACAGTGCGGCTCTTCCACTGCGATGAAGTGACATTGCCGGGCTCGGGCAGATGCTGGTCCCACAGCGAGCGGGAGTTCAATTCGCCGTGCGGGGTGGAGACCTGCCAATACAGGCCGCTGGCCGGCTCGAAAAAACGTGAGTCGCCGGGTTCGCGCTCCAGTGCTGGAGTGCCGTCGGGTGCGACGGATAAGGCGGCCGCGAGTTGCAGACCGTCGCGAATCAGATCGGCTTGGATGCGATGCTCGACATGACGCTCGAACAGCACGGTCATGGCGACCCAGGCCGCGGCCAGGGCCAGGAAGATCGCGATCGCCGCGCCCAGCAGCAGCCGAACGCGCAGGGATCGCGGCATCACTCACCGTCACCGGCGAGCAGATATCCAAAGCCGCGCCGGGTTTCGATCACCTGCGGACCGATCTTGCGTCGTAACCGCACCACGAGCGCCTCGATGGCATTGGAGTCGCCAGGCTCGTCGGCACCATACAAATGTTCCGCGAGCTCGCCGGCCGAGACGGCGCGGCCGTTCTGATGCGCCAGATAGTCGAGGAAACGAAATTCCAACTGCGACAATCGCAGCGGGCGACCGCCGAACGTCGCGGACATGCGATGCGTGTCGAGCACCAGCTCGCCGACCTGGATGGTCGAGGAGGCTCTGCCGGCCGCGCGACGCACCAGGCCGCGGATCCGGGCGATCAGCTCGCCCATCTCGAACGGCTTGCCGAGATAGTCGTCGGCGCCGGCTTCGATGCCCGCGACCTTTTCGGTCCAGTCGTTGCGGGCGGACAGAATCAGCACGGGGAAGGTGCGCTGCGCGCT
This sequence comes from uncultured Steroidobacter sp., assembly GCF_937958065.1. GTDB lineage: Bacteria > Pseudomonadota > Gammaproteobacteria > Steroidobacterales > Steroidobacteraceae > Steroidobacter. The sequence goes on from NZ_CALFXI010000070.1 coordinate 44,600, forward strand.
GCGCCAGCGTTTCAGGACCGACAGGCCATCGATGCGAGGCAGGCCGAGATCCAGCACTGCGACGTCGTAGTCTTCGACGCTGCCTCTGTACCAGGCGTCTTCGCCTTCGGTGGCGATGTCCACGACGAAGCCGGCACCGGCCAGGGCCTGTGCCAGGTCCTGGGCGACCGCCGCTTCGTCTTCGATCACCAGTGCGCGCACCTCAATCGTCCTCGATCTCCACCACCGCGCCGCTGCGGGCATCTATTTTCACTTCGCGCACGCGGCCGTTGCCAGTGAGGATTTTTATTTCATAGATCAGCGTGCCTTGCTCGTTCTCGAGCTCCACCTCGATCACGTCGCCGGGCACCTGCTGGCTGGCGATGGCGAGGATCTTGACCAGCGGCAGCACTTCGCCGCGCTGTAAGGCTTCGCGCACCAGCGTGTGTTCGTTTTTCTTGTCGTTCTTGTCGGCGAGACTCGTGGGCAGGCCGAACGGCAAGGTGCCGAGCAGCAGCACGCAAGCGACAAAAACTCTGGACTTCATGGCCCTATCGAGAAACAGCGACTCGGGCATCCTGCCACTCGCGCCGAGGCGCAGCGGCGAAAAGACGCCCCTGCGCTCGCTGCCTGCGGCGGCGGGCACATCTCTGTGCCTGGAGTGGGCACCATTGAGTTTCATGGTTCGTGGGCTGGCTCGCTGCCGATGGATAACTACTGTGACTGCCGGGCGCTGACGCCAAGCTGACGGCGGGTGACGGGTTGGTGTCAGCAGGCCGCGCGTAGATTGCGTAGGCATGGCGGCCCGGTTCTCCCCTTTATCGAAGCGGGCCGCTGGTTTGCGCAGTTTTACATAGGAGAATCGACATGACTATTCGAACGACCGGCGTGCGCGCCGTGATGCTGGCGGCCGTGGTGGCGGTGACGGGCGCGTCGGCCTGGGCGCAGACCGCGCCCGAGCCGGTGGTCAAGGTGCCGGCGAACGTGCTGAGCGTCAGCGAGATCGAGAGTCGTCTCGGTGCCCAGGGCATCAAGGTGAAGGAGATCGAGGTGCGCGACCTGATCGCCGAGGTCGAGGGTTATGACGCGCAGGGACGCGAGGTGGAGATGGTGATCGATCGCCGCAGCGGCGAGATGCTGTCACACGAGTATGACGACGATCACAAGGCCAAGCGCAAGTAACATCGAGAACGGGGACAGCTCCGTTTTCCATCGACGGAAAACGAGATCTGTCCCCTCTGCAGGGGCCCGAGGGCTCAGGGCGAGGACAGTCCCAGCTGAATCTGTTTTGCCGCGTTGGCGTGCACGACGGTGAGCGCCGCCATGTTCACGATCCGGCGCACCGTCACCGACGGTGTGAGGATGGTCACCGCCGCGGCACAGCCCAGCAGGATCGGCCCGATCGCGACGTTCTGACCGGCGGCAGTCTTCAGCAGGTTGTAAGAGATGTTGGCCGCGTCCAGGTTCGGCAGCACCAGCAGGTTGGCCGAGCCATGCAGCGTCGTCTCGGGCAGCGCGGCCTTGCGGATCGCTTCATCGAGCGCCGAGTCGCCGTGCATCTCGCCATCGATGTCCAGGTGCGGCGCCTGGGCGCGCACCAGCTCCAGCACACGACGCATCTTCACCGCCGAGGGCGCGCTGCTGGTGCCGAAGTTGGAATGCGAGATCAGCGCGATCTTGGGCTCGATGCCGAAGTTCCTGACCTCTTCGGCGGCGAGCACGGTGATCTCGGCCAGCTCTTCGGCGGTCGGATCCAGGTTCACGTGGGTATCGACGATGAACAGCTGCCGGCCGGGCAGCACCAGCGCGCTCATCGCGCCGTACACGCTGGTGCCGGGCTTCTTGCCCAGCACGCGGTCGACGTATTTGAGATGCCGGCCGCTGCTGCTGATGGTGCCGCAGATCAAGCCGTCGCCTTCGCCTTTCTTCATCAGCATCGCCCCGATCAGGGTCGTGCGCCGGCGCATCTCGAGCTTGGCGTATTGCGCGGTCACGCCCTGGCGACCCATCAGGCGCCGATAATCTTCCCAGTATTCGCGATAGCGCGGATCGTTCTCCGGGTCGACGTTGGTGAAATGTTCGTCTCGCTTCAGGCGCAGGCCGTATTTCTGAATGCGCTTGTCGATGACGGCGCGACGGCCGATCAGGATCGGGCGGCCCAGTTTCTCGTCGACCAGAATCTGCGCGGCACGCAGCACGCGCTCCTCTTCACCTTCGGCAAAGATGATGCGCGCATTCTCGGGCTTCACGCGGCGAGCAGCGGCGAATACCGGCTGCATGAACGTGCCGCTGTGGTACACGAACTGCTGCAGCTTCTGACTGTACGCCTCGAAATCCTGGATCGGCCGGGTCGCCACGCCGCTGTCCATGGCCGCTTTCGCGACCGCGGGCGCGATCTTCACGATCAGGCGCGGATCGAACGGCTTGGGGATGATGTACTGCGGACCGAATGTAAGATTTTCGGTGTTGTAGGCGCTGGCGACGATGTCGTTCTGTTCCTGGCGGGCCAGTTCGGCGATCGCATGCACGGCCGCGATTTCCATGGCGCGCGTGATCGTCGTCGCACCAACGTCGAGTGCGCCCCGGAAGATGTAGGGGAAGCACAGCACGTTGTTCACTTGATTGGGGTAATCGGTGCGGCCAGTGGCCATCACCGCGTCGTCGCGCACGGCCGCGACTTCTTCCGGCAGGATTTCCGGCGTCGGATTGGCGAGCGCCAGGATCAGCGGGTTCGGCTTCATGGTCGCGACCATGTGCGGCTTGAGCACGCCGCCGGCCGACAGGCCCAGGAAGATGTCGGCATCGACGATCACTTCGGCGAGCGTGCGCTTGTCGGTGGCCTGCGCGAAGCGCTCCTTCTCCGGATCCATCAATTCCTTGCGGCCCTCGTAGACCACGCCGGCAAGGTCGGTGAGCCACACGTTCTCGCGCGGCAGGCCGATATCGACCAGCAGGTCGACGCAGGCGAGCGCGGCGGCGCCGGCGCCGCTGACTGCCAGCTTCACCGACTTGATGTCCTTGTTGACCACCTGCAGACCGTTGAGCACGGCGGCGGCAACGATGATGGCGGTGCCATGCTGGTCATCGTGGAACACCGGAATCTTCATGCGCTCGCGCAGCTGGCGTTCGATGATGAAGCACTCCGGCGCCTTGATGTCTTCGAGATTGATGCCGCCGAAGGTGGGCTCGAGCGCGGCGATCACATCGACCAGCCGGTCCGGATCGTTCACGTCCAGCTCGATGTCGAACACGTCGATGCCGGCGAACTTCTTGAACAGCACCGCCTTGCCTTCCATCACCGGCT
>NZ_CALFXI010000071.1 GCF_937958065.1 uncultured Steroidobacter sp.
TGGCTGTGATCCATCTGGCTGTGATCCATCTGGCCCGCACCGCTCGCTCCATGGCCGCCGTGGCCCATGTCGCTCATCGTCAGCAAGGGCCTGGGATCGAGGGGCGGGATCTCCGCCTCCAGGCCCGCACTCGGCGCCAACGTGCCACGTGCATACCCTGACCGATCCATCGCCCGAGCAAAGATCGTGTAAGCGCGATCGTCCTTCGGCTCGACAATGACGTCGTAGGTTTCCGCCGCGCCGATCCGGAACTCATCGACCGAGACCGGCTCGACATCCACGCCATCGGCGGCAACCACGGTGAGCTTCAATCCCGGAATTCGCACGTCGAAAAACGACATCGAGGAGCCGTTGATGAAACGCAGCCGCACCTTCTCGCCGCGCGAGAACAGACCGGTCCAGTTGCCGCTCGGTGTGACGCCATTCATCAGGTACGTGTACGCGTAGCCAGAAACATCGAGGATGTCGGTGGGGTTCATCCGCATCTGACCCCACATGCGACGCTCGGCGAGCGTCTGGCTCAACCCGTTCTTGCGCACGTCCGCGAAGAAGTTGCCAGCGGTGCGCCGGCCGAAGTTGTAGTAATCGCTGTGCTTCTTGAGCACCGAGAAAATCCGCTCCGGATCGAGGTCGGTCCAGTCGGAGAGCATCACCACGTAGTCCCGCTCGGTGGGAAAACGCTCGCCGCCGCGACGCTCGATCACGATGGGCCCATACAGCCCGGTTTGTTCCTGAAAGCGTGAATGCGCGTGATACCAGTACGTGCCCGACTGGTTTACCTTGAAGCGGTACAGATATTCGCCACCGCTCGGAATCCCGGCAAAGCTCAACCCGGGCACGCCATCCATGTCGGCCGGTACGATCATGCCGTGCCAATGAATGGAGCTGCGTGCCCCGAGCCGGTTCGACACACGCAACGTCACACTATCGCCTTCGCGCCAACGCAGCAGCGGCCCGGGGATCTGGCCGTTCACCACCGTGCCGATTCGTTGGTTGCCTGTGAAGTTGAACGGGGCTTCGCCGATCTGCAGCTCGAAGTGGCTGCCCGATAACACCGTCTGATCCTGGCGCTGGGCCCGGGCGTCATTGCCTCGGTGCGTTCCGAGTACGAACAGCCCCGCACCTGCCGCCTGCAAGAAACTCCTGCGCGAGAGCTGCGGCATGCGCGCTCGCGGTGATCGCATCATCGATGACATGAAACTCTCTTGAACAAAGCGTCGACGTGCGCGCACCGATGGCCAGGGCCATCGGCAAGCGCTCAGCAAACATCGCTCAAGAGAATCGGGCGGGAGGTCGGAACAATCGCGACGGGCGCTGCGACGGCACGGTGTCCGCGCCATAAGGAATGAGCAGCACGGAAAGCGCCGCAGGATTCATGATGGCCGCATCGAGCGCCACACAAGGCACGTGCAGGCACGGGCACTCGCAGTCACCAGATTTGCAGCAATCGTGCTGATCGGAAGAATGATCGGCCGCGTCGTCCGAGGGGTGTGTGCCTTTCATATGCGAGCTCGCTTCGTGCTCGGGACAAGAAGGCTCGCCGGCGACCTCGTGCGTCGCCTGCTCCAGCGGCGCCATCGACGCGACCGGCATCGCATGCCCCAGCTCGCCGAGGACCAGACGGGCCATCAGCAAGAAAATCAGGGTCCAGCGCTGCCAGCAGAAATTACGCACGGCGCGAGAGTACAGGCTGGCGTCGCGGCGCGCAACGACGTGCACGACAAGCCGCCTCACGAGCCGAAGCCGATGCCGACAGATCGTCGGAAAGCACTGAAAATCAGGGCCCCAGCGCGCTGGCCGCCCTGTCACGCCACTGGAACTTGGTCTACTGCACCACGTTGAATGGGCATTACAGACCGTGGAGCGCTTTATGAATTCCTTCTCTTCCAGACTCATTCCCGTCGCCATCGCCAGCATCCTGTGCGGAGTTGCACTGGCCGGCGGCGACAAGGACGATCACACCAAAATGATGGACAAGAACGGTGACGGCAAGATTACCGCCACCGAGTACACCCAAGGCGAGAAGCAGATGTTCTCCCAGGTAGACGCCAACAAGGACGGCGGCATCACCGCGCAGGAACTGGAGGCGCATCAACAGGCGATGATGAAGGACAAGGGCAACGCGCCGTTGCACGACGAAGCCGGCCCGAGCGAGCAGCGGATGGAGGACAAGAAGGCCTACGATCCGAGTGGCACGGGCAAATCGATGCCGAAACAGATGACCCCGGAGCAGCAGATCGCCAAGAAAGACACGAACAACGACGGCAAGGTGACTGCCGCCGAGTGGGATGCCGGCGCCAAGCAGCGCTTCAGCAAGATGGACAAGAACGGCGATGGAACGCTGACGGCGCAGGAATTGCGTGAGGGCGAGCGCGCCATGATGGCGAGCGACGAATAGCCCGCTGTAGGAAATCTCCAGCCTCTTGGGCGAGCCCCGGCGTCGAGCGCCCGGGTCGCCCAGGGGCAGCGCAGGCTGATCCGCCAGTCTGTGAGCCTTGCCCGCTCCGCGCGCGCCGGGATTGTTAGAATGCGGGACCAACACCAATAATTCGTCCCCGCCTCTTTCGCCCTGAATCAACCACGGACCCGCTTGCGGGCGCGCCCTTGCAACTCGAACGCTGGCACCAGATCAAGGACCTCTTTTCCGCGGCACTGGAACGCTCCGTCGCCGAGCGCCCGGCGTTTCTCGACCAGGCCTGTGGCACGGATATCGAGCTGCTGGCCCAGGTGCGCTCGCTGCTCGATGCGCACGAGAGCAGCCTCGGTTTCATCGAGCGCCCGGCCGTGGAGCGCGCCGGCCTGGCTCGCGGCTTCGAGCCGTTCGACTGGCAGGGCCGCCGTCTGGGCAACTATCGCATCGTCAGCGAGCTCGGCCGCGGCGGCATGAGCCACGTCTACAAAGCGGTTCGCGACGACGATCAGTACTACAAAGAAGTGGCGATCAAGCTGCTGCGTCCGGGTCTCGATACGCAGAGTCTGCTGCAGCGGTTGCGCGACGAGCGCCAGATCCTCGCCGAGCTCAGCCACCCGAACATCGCCCAATTGCTCGATGGCGGCGTCACCGATACCGGCGCGCCCTATCTGGTCATGGAGTACATCGAAGGCGAGCCCATCGATGTGTATTGCGAACGGCGCGAGCTGAGCATCGCGGCGCGCATCGACCTGGTGCGCACCTTGTGTGGTGCCGTTCATTACGTGCACCAACACCTCATGGTTCACGGCGACCTCAAGGGCGGCAACATCCTCGTGACCAACGACGGCGTCGTGAAGCTGCTGGACTTTGGTATCGCCAAACTGCTCAATGCCGCGAGCGACGCCTCGCACAGCATGATCAATCAGGTCGTGGCGCTGACGCCGGCGTATGCCAGTCCGGAACAGATACGGGGCGAGCCGATCACCACGGCGAGCGACGTCTACTCGCTCGGCGTGCTGCTCTACAAGTTGCTTGCGGGCACCTTGCCGTTCGACGTTCCGGCCGAGTTGTTCGGATGGGAAGCGGCCGCGGCGCTCGGCGATCGCCCACCGCGCCCACCCAGTATCGCTGCCGCGGAAAGAAAAGCCGCAGGCCAGCGGCGTATCGCGCCACAGCTGCGCGGCGATCTCGATGCCATCGTCATGAAGGCGCTCGCGAAAGAGCCCGAGGATCGTTACGGCTCCGCCGAGCATCTCGCCGAGGATCTGCATCGCTATCAACGCGGATTCCCGGTGCACGCACATCCCGCCAACGCCTGGTATCGCACTCGGAAGCTGGTGATGCGTCACAAGGCGGCGACGGTCGCGACGGTGTTGTTTGCTGTCGCGATAGTCTCTGGTGTCGTTGCGACCGCGTGGCAGGCGCACGTCGCAAGCAACGAACGTGCACGCGCCGAACGTCACCTGGCGGAGATTCGCAAGCTCACCAACACCTATCTGCGCGATGTCTACAAAGCGGCCGTGAACCTGCCGGGTGCCACCGAAGTACGCAAACTGCTGGTGGAGAACTCGTTGAAACATATTTCCGCGCTGGAGGGCGAAGCGCAGGATTCGCTCGAATTCAAGCGCGAGCTGGCGTGGGCCTATCAGAAGTTCGGCGATGTACAGGGCGACTACCTGGGCGCCAACCTCGGCGATACCGAGGGCGCCGTGCAAAGTTATCGTCGCGCGCTACGCCTGCGTGAGCAGGTCGCCGAGCAGAGCCCGACGCTGGCCGACTTGTCCGAGCTGATGAACAGCTATCTCGCGCTGAGCGAGCTGTTGGCGGCGCAGAGCAAGCTCGAAGAAGCCATCCCACTGGCGGAAGCGGCGAAAGAGATTGGCAAGAAGGTGATTGCCATGCCGGAGGCCACCGCGGCCGAGCACCGGATGGCGGCCGCGGCCGATCTGGTGCTGGGAACCGATCTCAGCTCGATCGATTCGCCGCGCGCGCTGGCAGCGCTGGAAGCGACACGAGTCGTTTTCGAACGCTTGTACACCGAGCGCCCCGACGATCTGGACACACGGCTCGATATGGCGCTGATCCACGCCCGCATCGGCTTCGCCCATGGACGCGCGCAGCAATACGAATCGGCTTTGCAGGAGTACCTGAAATCAACCGAGTACGTCGAGCAACTCGTGCGCGACTACCCAGCCGATGCAGAAATAATGCGCGCCTCGGCCTTCGCGGCGGTCAACGTGGGCGAGTACTACAACTTTCTGAACCAGCCCGACCAGGCACTGGAGTACATTGAGCTCGCGCTGGGACGCGTCGAGCATCTGCACGTGGTCGATCCCGCGAACCAACAGGCAGCGCTCGCCGTGGCGTACGTGCTCAATCATCTCGGCGACAGCCATCTGCTGAAAGGCCAGCCGAAGACGGCCCTGACGCATTTGAATCGGGCGCTCGCGCTGGTCAACGCAGCACCACCGGCGAAACCGACCGACATCGCCGAAGTCCGCATGCTCCCCGGCGTCACGAACTTCCGGCTCGGCAAGGCGCACGCCCTGCTGAATCGACCGCATGACGCCGCCACCCATCTGGAAGCCAGCGTCACGCAGCTGCAGCCGTTGACCGACGATGCCGTGATCGGCAAGGACGCGCAGCGCTTCACCGAACAGGCGAAGCAGCTGCTCGATTCCCTCAGCTGATCAGATCAGCACCTCGATCGCCGGCTCGCGCAGGTTGTAGGTCGAGCTCATCGCCCGTCCGTACGCGCCGGCGGTCGCGATCAACAGCACGTCGCCTTCCTGGGTCGGCGGCAGCAGCCGATCGTTGCCCAACTGATCGCCCGACTCGCAGATCGGGCCGACCACATTGACGACCTCGGTGGCTAGATCGTCCAGGCGCGTGAGATTCACGATCTCGTGATGCGCGCCGTACAGCGCCGGTCGGATCAGCGAGTTCATGCCGGTGGCAACGCCGACGTAGTGCACTTCGCCCTTGCCCTTCAGCTGCGTCACCTGAGCGAGCAGCACGCCCGCCTCGGCAACCAGATAACGACCCGGCTCGATCCACAGCGTCAGCTTTGGATGCGCCGCCTTCAGTGCGGCCAACGTCTCGCCGAATTCGGAGAGCTTCACGCCCTGCTGGCCCAGCCGCTCCGGCACGCCCAGGCCACCGCCCAGATCGACGATGCGCACGTCCTTGAAACGCTGCGTCAGCGCCGTGAGCGTGTCGCCCACCGACTTCCAGTTGTCGACCGTGAACACTCCGCTGCCGGTGTGCGCATGCAGACCGACGACCCGGGCACCGGAGGCCTTCACCAGGCGCTCGAGCTCATCCAGCTCAAACAACGGCACGCCGAACTTCGAGTGCACGCCGGCCGTGCGCACTTTGTCGTGATGTCCGCGGCCATAACCGGTGTCGATACGGATGAACACATCGCGCCCCTTGAACACCTCCGGCCAGGCCTTCAGCGGATGCAAGTTATCGAGCGTCACCCAGATGCCCTGCTGCACGGCCCATTCGTATTCGGCGCGCGGCGCGAAGTTGGGCGTGAACAGGATCTTCTGCTTGTCGAGCTTCGGCACCGTCTTCAGCACGTGCTCGACTTCGGCGCGCGACACGCACTCGAAGCCCAGGCCCTGCTCGGCAAACAGCTGCAGAATCTCCGGATGCCAGTTGGCCTTGAGCGCGTAGAACACGCCTTCGATGCCCGGCAGCGCACGCAGCGCCTTGGCCTTGGCGGTGAGCGTCGCACGGTCGTAGACGAACGCCGCGCCATGTTCCCGTCCCAGCGAGATCAGATCGTTGCGCCGGTCGTGCCACCACTGCTTCAGATCGATCGCCGACTTGTCCTTCGGACCATACAGCTCTTCCCAGGTCGGGCCGAGCACACGATCCGCGGTCATCTTCTGAATGGCGATGTCATGCAGACGCGACACCAGCCGGTCGCCCTGCTCCTCATCGATCACGAACGTGATGTTCAGATCGTTCGCCGCCTGCGTCACCAGGTAGATCTTCTGCTCTTCGAACAGCTCGAGCGCCTCGCCCAAGCGATGCAGGATGGCGCGAATGTTTCTTCCGACCAGGCTGACCGCCGCGCACGGGCCGATGACTTCGACGCGGCACAGCTTGCCGAGATCCACGACCAGCGCATCGAGCGTCGCCTTGTCCAGCGTGTTCGCCGCCGGATCCAGCGACACGGTGACGCTGGTCTCGGAGGTCGACACCAGGTCGATCGACAGGCCGTGGCTCTTGAACACCTGGAAGGCATCGGCGAGAAAGCCCACCGAATGCCACATGCCGACGGTTTCCATCGACACCAGCGTGATGTTCTTCTTGATCGTGACAGCCTTCACCTGCGCGGCGACGTTGCCACCGTGAGTGGTGATGACGGTGCCTTCGAGCTTCGGTGTCTGCGTCGCGTAGACGTACAGCGGGATGCCGTACTGCTTCACGGGCATGATGCAGCGGGGATGCAGAACCTTCGCGCCGCTGCTGGCGATTTCCTGCGCTTCGTCGTATTCGAGCGCACGGAGCAAACGAGCCGTCGGCACGGAGCGCGGGTTCGCGCTGAACATGCCGGGGACATCGGTCCAGATTTCCAGGCGACGCGCGCCGAGCTTTGCCGCGAAATAGCTGCCCGAGGTATCGGAACCGCCGCGCCCCAGGAGCACCGTGTCGCCCTGCTCGTCGCTGGCGATGAAGCCCTGCGTGATGAACACCGTGCCCTGCGAGGACCAGCGGCGCTGCAACTCCAGGTCAGGCTCGTAGTTACAAGTCGCCGACAGATAACTCGACCGCAGATTGGCGTTGCGACGCTGTTCGGCCTTGAGCACCGTGCGCGCATCGACCCATTGCACGTCCAGGCCTTGAGCGGCCAGGAATGCCGCGCCGAGCCGGGTCGCCATCAACTCGCCCTGCGCCATCACGCGCGCCCGCAGGCGCTCGCTCACTTCACCAACCAGCGCGATGCCGGCCGCAATCTGCCGCAGACGTCTGAACTGTTCTTCCAGATCCTGGCTGGGGGTCACGCCCAGATCGCGCGCCAGATCGCGGTGGCGCTGCTCGATCTGATTCATCACGCCTTCGGCCTCGTTGCCCAGCGTGTTGTGGCTGGCGAGCGAGATCGCGAGCAGCTGCTCCAGACGATCGGTAATCCCCGACAGCGCGGAATGAACCAGTACCGGGCGCATTCCTTCGGCCAACCGATCGCGGATCACCGCCGCGACATTTTTCCAGTTCGCGACCGAGGAAACGCTGGTACCGCCGAACTTGAGCACCACCCACGGCGACGCCGCGGGCGTGGAATCAGCCATCGTCATTTGTGAGCTCTACTAGAGTGGTGAATGAAAGGATCGGGTCGCGGGCCAGCGCGCACCATCCTGCTCCGTTCGGGCATCCTGCCCAGCACCGGAGTTGCGGTCAGCTGCAGGGGCGCGAAGCGGATGGCTCGCGCGGCACCTTACTATTCTTCGTCGAAGTCGTTCAGTTCTTTCTTCAGGCGCCGGTCGGCCAGGACATCCTCGAGTTTGCTCCAGGCTGCTTTGCCTTTTTTCGCCGCGGCGTTGGCGTTCGGACGGGCGCGTCGCGCGCCAGAATCAATGAACTTCTCATAATTCTGGTCTTCGTCGCTCTCGGCGACGAAGTCATCATCGATATCGAAGTGATCGTCGTCTCTCTCCACCATGGGCTTTCCTGAAAAATCCAGCCAAATCAACTAGATCGGTAACCGGCAGGGCCGGAAGCCTGCGGACTATATACGACTCCCGGCGGTTTTCAATGGCTTGGAGGACAGGCACCTCAAATAGTTCGCGCCGGCGGCCCCCGGCGCAGTGCATCAGGCGCCGTTGCTGACGATGACCGGCGCCCCCCGGCCCAGACCCAGCGCCTCGGCCGCGCTCTGCTCCGCCCGGGCGATTTCGACGACGCCGAAGGAGTTGACGAGGGCCAGGAACTCCCCCGGGCTCACGTCGCCGTAGGTGCGCCTGAGGGCAAAGCTGTGGCCGCCGGTCTTCACCATGGGCCGGCTGAACGACTCGATCAGGCTGCCGTCGATATTGGTGATCAGGTTGCCGAAGTGGTCCGTGGTAATGACCACCCCCGCGACCTGGTCCGCGGCGACGCTCGGCTCGTCCACCCAGGAAGGCACGATGTCGTGAGTTTCCGGTCCCAGGTCGGCCGGATGGGCGCGCCGCCCGGCGATTTCCGCCGCCAGCGGCGCGAAGATGTCCCGGCCATGGAAGGTGGCGCTGGCGGGCGGCAGCTTGAACTTGCCGGCGGCATGAGCGGCATCGAACCGGTAGATCCTGGCGTTGGGCACCTTGGTCAGGATGGGCGCGAGCAGGCCATTGTCCGGCGCGAGAAACGCGTGTCCGTTGGCGACGACCGCGACGATGTCCCGCTTGGTACCCACCCCGGGGTCGACCACCGCCACATGCACCGAGCCCTCCGGAAAGTAGCTGTAGGCCCGCGCCAGCCAGAAGCCGGCCTCGGCCGGCCAGTAGACCGGCACGTCGTGGGTCACATCGATGATGCGCGCCTCGGGCAGCCGCGCCAGGATGCGCCCCTTCATGGTCGCAACGAACGGTCCTTGCGGACCGAAGTCGGTGGTGAGTGTGATGACGCCGCAGGCTGAGAACATGGTTGGAATGAAAGCGTTCGAGTTCAGTTGCGATATTCGCAGCGGCCGAAGTCCTGCACGATGACATTGCGCTCGCTGGCCACCACCCGGAATGACGCGTCACCGCCGCCGATGTTCCAAACGTCGAGCCGCAGCGCCTCGCCAGGATAGACCGGACTGGTGAAACGCGCATCGAGTCGCGTCAGTCGCGACGGATCGTCGCCGCACAATGTCTTGATCAACGCGCGCCCCGCCATGCCGTAATGACACAGGCCGTGCAGGATGGGCCGGTTGAACCCGGCGCTCGCGGCGATCTCCGGATCGCTGTGCAATGGGTTGTAATCGCCGGATAGGCGATAGAGCAATGCCTGAGCGCGCGCGGTCTTGATCGTGATGGAATGGTCCGCCTTGCGGTCCGCCGGCACCGGCCGCGGCTTCGGCGCGCCGTCGCTCTTGCCACCAAAACCGCCATCGCCGCGCAGGAAGGATACGACTCCCATGGTCGCCAGCAGATCGCCGTTGGCGTTGTCGTAGAGCTTGCGCGTCGAATACAGGATCGCGCCCTTGGTCTTGCCCTTGTCGTAGATCTCATCGAGCGAGAACTCACCCATCACCGTGCCTTCGGTCGGCAGCGGCTTGTGCACTATGAGCGACTGTTCGGCGTGCAGCAGCATCTTGTAGTTGATGCCGAAGGCCGGATCGGCGAACAGCATCGGCAGGGTGCCCAGCGTCACCGCCTGCGTCGGCAGCGCGACCAGCGCTTTTTCGTAGACGTATTTGAGATCGCCCGCGTCGGTCGGATCGTCCGCCCCAACGCCCAGGCCGAGCGCATAGAGCATCGTGTCACGCCGGGTGTAACTGTGGCGCAGCGGCTCGAACTGCATGCTCTTCAGCCTGGCGTAATCGATCGGCATGGTCGCTCCCTAACGCGAACTGGTCCGCCGGGATTGTCACCGAAACATTCCGGGCGCGCCACGAGCATCTTTGCGGGTGCCAGCTTGCAGAATTCGAAAACATTGGCGTAGCATCGGTTCCGCGCATGTGACTGGCGTAGATGGAACAACCATCGGGAAGCATGCGTGCAGGGCCCTCCCTGCCGCGGCCGCTCGCCTGGGCAACTCAGTCCACCCTTCACAGGAGCGCCGCCATGCAGATCTCATTCGACTTGCTGAGATCGTCCGACCCCGACGTGTTCGATGCCGTGATCGGCGAGGAACGCCGTCAGCGCGAGGGCCTCGAGCTGATTCCCTCGGAGAACTACGCCTTTCCCGAGGTGTACGCCACCAACGGCTCGGTGTTCGCCAACAAATACGCCGAAGGCTATCCCGGGCGGCGCTATTACGGCGGGCAGCAATTCACCGACCGCATCGAATCGCTGGCCATCGAGCGCGCCAGGCATTTGTTTCGTGCCGAGCATGCCAACGTGCAGCCGTTGAGCGGCTCGCCGATGAATCAAGCCGTGTACATGGCCTGTCTTGCCCCTGGCGACACCGTGCTCGCGATGGATCTTTCGCACGGCGGCCATCTCACGCACGGCGCACCCGTGTCGTGCATGGGGCGCATCTTCAACTTCGTTCGTTATAAAACCTCGCCGCCCGACGGTCACATCGACTACGACGCCGTGCTCACAACCGCGCGAGAAGTGAAACCGAAGATCGTGCTGTGCGGCCACTCTTCGTATCCGCGTGAAGTCGACTACGCACGCTTCCGGCAGATTGCCGACGACGTGGGCGCGCTGTGTATGGCAGACGTATCACACGTCGGCGGTCTGATCGCCGGCGGCGCGCTGGCCAATCCACTCGACGCCGGCTTCGACATCGTCACCACGACGACACACAAATCGCTGCGTGGGCCGCGTGGAGGAATGATTCTGAGCAAGGCGTCGCTTGCACAGAAGATCGACGCTGCTGTGTTCCCTGGCATGCAGGGCGGACCGCATATGAATGCCGTTGCCGGCATCGCCGTGACGCTGAAACTCGCCGCCGAACCCGCCTTCAAAGCATACGCGGCCCAGGTCGTGCGTAACGCTCGTGTGCTGGCCGAAGAGCTGTTACATCTCGGCTGCACGCTCATCACCGGCGGCATGGAGAATCATCTGATCGTCATTGACACCGTGCAGTCGTTCGGCATCGACGGCGGCGTCGCCGAGACCGCCCTCGACCTCGCCGGCCTCACCGTAAACAAACAAGTCATCCCCGACGACCCTCGCCCGCCGCTCAAGCCCAGCGGCATCCGCCTGGGCACACCAGCGCTCACGACCCGCGGAATGAAGGAGCCGCAGATGAAACAAGTTGCGGCATGGATCGCTCAGGCACTTCGCACTCCGGCGGATGAGCCGAAGCTGCGGGAGATTCACGAGCAAGTGAAGGCGCTTTGCAAACAATTTCCGGTGCCGGGCCTGGACGCTTAGCAGCTACCGGCGAAGCACCTGTTCGCCTTCGATGAGGCTGGCGATAAAAGCTCTAGCCTCATCGTCCTCGACATCCGCGAGAGAACGGCCATCATTGTCTTTCCACAGCAACCTTCCGTTAGCGCTGTATCCAACGATCACGGACGCGGCCTGGCTCGGACTTGGAAAGGCGTAGTTTTCAGAGAATTCGAATTGCTCTCCTACATCAAGCAGCACGCCAGCACTGATCAACTTAGCGCGCACTGTGGAATTTCCGCGAGACAGACTGAACGCCTCATCCTTCGTAGCGCGGGACCCTTTCAGGACGACAAACGCATCTGTCGTGCGAACGGCCGAGGCTACGATGGCGCCAGTTCTGAGCTGAAATTGATCACCGCCCTCGTTTCTCGCTCCTGCCGCAGGAGCACCACCGCTGGCTATATCGGAAGCGCTGACGGCCTCTCGCGCAACCTGAGACGCTAGAATCGGATCGAGCACGCGATGCCCCAGCACTCCGAGCAGCGTTCGGATATTTCCCGCAAACTCGTCCATTGCGTCGCGGTCGGCTCGAGGTAGCGCCGGCTGCTGGGGCGTGACCGAGTTGAGAACCAGATAACGGCGAGCCGCCTTGGCCCCATGAACGAGTGCGGATTCCAAGTACTTGATGTGAGCCTTGGTAAGATTGTCGTCCTTGCTCGTAAACGCGATGCATTCGGACCAAAAGTCCTTCGTAGCCATGTGTTCGGGGAGTCGCTCGGTGACGACCTCTGCTTCGCCAATATAAACCGCGTCGCGGCCGCTGACTCCATCAACACCCAGCAAGAAGTAGACACCTTGCTTCCTGATCTCCGACCAGTTTTTCAGCTCGGCGATGTTATTGCGCGAGAATGCAAGCGCCTGGCCGGTCCAGTTTACGATTTCGGCATGCCGGATGCCGGCAACGTCACCGTCCGCCAAGAAGATCCGGATGGTTCTGCCCATCGATGCCTCGTGGAATTATTTGTTTGTTGGCTCGCTGTCATCCAAACGCCGCATCCACATCCATGCTCGGATGCAGCAATCGCAGAATGGTGATTCCATCCTGTCGCTGCACATAAAACGCAATGTGAGCGGCAACTCTGAAGGAGCGCACACCGGGCGCGAGTGCCTCGCGTTGACGCCCCACGTCTGGCATAAGGCTCAGCTTCTGTAGCGCCACTTCGAGCTCCTCGCGATAGTGGCGCGCTTGCTCGATACCCCACGTC
Organism: uncultured Steroidobacter sp.; assembly: GCF_937958065.1. Taxonomy (GTDB): domain Bacteria; phylum Pseudomonadota; class Gammaproteobacteria; order Steroidobacterales; family Steroidobacteraceae; genus Steroidobacter. Next base: position 12,654 of record NZ_CALFXI010000071.1, read on the forward strand.
TGCTTCGTGTAGCCCACGATCTCCCGCAAATCCGCGGCCGCGCGAGCGGTGAGATCGTAGCGCGACATTACTTCTGAAGATCGTTATCGATGCCCGCGAAAGCATCAGCGGCGCTTACAACGTTGCCGCGCTTCAAATCGTCGAGACCTTTGCGTACTTCCTGACGGAGGAGACGCAGCTTGAGTTGCTGTTGCTCTTCATAAGCCGCCGCGGACATGACAACGGCGACGGCTCGACCGTTCTTTGAGATGGTCACCGGCTCCCGCTGAGCTTTGTCGAGCAAAGCACCGAAATTCGTTTTGGCATCGGCGGCTGGGATGGTTTCCATGCGAACGCACCAGAGATTGGAACTGCGCCGGATTATAGAGCTGGCGGTCGAATTAACCAAATTGGTCAATTTTACCGTCCGTATGTCATTGAATGGCAAGCTAAACAGTCGCTTCGATCCTCTCCCCGCTCTCGGCATCGAAGCAATGCAGCCGCTCGGGCGAGGCTTGTAGCGTGATGGTCGAGCCCAGTGGCGGCAAGTGATAGGGCGAGGATCGTACGCTGATCCGCCACGCGCCGGCGCTGGCGTGGATGAAGGCTTCGTTGCCGACGGTCTCGATCAAATCGACCAGCACGGACAGGCGAACATTCCCGGGCGGGCTGGCGCCGTCCACCCGTTGCAGGTCTTCCGGCCGGATGCCGATGACGATGGATCGCCCCGCCGGCAGCCCCGGCGGAACGGCGAGTTCCGCACCCTCGCCCTTCAGCACAGTTCCGCTGCTGTCCAGCGAGCCACGGAAGAAATTCATCGCTGGATTGCCGAGGAAGCCGGCAACGAACAGATTCACCGGCCGCTCATAGATATTCATCGGCGTATCGATCTGCTGCACGATGCCCCGGTCGAGCACGACGATGCGCTGGCCCAGCGTCATGGCCTCGACTTGATCGTGCGTCACGTACACCATCGTCGTTTTGAGCGAGCGATGCAGCCGCGCGATTTCCGTCCGCATCGCCGAGCGCAGCTTGGCGTCGAGGTTCGACAGCGGTTCGTCCAACAGAAACACCTTCGGATGCCGCACCAGTGCGCGCCCGAGCGCAACGCGCTGGCGCTGCCCGCCGGACAGCTGTTTGGGCAATCGATCGAGCATGGATTGCAGCTCGAGCCGATCGGCCGCGTCCCGCACGCGCTCGGCCACCTCCTGTTCCGAATGCCCGCGCAGCTTCAATCCGAAGCCGAGGTTCTCGCGCACCGTCATGTGCGGATACAGCGCATAGCTCTGGAACACCATGGCGATGTCACGATCGCGCGGCTCCAGATAGGTCACGTCGCGATCGCCGATATGGATGCTGCCGCTGGTCGCCTCCTCCAGCCCCGCGATCAGACGCAACAGCGTGCTCTTGCCGCAGCCCGACGGCCCGACCAGCACCAGCAGCTCGCCATCGGCGATATCGAACGTGGCGCTGTCGACGCCCACATGGCCGTTGCTGTAAACCTTACGTACGGCTTTGAGTTTTACTGCTGCCACGCCCGCCCCAGCTCCTCTACACTGCGCCCATGATCCAGCCCATCCAATTTCCCAAGGATTTTCTTTGGGGCTGCGCGACCTCGGCCTATCAGATCGAAGGCTCGCCGCTCGCCGACGGCGCCGGGCCGAGCGTCTGGCATCGCTTCTCGCATACCCCCGGCCGCGTGCAGGACGGCGACACCGCCGATGTTACCTGCGATCACTACCGGCGCTGGCAGAGCGATGTCGATCTGATGCATTCGCTGGGCTTGAATGCCTACCGCTTCAGCATCGCGTGGGGCCGCGTACTGCCCGAAGGCATCGGACGCATCAATCCGGCCGGCCTCGATTTCTACGAACGCCTGGTCGACAGGCTCCTGTCGCGCGGCATCCAACCCATGGTGACTTTGTTCCATTGGGACCTGCCGGCCGCATTGGACGATCGCGGCGGCTGGTTGAATCGCGACATCGCGCAATGGTTCGCCGAGTACGCCGATGTGATGTTCCGGCGCTTGGACGATCGCGTCACGTACTGGACGACGTTGAACGAACCTTGGGTGGTCGCCGACGGCGGCTACATGCAAGGAGTCCTCGCGCCGGGCCATCGCAATGTCTTCGAAGCTCCGCGGGCCACGCATCACCTGATGATGGCGCATGGCGCGGCCGTACAAGCCTACCGAGCGACCGGACGCAACAAGATCGGCCTGGTGGTGAACATCGAGCCCAAATATCCGGCCTCGCAATCCGATGCGGATCTTGCAGCCACGCGTCGGGCCGAGGCATACATGAACCGGCAGTATCTGGAGCCCGCGCTGCTCGGCTCGTATCCCGAAGAGCTGCACGAAGTCTTTGGCGAAGCCTGGCCCAAGTGGCCACAGTCCGATCTGGACCTGATCCGGCAGCCGCTCGACTACATCGGCGTGAACTATTACACGCGCGCGGTGGTTCGCGCCGATGCCAACGCATGGCCGCTGAAGTCCACGACGGTGAAACAGAAGCAGCACACGCACATGGAGACCGGCTGGGAAGTGTTTCCTCAAGGTCTGGTCGACACCCTGTTGTGGATCAAGGACCAGTACGGCAACCCGCCGGTGTACATCACCGAGAACGGCGCTTGCTTCTTCGATCCGCCGCAAGTCGAGGGGCCGGTTCTGGAAGACCCGCTGCGAGTCGACTATTTGCGCAAACACATCACCGCGGTCCACACGGCCATGCGGCGTGGCGCCGACATTCGCGGTTACTTCGCGTGGTCGCTGTTCGATAACTTCGAATGGGCGTTCGGCTTCTCCAAGCGCTTCGGCATCGTGCACATGAATTACGAAACGCTGGAGCGCACGCTCAAGAGCAGCGCGCATTTCTACTCGAAGGTCATCGCAACCAACGGCGCGGCGCTGACGCAATAGCGGCCTCATCGCGGAAAGACGATAGTGAACGGCAGCTCGCTGATCCGCAGATCGTTGCCAAGCCACCGTCCCAACCCCTGCCGGATCGACTGATGTTTGGGGACCTCGCCGGGCCATGACACCGCAACGCCGCCCACCGGCATCTGCTGCAGCGGCTCGATGTGCAGCGTGGTCTCGTCATCCTCGACCTCGAGCGAGTAACTGAGCGAACCGAACGGCGTGCGCAGGTTGCGGACCTCGAATCCTTCCTTCCTGGTCCACGCCTCCGGCACGCCGGCCATCAGCACCAGCGTCTCGTCCGCCTGGCGCTCGAAAGCAAACATGTCGAGCACCGAACGGCCGTAGTCGGAAGCGACCCAGCCGTGCGGCATGTCGCCGATGAATCGGCTCTCGCGAGGGTCACGGCCAATGACTTCCGCCCACTGATTCCAGGACGCCGGGCGCCGGTCGTCCATGAAGAACTTGATCAGCTCTGTGCCCCGCTCGCGCCAGCCCAGGCGGATGAACGCCCCCAGATTGCGCCACTCGTAAGGTGTGTATGCATCCCACTTCGTGTCGGTGCGGCGCTCGACGAAGTGCTTCCAGTACCTCTCGAACGTGGCACGCAATTGGCTCGGCGGCAGCATTTGCGTCTCGCCGACCGGGGCAAGCGCGATGGTGGTCGACGTCGCGTCGAAGTCGCCCAGTTCAGCAGAGCCCGGCAGGTAATCGATGTTGTGCAGACGCATGGCAACGTTGAGCGAGCGATACAAGTCCGAACGGAACTGGTCGCGCGACTCGAGGAACGCGTGCATCTGTTTTTTCTCGTTCAACGCCCGGGCGATGCGAACCGCCGACTCGTAGCCGCCCAACGCCCAGAAGTTGTCCCAGTACGAATGCATGGGCTTGGCCGAGTAGCCCTCGTGACTGATGGACGCCGGCATCAGCCCATAGAATGCGGCCCGATCGCCCTGCTGATTCTCCGGGGTGCGCTCCGAGAGCCGCAGCTTGTCCATGTATTCGACCGCCTTGACCACCGCCGGCCACATGGAGCGCAGCAGCTTCTCATCGCCGGTGTAGCGGTAGATTTCGTCGATCAGGAACAGGAACTCGCCATTGCTGTCATTCTCGGGCACCGGATCGGCGCCACGACGATCGACACAGCACGGGACCTTGCCGTTTGCAAACTGATACGGTGCGAACCATTCCAGAAACTCCTTCGCGACCTCCGCATGCCCCATGCGCAGCAGCATCTCCGACGTCATCGCGCCATCGCGGATCCAGGAACGCTCATACGAACGGGAACCGGGCTGCAGTGCCGGGCCGTCTCGATTGATCAGCACATGGGCGAGCGCGGTTCGCAGCGTGTCGTACAGCTCGCGGTCGGCTTTCGGCAGGATGAGCTCGACCCGATTGAGCTTGTCGCGCCACTGCTGTTCGACCTCCTCCTGATTCTTCGGTGCCTGCGAGCTGGTCGCGAGGTGTCGCTGACCTTCCGCAATGCTGCCGTTGGCTTGCGTGCCGGACTGGTGCAGCGGCAGGTCCAGAACGATCTTCCGGCTCTCGCCCGGGCCCAGATTCAGCGAGTACAGCATCGCGCCCGACGCGAAGCCACTCTCATCCGTAATCCTGGCCGGGGCCTCTGGCGCAGCAAGCCACTCGCACGGCGTGTCCGCCGTCAGCGAGGCTGCACGGAATGATTGCGGCGGCGTTCGCGGAAACACACTCGGGACTTTGTCCACACTGACCGCGCCGTTGTCGAAAGCCAACTCGTGAATCGGACTGACCCCGCCCGCGGTGTTGAGGAACTGCGCCGGTGGATTGACCTGGAACGGTCGCACCGTGAGCGCGAGCGTGTACTGACGCCGGCTCTTGGTTGGATTGCGAATCGTATAGACCGCCTCGGTGCGCGCATTGCCCGGCTCGCCGATCCCATAGGCCGTCGTGGTCAGCATGACATCGGAATGTTTCCACTCCACGGACGGAATGGGCAGATAGTGATCGGCCAGCGACTGCCGAATCGACACGTCCGCCCAGGTCAGCCATCGATCGTGCACGCGGACGAACGGCTCGATCGAGAAACCGCCCTTGCGCGCTTCGAGCGCGCCATCCTCGGAAATCATGCTCTCTTCGGTGTCGCCATCGACACCGACGATCGTCCAGTACGTTTGCTCCTTGTAATACGCCCGCGGATAGCAGCCACGCCGGCTATCCTTCGCCAGCGATTCGATGAACGCATTCGGCGACGCGCCGAACTGCAGATCGCGCACGTGCAGCTCGGAGATGCCGACTGCGCGCCCCGGGTTCGGCATGCTCAGTCGTATGAATCGCGCTTCTGACTCCGGCAGCAGATGCGAGTCACGGCCGCCGTTGCCGCCTTCGATGGTGCGCACTCGGGTCCAGGACTTGCCGTCCATCGACAGCTCGAGGGTGTATCGCTGTGCGTACAGTTGCGGCGCCCAGTCGATCTCCAGGCCACCGAATTCCTGGACGCTCTGCAGATCCAGCGTGAGCGATTGATCGTTGCCACTCGCATCGCTTTGCCACGCGGTCTTTGCATTGCCGTCGATGACGCGCGCGGCGACGTTGCCGTTTTCTTGTGACGAAGCCGTCACGATCGGCTTGGGCACTTGCGACGGCTTCTGCACGGGTTTGATCGCCAGTCGATCGAACCACAGGCTGCCCTTGCCACCGTCCTGACCGGCGGCGACCACGAACTCGATGCCTGCAAACGATCTGAGCGTGCGATCCTGCGTGGGGCCCCAGGCGAACTCGATCTGGCGACGTTTGATACGAATCTGTTGCCACTCGCCGCTCACCTGAAAATTCGCGCGCCGGAACCACCAGACGTTATCGCCCGAGGCGTCGACGAACTTCATCTCGAAGTTGTTGCGTCCGGCTTCGCCCCGCATCCAGAAAGAGATCTCGTAATCCTCCGGCAGCTCCATCGGCAACTTGCGTGTCGCGGCCGCGTAGCCGGCGGTGTTGTTGAGATTGAACTCCAGCACGAGCGCGTTGCCCTCGACGCCTCTGGCGTTGTGCACGGAGGCGTCCACGCCATCGGAAGCCAGAGCGTTCCATTCACTGGCGTTTTCCATCTCGTCCATATAACGGACCTCCAGCTGCGGAGCCTGCTCCGCGGCCAACGCAAGCACCGGCAGTATCAGCAAGGACCAGACCAGCATCTTCATCCCTTCACGCTCCCCGCGAGGATGCCGGCGATGTAATACCGCTGGAGTGCCAGGAACAAGGCCAGCACCGGCAACACGGTGATAACCGCGCCCGCCATCATCAATTCATTGTCCTGCACGTGCTCGCGCGACAGGCCCGCCAGCGCAACCGGCAGCGTATGCAGCTTCTGATCGGTGAGCACGATGAGCGGCCACATGAAATCGTTCCAGGTCGCGAGGAACGTGAGGATCGCGAGCGTCACGAGAATGGGTTGCAGCAACGGCACGACCAGCGACCAGAAAATCCTGGCCTCGCTCGCGCCGTCGATTCTCGCCGCCTCGAGCAGCTCATCGGGCAGTGACAACGCATACTGTCGAATCAGGAAGATGCCGAAGACGCTCGCCATCGCCGGCACGATCACGCCGCCGTAGGTGCTGATCAGCCCCATCTCCTTCACCAGCGCAAACAGTGGGATCATCGTGACCTGCGCCGGAATCACCAGCGCGCCGAGCAGCGTCTGGAAAATCCGCTCGCGGCCCTTGAACCGAAGCTTGGCGAACGCATAGCCCGCCATCGTGTTCAGCACCAGCGCAATCACCGTGGCCAGGCTCGCGACGATGGCGCTGTTGAGCATGTATCGGCCCGCGTTGTGGTTCGCGAACAGCTGCCGATAATTGTCGAGCGTCGGCTCCGCGGGCAGCAGCGGCGGCGGATACGTGCTCGCCGCGCCGGTCGGCATGAACGACACGGACACCATCCACAGCAGCGGGAATGCCGTCAGCACCGCGCCGATGATGAGCAGCAGATTCACGAGGATCGTCGGCCCTTTGCGTTTCATCGATCGCCTCGCTGCCGCCCGAGGCGCAACTGAAACGCGGTCACCAGGAACATCAGCACGAACAACAGGAACGCCACCGCCGAAGCGCGCCCCAGGCTCCACCATTTGAAGCCCTCCTCGTACATGAAATACAGCACGCTGAGCGTACTCTGCAGCGGACCGCCCTCAGTCATCACATAGGGCTCGGCGAACAGCTGGAAGTAGCCGGTCATGGTCAGGATGCTGACCAGCAACAGCACCGGCGCGATGCCTGGAAGCGTGATGTGACGGAACACCTGCCAGCCCGACGCCCCGTCGATGCGCGCCGCCTCGTAGAGATCCTCGGGAATGTTCTGCAGCGCCGCCAGCAGGATGATCATGTTGTAACCGAAGTTCTTCCACACCGCGAGGATGACGATTGCCGGCATTGCCCAGTGCGGATCGCCCATCCAGTCGATGGGATCGATCCCCAGACCGCTCAATCCATAGTTCAAGAATCCGTAGCGCGTGTGAAAGATGTAGCGCCACACCACCGCCACGGCGACCAGCGTCGTCACGACCGGTGCGAAATACACCGTGCGAAAGAAGCTGCGGAAGCGACCGAGCCTGGAGTTCACCAACAACGCCGCGCCCAGCGACGCGCCGATCGACAGCGGCACGCCGAGGACGACGAAGTACAACGTGTTCCACAGAGACTTCCAGAACAGCGGGTCCTGCAGCAGGGTCACATAGTTGTGGAAGCCGATGAATCGCAGGTTGCGCCAGTCGCTGAGCGCGTACAGATCGAAATCCGTCAGGCTCATCAGCAGCGCGCCGAGCACCGGCACGAAAAAGAACACCCCGAGCACGATCAGTGCCGGGCCGACGAACCACCAGGCCGCCATCGAGCGCTTCATCGTGCCTCCGGCCAAGGAGGCGACGGCTCGAACGCTCGCCGCATGGCGGACGCTTCAATGCCGGCGGCATGATTCATGTCGCACCTGGCAGCGTGTTCCGTTCCAACATCCAGCGCCGCTTGGCGAGAATCTCATCGGTCTTGCGATCCAGTGCGACGACCGCTTCATCGATGGTTTGCACGTGCTGCACCACCCGCTCACCGGCAAGCCGCATCTCGGTCGCGATACGCTCCCACTCCGGCACTTTCGGCGGCGAGCGCACCCGATCCAGCTGCGCGAGAAAGGCGCGCGCATAACGCGACTCGACCAACGCCGGCATCTGCCACGAACTGCGTCGCGGCGGCATGTCACCGGTGAGATCGTAGAATCGCTGCTGCGTGGACGGTCGAGACAAATACTCCGCCAGCAACCAGGCTTCCGGTTTGGCCTGCGAGGTTTTGAACACGACCAGGCTGGAACCCCCGGCGCTGGACACCCCCGGCCCGTCCGGCCCCGGCATGGTCGCGGTCATCCAGTGGTTCTGTACCGCCGGCGGTAGCCGCCGCTTGAACTCGGCGATGTTCCACGGCCCGGAGATATAGAACGAAAAGAAGCCCCGCCCGAACTCGTCCCACACATTCGAGATCTGTGTGTTCGTCATGCGCGGCGCCCAGCCACGCTCGAACAGACTGTCATAGAACGTGAGCGCCTTCCGGAAATCCGGCCCACGAAAGTTGCCGTAACGCCCGCCATCGCGCAGCAACTCCTCCGGCAGTTGCAGCGCCAGCACCAGCAGCGGCTCGAATTCGTTCAAGGGCAGCAACACCGAATAGCGATCCGGCCCGACCAGCTGCTTGATCGCGCCCAGCATCTCGCTCCACTGCTGCCAGGACTGCGGCGGCTCCTCGAAGCCCGCCTGCTTCAGCAGGTCGCTGCGGTAGTAGAGCAAGCGGGTGTCGACGTACCAGGGAAGGCCGAACAACGTCCGATCGATCCGGTTCGACGCGAGAATGCCCTCGAAGTAATCGTCGAGCTGCACTTCCCTGGAGCCTGCGATGTAGCTGTCGAGCGGCTCCAGTACGTCGAGCGCCGCGAACTCTGGAATCCACGTGTTACCGAGCTGGCACAGATCCGGCAACGTCTCCCCTGCATAGGCCGTGAGCAGCTTCTCGTGCGCGACCGTGAACGGCATCTTCTGCACGTTCACACGGATGTCGGGATGCTCCTGCTCGAAGCCGCGAATCAGCTCGGCCGCAACATCGCCTTCACGGCCCGCGCCCCAGAACGTGATCTCCTTGCGATGGCTCGAACGGCCGCAGCCAGCGAGCGCGAGCGCCACGCCGGAGAGCGTGGCGATCGCCTCGCGACGATTCAGCCCTGCGACGACTGGCCTCGATGCCATGGCTCACGAACTGGGTTGTGAAGGTGCGGGCTGATCGAGCCAACCGCCCGTGAAGCCTGCCCGCTGCAATCCCCGCCGGATGTGCGGATTGGTCCGCATGATGCTCCAGATCAAGCCGCTGCGATAGTTCTCGATCATGGCGACGATGGGGCCCTGGTCGATGCCCAGGTAGTCGTCCGCGACCCAGCCGATGCCTTCGATGACCCGGCCATGGCGCAGCGGCACGTCGGTGAACGTGAAGCTCGGATTGACCGAATCCAGGAAGCCGTACTTCTGATACAGATGTTCGCCGAAGCGCGCACGGAACGCACGGATCGCCGGGATCGCAATCTCCGGCGCGAAGGCGATCGAACCGATCGATGCGGTCGGCGCGATCGTGCCATCGTCGACGACATGCACCGACGCGGTGGCGCGAGCCGCATACGTGAAGAAGCCGCGCTCCTCGTTGTCATAGATCTGCACCGTGTCCGCCGGCCCATCGCAGGCCGTCAGGCCCCAGATCTCGCTGTCGTAGCCACGCCAGCGCATCGGATTCTGACGTGCGTACTCGCGTTGAGCGTACGAAGCGCGCCGGCTGTTCTCGAAATAGTCGTAGCCTTTTTCTCGATTCCACGCGTCCATGATGCCGCGGAAGTCGATCCACACGTGCGAGTACTGGTGGCCGAATTGCGGGCCGAACGACAGGAATTCCTGCCCTTCGAACTTGCCGTACGTGTCCTTGTACGTGCGCATCCATTCGGTCCACGCCTCGGGCTCGATCGGATACGTGGGCGAGCCGAGCGCGAGGATGTACATCAACATGGCTTCGTTGTAGCCGCGCCAGTCGAAACGCAAAAAACCGCTCTCCGGACGCCAGCCCAGCGCAATGGTCGGCGGCCGGTTCTGGGCCCACTGCCAATCGACGCGCGAGTAGATCTTCTCCGCCAGATCGCGGATCTCGCGCTCGGAGCTGGTGTCCCGGTCGAAATAGCTCTGCGACAACAGCACGCCACCGAGCAGCAGCGCGGTGTCGACGGTCGACAGCTCCGTCGTGCCGAAGCGCTGGCCGTTGTGCATGTGAACGAAGTGATAGAAGAAGCCCTTGTAGCCGCCCATGCCGGTTTCATCCGGCCCCTGCGGCATGGACCAGAGAAATCGCAAGGTGCGCAACGTTCGCAAGCGCGCTTGCGAACGCGACACGTAGCCCCGGTCCGCTCCGATCACGTAAGCGGTGAGCGCGAAGCCCACCGCCGCCGTGCTCGCGAACGACGGCGATGGGAAGCGATCGGGCGCGAGACCGTTTTGCTTGTTGGTCGTGTCCCAGAAGAAGCGGAAGGTGCGGCGCTGCAGGTTGTTGATCACCGGATCGCCATCACGCTCCGGATCGAACACTCGCGAGCGCTCCACCACGACTCCAGGCACCTTGGGCTTGGTCGGCTTCTGCTCCGCGGCGCCGGCAGCGCCTACGAACAGCGCCGCCGCAACGAGCCAGAACAGCCGGGGCCAGGTGAAGGAGTCATGCAACCTCATCGTGTACGAATGCCATGGTATCCAACGATAAAAGATAACTCACTCAGTGCCGTCCCTGGGTACATGCATGTCCCCCGCCGCTGCCCGCGGCGGGCGAGCGGCAAACGTCACGCCTTTGCCGCCTCGCCACCAGGTCGTGGCAGGATGCCCGATCCCGAGGTTCAAAAACTATACGTCATACCGACCTGGAAGCGGCGCCCGGGTTCAATGAGTTCCGTCGGTTTGCCGAAGGCCTCGTTGACTTGACCGCCGAACGGGATGTTGCCGTTGTACGTGCGCGGATCGTAATTCTCGTAATCGAACACGTTGAACACCTCGCCGACGATGCTCAGCGCCTGCGATCCGCCGAACACGAAGCTTTTTTCCAGCCGGAAATCCAGGCTGCGATAGCCCCACGCGTCCACGCCCGGAATCAGGAACGAGTGCTTCGCCGGCCGGCCGGTATAGTAACGATACTGGATCTCGCCCGGGCCGGTGCCGCGCGATTGATCGGTGATCGTGTAGCCCGTGCCCGAGCCCAGCGTCAACGTCGAGGAGAGCTTCAGGTCCCACGGCAACGCAATCAGTCCGGTCATCACGATGCGGTGCCGCTCATCGCCGCTGGTGGGATGGCGCGGATAATCGGAGACCCGCGGGTAGTCGAGGCTGAACAGATCGCCACCCGTTTCTTCCGCCTCGCTGTAGGTGTACGCGAGCGTCATGCCCCACGGCGAAGCTTCGCTGTACGCCTTTTCCAGGGTCACGTACACCCCGTTGTACCAGGTCTGCTTGGCATCGCTCGACACCAGGATGTTGCCGAAGCCGCCGCTGACCGGCGCGCAGCAATCGAGATCCGGCAGCGGGCCGTTCAAGCCATCGGGATTGCGGTTGCCGTAGATGTATGTGAAGCCATGACGGCTTCGATTGCGCGCGAACGTGAGCGACGTGAGCCAGTCGTCGCCGAGACGCTGACGCACGCCGAGGCTGGCTTGAATCGTTTCCGGGATGCGCGTCTTGCTGTCGATCAGGAAGATCTCCGGATTCGGCGCGACGCCCGAAGCGATCAACGCATTCAGCCCCTCGACGCTCAGATACGCGTCGTTCCACACGATGGTGGGCTGACCGTTGCGCGGCAAACCGTCCGCCGAGAACTGGAACTTGCGCACGCCCCACTGCAAGCGGAAGCGCTCGTCGAGAATCTCGTTGTACAGCACCCGATCGAAGTAACGGCCGACGCCGCCGAAGATCACCGTGCGGTTGTCGTCGAACATGTCGAACGAAAAACCCAGGCGCGGCTGGATCAGATCGGTGGGGCTGTCACGATCGTTGCCATCGGTGAAGTAACGATCCGGCACGTACTGCGAGGCGGCCTGGCGAATCGCCGCGGGGGTCACATAGTCCTTGCCGAGCAGGTCGGTGTCATAGTCCCAGCGCACGCCCAAGTTCAGCGTGAGCCTGGAGGTCACCGCCCAGTCGTCCTGGATGTACAGGCCATACTGCGTCGTCTCGCCGGACAGGTCGGGATTGCCCGTGCCGTACTCCGCTTCCGCCGGGAACGAGAAATTGCCGATCTCCGGTCGGAAGCGGAAGATCGGATTTGAGTTCTGGAATTTCTGTACGTCGTAATCGACCTTGCTGATGCGCAGCCCGGTTTTTACCGAGTGGCCGCCCAGCCAGTCGAATTCGGTGAAGGTCAGATCGTCCTTGAAGGTCCACACCTCCTGACCGATGCTCTGCCTGGTGGCGCCGCCGCCGATGCGGATCACGCCGACGTACTCGCGGCCGACCAGATCGTAGTTGATCGGGGTCGGATGCCACTCGTACTTCATGTACAGCAGCGTCGCTTCGTTGGTGAAGCGCTCCGAGTCGTAGGTGTGGCCGAACTTGAGGGTGCGCACCTCGTTCTGAATGTCGTTCGCCGCCTCGTAACTGTTCTGGCCGCTGAAGTCCTTGATGTCGGATTCGTCACGCAGGCTGAACGACAGATCCATCGTCTGGTTGTAGGTCGGCTGAAAGTCGAGCTTGCCGAAGAACAGATCTTCACGGAACGGCTGCACGAACGAGCCCTCGTACTGACCGAAGATCGGCTGCGCCGCCGGATTGCCCAATGTCACGCGCTCGGCGCGATCCTGATCGTTGCCTTCGTACGCGACGAAGAAATGCAGCTTGTCCCGGATGATGGGACCGCCGAAGGACAGACCGTACTGTTTGCGCTCGTACTGCGCCCTGGGCTCGCCGGGACGGGCGAAGTCGTCGCGCGCCACCAGGCTCTTGTCCTGGTAGTAGATGAACGTGTCGCCATGAAACTCGTTGGTGCCCGACTTCGTTTTGGCCGTGATGATGGCGCTCGAGGCCTGCTCGTATTCGGCCTTGAAGTTCTGCGTGATCACGCGGAACTCCTGCACGGCATTCTGCGGGAACGGATTGCCGCGGCTGGAGTCCTGACCGACCACGCCGCCGTTGATCACCTGGTTCTTGTAGCTGACGCCGTCGATGTAGACGTTGACGGCATTGGCGGTGAGCGCGCCGGCCTGAAACGTTTTCTCCGTGTCGCGATCGTTGATGCGCACGCCGGGCGCCAGTGCCGCAAAGTTGAGGAAGTTGCGATTGCCTTGCGGCAGCGACTCGATTTGCTCGACGCTGATATTGGTCGCGACTTCCGAGGTGCGCATGTCGACGAGCCGCTCGGCCGTCACGACCACTTCGTCGGTGAGCGCCACGGCTTCGGCCATGGCGTTCAGATCCAGATCGATGGTCTGACCGATCGACACGCGCACCGCACGCGCCGTGGGTTGATAACCTTCGCCTTGGATCCGGAGCTGATACGTGCCCGGCACCAGACCGATCAGCGCATACGTGCCGCCCTGCTGCGTGATCGCCTGCTTGGTGAAGCCCGTCTCCGAATTCGTCGCAATCACCTGCACGCCCGCCGGCACCGGGTTGCCATTTGCCAACACTCGTCCGCGCACCACCGCGCTGGTCACCTGCGCTTCGACGCTGGTTGGCGTGATCGCCGAACCCACCGCGATCACTGACAAGCCCAGGGCTTGCAGAATCCCCCATCGCAATGTCTTCATGGCTGTCCGTCCTTCTGTCAGGAATGTTCTGCAACGAACCTGCGCCAAAAGAGTTCCGACGTGTTGTCGGAGTGCAACGTATGGAGGATTGCCGAGGCGCGCGTGAATCGCGCGGCAGGAAAAAGCTGTACTCGATCGTGTTGCGCAGAAGCGCTTTGTAACAATGCGGTGGCTACGATCAGCGACACCATCGACAGCTGCACCGGCCAATGTATGGACTCAGCCGAAGCCGCCCCCGCCGGGTGTCTGGATCACGAACACATCGTCTCGATCGAGCTGCGCTGTATGGGTCGCGCCGAAGTGCTCGACCGTGCCGTCGGCGCGCTCGATCCAGTTCTTGCCGACCTGCCCCGCTCGTCCACCATTCACGCCGAACGGCGCGACGATGCGATGATTCGCGAGGATGTTCGCCGTCATCGATTTCAGAAAGCGCATGCGACGTTCGACGCCATTGCCGCCCTTGTGACGGCCAGCCCCACCGGAGCCTCTGCGGATGCTGAATGCGTCCAGTCTCACCGGGAAGCGCCACTCCAGGACTTCGGGATCGGTCAGTCGCGAGTTCGTCATGTGCGTTTGAACCGCATCCGTGCCGTCGAAATCCGGGCCCGCGCCCGAGCCGCCGGCGATGGTCTCGTAGTACTGATGCTGGCCATCGCCGAACGTGAAATTGTTCATCGTGCCCTGGCTGGCCGCCAGCACGCCGAGCGCGCCGTATAAACAATCGGTGATGACCTGCGAGGTCTCGACATTGCCGGCGACCACGGCGGCGGGCGCTTGCGGATTCAGCATGGAGCCGGCTGGCACGATGATGTGCAGCGGCTTCAGGCAGCCGGCATTCATCGGGATCTCGTCATCCACCAATGTTCGGAACACGTAGAGCACGGCCGCGCGTGTCACCGGCGCGGGGGCATTGAAGTTGTTCGGCTGCTGGCTGCTGGTGCCGGTGAAGTCGATGGTGGCCGAGCGCGTCCGGCTGTCGATACGAATTGCCACTTTGATGCTGGCGCCGTTGTCCATTGCGTACGTGAATTCGCCATCGTGGAGCGCGTCGATGACTCGACGCACGGCTTCCTCGGCGTTGTTCTGGACGTGCTGCATGTACGCTTGCACGACGGGCAGGCTGAAGTGCGCGACCATCGCTTCGAGCTCGGCGGCGCCCTTCTGGCAGGCCGCGACTTGTGCGCGCAGGTCGGCGAGATTCTGCTCGACGTTGCGAGCTGGATACTTGCCGGACGTGAGGAGCTTGCGCATCTGCTCTTCGAGCAAGCTGCCGTTCGCGACCAATTGCACGTTGTCGAGCAGCACGCCTTCCTCTTCAATGATCGTGGAGGTTGCTGGCATCGAGCCGGGTGTCGAACCACCGATGTCGGCGTGATGGCCTCTCGCGGCGACGAAGAACGTCGGCTGCTGCGAATCTTCGATGAACACTGGCATCACGACGGTGACGTCCGGCAGATGGGTGCCGCCGGCATACGGCGCGTTCAGAACGAAGACATCGCCTCGGCGCATCGTGCTCGCTCGGCGCCGCAGGATCTCCTGGACGGACTCGCCCATCGAGCCCAAGTGCACGGGCATGTGCGGCGCGTTCGCGATCAGATGACCGGCTTCGTCGAACAGCGCGCAGGAGAAGTCGAGACGCTCCTTGATGTTCACCGAGGTCGCCGTGTTGGCGAGCGTGACGCCCATCTGTTCGGCAATGGCCATGAACAGGTTGTTGAATACCTCCAGCAGGATCGGATCGGCGCGCGTGCCGATGGCGTGCTCACGACGCAGCGGTTCGGCCCGACGCAGGACCAGATGATTCAGCGGCGTGACTTCGGCTTGCCAGCCCGGCTCGATCACGATGGTGGTGTTCTGCTCGCGGATGACCGCGGGGCCGGGCAACTTGGCGCCCGGCGGGAGTGAGGTGCGCTCGAAGAACGGTGTTGAGTGCCAGGCGCCCTCGAAGTACACGGGGCGTGAGTCGATGGGTGAAGGTAATGCCGCGCTCTTTGCCTTCGACGATGCCGGAGACACGTTCTGCTCTGACGCTCCAATCGCTTCGACGCTGATCGATTCGATGACCAGCGCCCGGCCGGACATCAGGAAGCCATAACGCTGCCGATATTCGTCGTAGAAGCGCGCGGCGAGCTGCGAGCTCGGCCCCGAGTTTGTTTCCTCAGCAGCCGAGTTATTTTTTGCACCCTGCGACGGCCCGCGCTGTGCGGGCGTGTCGTCATCAGTCGCAGGTTTCGCGGCCGCTGGCTGATCCGTCGCTAAAGACGCGTGGGCTTCGGCATCCGGCGCTGGCGACAGCTGCAGCGTGCTGTCCGTGCCTGCGTACTTGATCGCGAGTTTGCGCTCGACTCGAATGCGTTCGAGCGGCACGCCCTGCGCGAGCAGCGCGTCGCGGGCCGACAACTCCAACGTAGCGAATGCAGGTTGCAGGCCGGCCAGTACCTCATCACCCAACTCCGCTTCGACGGCCTGCTGCTTCATCGCGGTCACATCAGCAAGCCCGATGCCGTACGCGGACAACACACCCGCCAGCGGATGGATGTAAACCGTCTGCATGCCGAGTGCGTCTGCCACCAAACACGCATGCTGCGCAGCCGCGCCACCGAAGCACACCAGAGTGTACTCAGTGACATCGTGGCCTCGCTGCACGGAGATCTTCTTGATGGCATTGGCCATGTTCTCGACGGCCACTCGGATACAGCCAGCAGCGATGCTCTCCGCCGTGTGCGTCGTGCCGACTCGGGCCTGCGCGTCAGGCGGCGCCTGTGTCGCTTGAGTCGACGCGTGAGGCACCTGTGCGGATTGAACCGCCCCAGCGGACTCGCCGATGGATTCGGCCACCTGCTCCGCCAACGCCGCGAACTTCGCCTTCACCGCCGCGGCATCGAGCGGCAGATCCCCGCTGCTTCCGAACACCGCCGGGAAGAAATCCGGCTGAATCCTTCCAAGCAACACGTTCGCATCGGTGACCGTAAGCGGCCCGCCGCGACGATATGCCGCCGGCCCTGGATCCGCGCCAGCGGATTCCGGCCCCACTCGCACTCTCACGCCATCGAAGCGACAAATCGACCCGCCACCCGCCGCAACCGTATGAATCTGCATGATCGGCGCGCGCAGCCGTACGCCAGCAACTTCCGTGTCGAACGCCCGCTCATACTCGCCTGCGTAATGAGCCACGTCCGTAGACGTGCCGCCCATGTCGAAGCCGATGATCTTCTCGAACCCCGCCTCACCGGCGGCGCGTACGGCCCCAACGATGCCGCCGGCCGGCCCGGACAGAATCGCATCCTTGCCTTGAAACTGATGCGCATCCGTCAAGCCGCCCGAGGACTGCATGAACTGCAATCGCACGCCCGGCAACTGCGAAGCCACCTGCTCCACATATCGCCGCAATACCGGCGACAAGTACGCATCCACGACCGTCGTATCACCGCGCGAGACCAGCTTCATCAACGGGCTGACTTCGTGCGACACCGACACTTGCGAGAACCCGATTCGGCGCGCGAGCTCGCCAAGCAGCCGCTCATGCTCGGGATAGCGATAGCCGTGCATCAACACGATCGCGCAGCTTCGTACACCACGAGCGAAAACATCGCGCAATGCCGGATCGGCTGCCGCGAGATCCAGCGGACGGACGATGCTGCCATCGGCAGCAACGCGCTCATCGATCTCCACGACCTCTTCATACAGCAACGACGGCAACTCGATATGCCGTACGAACAGCTTGGGTCGATGCTGATAAGCGATGCGCAACGCATCGGCGAAGCCGCGCGTGATCAGCAGCACGGTGCGATCGCCCTTGCGCTCCAGGAGCGCATTGGTCGCAACCGTCGTGCCCATCTTCACGGCATCGATGCGCTCGGCGGGAATGGGGGCATCGGATGCGAGCTGCAGCAGCTCGCGAATGCCCTGAACCGCGGCGTCCGGATAACGCTGCGGATTTTCGGAGAGCAGTTTGAGAGTGACGAGCTCGCCGTTCGCGCGGCGGCCGATCACATCCGTGAACGTGCCGCCCCGATCGATCCAGAACTGCCAGCGATCCTGTGCGCCACTCACATCAGTTGGGAAACTATTTCCTGCTGAGCTGACGCGCCACGTCCTCGGCTTTCGCCATGGCACGCAGCACGTTTTCACCGGCCAGCAGCGTCAGATCCTCATCGCTCCAGCCGCGGCGGATCAGCTCGGCAAACAACAGCGGATAGCCCGAGACGTCTTCGAGCCCGACCGGCCAGGTGGAATTGCCATCGTAGTCGCCGCCCAGACCGATGTGCCGCACGCCGGCGACCTTGCGGATGTGCTCGATGTGATCGGCGACTTTGGCAATGCTGGTCTTGGGCAGCTGCAGCTTGCCCATGACCTCCTCCGCGATCCGCTCGGCCTCTTCCACCGACTTGCCCTGACTGCGACGGCCCACTTCGGCGATCGCAGGCACCTGGATCCTGGCGACCTCCGGATCGATGAACCCGGCCACGAACGTCACCATCACCACGCCGCCATTCTCGGGCAAGCGCTTCAGAATGCTATCGGGCACGTTACGCGGCACGTCGCAGATGGCACGCGCCGAGGAGTGCGAGAAAATCACCGGCGCTTTCGAGACGCGCAGCGCGTCGTCCATCGTGTCGTCGGAGACGTGCGACAGATCGACGAGCATGCCGAGCTTGTTCATCTCCAGCACGACCTCCTCGCCGAACTTGGTGAGGCCCCCGTGCTCGGGCGGCTTGGCGGCGGAATCCGCCCAGTCCAGATTCACGTTGTGAGTGAGCGTCATGTAGCGCACGCCCAGATCGTAGTACGCACGCAAGGCCCCCAACGAGTTCTCGATGGCGTGGCCGCCTTCCATGCCCAGCAGGGAGGCGATGCGCCCCTGGCGATGCGCGGCGCGAATGTCGGCAACCGATGTCGCGAACTGGAACTTGGGGTAGCGCTCGATCAGGCGCCGGGCGATGTCGATCTGCTCCAGCTGCGTGCGCGCGTAGCCGCTACCGATCTCGCCAGGAATATAGACAGACCAGAACTGCGCGCCGATGCCGCCCTGCTCCAGCCGCTTCAGATCGGTCTGGAACGGCACGGTGCCGTGCAGATCATGGGTGGCCACGTCGCCGGCCGCTTTGCTGTCGATGCGGATGGCCCAAGGCAGATCGTTGTGGCCGTCGATCAGAATCACTTTCTCGAGCAGCTGACGCGCATGCGCGAGTGCCTGGTCCTCATCGGCATGGGCCGTGCTCAGCGCCGTGAATGCCACCAGTCCACAGGCGGCCAGCAGGCCCCTTCGCAGTATCGTCATCTCGTCCCCTAAGTTGTGAGTCAGGCGAATTCCACTTGCGCCGGCTCCATCGCCGCCGGCACCTCACTCTCGGCCGCGGGCAGCTGTGCCTTCACGCAATTGCGTCCCGCACGTTTCGCGTCATACAACGCCGCGTCCGCCCGTTGCAACATGGTGCTGGGCGTATCGCCGGTCGGCTTCGACAGGGTCAATCCGATGCTGACCGTAATGCGACGATCGTTCAGCCAGCGTCGCGTGTCGATACCCATCACGCCTTCGCGGAAACGCTCGGCCTTGCGATAGGCCTGGTCGAAGTCCGCGCCCGGAATCACCACCACGAACTCTTCACCGCCGAGCCGGCCGATGAAAGCGGGCTCGCGCACGTGCCCGCGCAGTTCGCGAGCGACCGACTTGAGCGCCTCGTCGCCTTCCGCATGGCCATGCTGATCGTTGATGCTCTTGAAGTGATCGATATCGATGATCAGCATCGCACAGCTCGGCGGATTCGCCTGCTGCAGCAGCGGCGCGAGCCGTGACAAGACGGCGCGACGGTTCGGCACGCCAGTGAGCTCGTCGGTCATCGCGAGCGTGCGCATGCGACGGGTGGAACGCCACTGATGCCAGGCCAATGTGGCCAGCAACACCGCCAGGATCACTGTCAAAAGGATCACCGCTCTCTGCAGATTGCGCGCACGCTGGCCTTCCGCCAGGGCCAGCTGGTTCGCCTTGTTCTCGCGCATCAGCAGGATATTTTCTTTTTCCTTGGCCGCGGTGTCGAACTCCACCTTCAAGGTCGCGAAGCGCTGATCGACCTGATTCCGGAACATGCGCTCGGACGTTTCCTGTGCATTGAGCAGATGAGCGTAGCCTTCGCGCCAGTTGCCCATGTCGGAGAGCACCGCCGCCAGCGCGCCGTAGGTCGCGCGCAGCTCATTGAGCGAATCAGCCTGACGGAACACTTTGAGCGCCGTTTCGAGTGCTTCAGCACTCGCGGTGAGCTGCCGCAGCCGATGCAGCGCCACGCCGCGCACCAGCTGGATCTGCGCTTCCAAGCGCGCGTCCGGTGTCTGTCGTTGCAAAGCCATCGCTTGCTCGAGCGTCTGCAGAGCCCCGTTCGGATCGCCCTTGGCGTTCTTGACCGCCGCCAGGCCGCGTAGCGCATAGGCTTCGCCACGCGCGTAATTCAATTGACGGCTGATGTCGTATGACTCTTGAAACGCCGCCTGCGCCGCATCCCATTCGCGCAGGTTTTCATGCGCTCGCCCCAGGTTGTGAAGTGTCACGCTCTGCTCGCGATACATGCCGGCGTCGCGCTGCGCTTTGAGGGCCCGGTCGTACATGTGCCGCGCCTGGGCATAGTCACCCATGCGATTGTAAAGAATGGCGATGCCATTCAGCGCGGTGAGCGAATGGTCGGGCAGCTGCAGATCGTCATAGATGGACTGGGCACGCTTCAGATCGGCGAGACCCGTCGCGTATTGGCCCTGCAAACCCAACAGATAGCCGCGGGCGAACAAGGAGGCCGCGAGCATCTCGTCGTCATGAGCGCGGCTCGCGACAGCCACGGCCTGCTCGTAGAGCTCCCGCGCCCGGGCGTTCTCGCTGGCGGTCTCCAGGATGGTGCCCTCGCAATTGAGCACACCCGCCTCCAGACCTCGGCGCGTCGCCTGTGGCAGCAAGGCACGCGCCCGCGCCACTTCGGCCTCGGCGCCGGCCTTGTCCCGCTCCGAGAGGTGATCACAAAGCAGCAACCGGGCCCGGATCTCCAGGTCGGCGTTGGGCTGCCCGGCGAGAATTTTCAGTGCGGCCTGCGTATCCCGGACGCTGTCTTCGGGCCGGCTGCGGACCGCGGCGGCCGCCCGGTCGATGTAAGTCTGGGCGGGATGCGCTCCAGTCGGGCGCGACTCCGCCGCCCGCGCCGTCCCTGCCACAGTCAGAAATGCGGCGGCCACCAACAGGCAGGCCGAGCGTGTGAGAGTGAGGAGTCGCAAGCCCTGATTCGTCGAATAGTCTGTAAGGCCAGAGGCGATGGTATCGGCTTCCCCGCCCGCTCACCACAGGTCACCCTCACGAGCGACAAAAGAAAAACCCCGTGCGCCGACCTGGGGCGCACGGGGCTGGCATTACGTCACTTCGCGGTCATGAACCCGGACCAAGGCGCGTGCCCGAGCCCGGCGGGACACAGGTATATGTCACCTCCTGCCCGGTCCTCGCGGCGCCACCTGCCCCAATCTGTCGCATAATGGCTCGCGCTTCCGGCTGGAGAGGCATGCCATGAAACAGTTGTTCGCGCTCCTGCTCGCCACGACTCCGCTGCTGGGCTTCGCCGCTGCACCTCCGAACCTCGACAGCGCGGTCATCTCCGACGTGATCATCATCGACGGCACCGGGGCGCCGGCGCGCAAGGGATCGGTGCGGATCGAGGACGGGCGGATCGTTGCGGTGGGCGATGTGGTTCCCAGCACCAACGAGGTCGTGATCGAGGGCGGCGGCAAGGCACTGGCCCCCGGGTTCATCGACACGCACAGCCATCACGACTACGACATTCCGAAGTCGCCCGACATGGTGGCGGCCACCAGTCAGGGCGTCACCACCATCATCGTCGGCCAGGACGGCGTATCGCAGTCGCCGCTGCGGAGCTTCTTCGCCCGGCTCGACAAAGACCCGATCGCAGTCAACCTCGGCTCCTACTCCGGTCACAACACGCTGCGCGAGCAAGGCATGAACGCTGCCCGCCGCCCAGCCACCGAGGAAGAGCTCGCGCGCATGAGCCAGCTGCTCGAAGACGACATGGCGGCCGGCGCGTTTGGCCTCTCGACGGGATTGCTTTATGAGACCGGCAATTTCTCCACGACGGACGAAGTGATCGCATTGGCCAGGGTGTCGGCCCGCTTCGGCGGCCGCTATGTCAGCCACATACGCAATGAGGGCTTGACGCTGATGCCCGCCTTGCAAGAGGTCATCGACATCGGCAGAGCGAGTGGCGTGCCGGTACAGGTCTCGCATCTCAAGATCGGTGTGAAAAAACTCTGGGGCACGTCGGATAAAGTGCTGACGCTGTTGAACGATGCCCGCGCTTCCGGCGTGGACATCACCGCCGACCTGTATCCGTACACGTATTGGCAATCGACCATGCGTGTGCTGTTCCCAAAACCGGTGTACGACGATCGCGAAGGCCTGGCGCTCATGCTCAAGGAGTCGACGCCCCCGGAAGGGCTGTACTTCTCGCGCTTCCAGCCCGATCCCAGCATCGTCGGCAAATCGCTCGCGGAGCTCGCGAAGGAACGCAATGCCGCGCCGGTGGATGTCTATCTGGGCTTGATGAAACAGGTCGACGACTATCAGAAGGCGCATCCCAATGAGCGACGGATCGAATCCGTGATCGGCACCAGCATGCGTGAAGACGATGTGATTCGTCTGATGACGTGGGAGCACACGAACATCTGTTCGGATGGGATGTCGGGCACTCATCCCCGCGGCTACGGCGCGTTTCCGCGAGTGCTTGGTCACTATGTGCGCGAGAAGAAAGTGATGTCGCTGGAGGAAGCCGTTTACAAGATGACCGGCCTGGCCGCAAAACATCTCGGCATCGCCGATCGCGGCACCATTGCCGAAGGCAACAAGGCGGATCTGGTGTTGTTCGATCCGACGACCGTCATCGACCGCGCCACGATGCAGAATCCGACAGCCTTGTCGGCGGGCATCGAGAAGGTCTGGGTGAACGGCAAGCTCGTGTATCAGGATCGACGCACGACGGGCGCTCATCCGGGCCAGATCATCCGCGCGCCAACCCGAGCCGAGTAGCCGGAGCGCATCTGATCGACGCCTGCGCGGCGCCGATCTTCCATCAGCGACCGTTGAGACGCGCGCGCTCAGGGGCGCGGCTGGAACACCGCCCGCGGATCAGAACTTCATGGTGACGTCGAGCAGGTAGCGGCGGCCGTACTCGTCATACCGACCGATCCGATTCACCTGATTGTCCCGATGCATGCGCAACGGCTCGTCGGTGAGATTGTTGACCTGGAAGCGCAGTTGCACGCCGGCGCTGAGCTGATACGACGTGCTCAGGTCCAGCACCGACTCCTCCTCCAGCGTCTGCAGGTCCGCTCCGTTCCAGCCATAAATGACGGTGAACGGGCTGTGATATTTGTAGCCGAGCCGGGCCTCGATCGGCCCCGAGCTATACCAGAGATCGGATCGGCAGGTTTCCCGCCTTCGCGGTAGACGACCCCGCAATCCTCCATTTCGTTGACATAGGACAGGTCGGCACCCAGATAGTAGCCGCGGGGCGGCTCCGCCGAGGTGCTGCCGGCCATTACTGCGAGCAGCGCCGCCCACCAGGCCCGCTTCGGCGCGATTTTCTGATGTCCTTGCATCGCTTCCCCCGAAAATCCGTGTTGTCGGGCCCGACCGCCGTCGCTTGTCCAGGTCGGGCTTGTACAGGGAGAATATTAATCATATAAAAGGCCCACATGGAATCCCGCTCATGACCGACTCACCCACCCATATCGCCGGCGACTGGGGCACGACCCACCTGCGGCTGCACCTGTGCCGCGGCGGCACGGTGCTCGATAAGGCCGATGGCGCCGGTATCGGCTCATTGACGACCAACGCCGAGGCGACCCTGTTCGCCGCGCTCGAACCCTGGACCGGCCGATATGGGCCGCTGCCCATCTGGCTGGCCGGAATGGTCGGCTCGCGCAATGGCTGGCGAGAAGTTCCGTACGCAGCGTGCCCTGCCGGCACTGCGGAGTTGCGCGCCTCGCTGTTGCGCTTCGAGGCCCGCGGGCATTCGATCGCCATTGCCGCTGGCGTTTCCTGCACGAACCCGCTCGGCGCCCCGGACGTCATGCGCGGCGAGGAAACGCAAATCCTCGGCGCCATCGCCACGCATCCTTCGCTCGGACGCGGCCGAAGCATCGTCGCCCTCCCGGGCACCCACACCAAATGGGCGCTGGTCGAAAACGGCAAGCTCAAATCGTTTCAAACCAGTTTGTCCGGCGAGTTGTATGCCCTGCTGCGAGATCGCAGCACGCTATTGAAGGCGTCGACGGCCGAGGCCAACGAAGCAGCCGAACGTCGGGGCTTCGAGGCTGGCCTGCAACGCAGCCGCGAGTTGCGCAACGTTCCGCTCAGTCACTTGTTGTTCGAGGTGCGGGCCCGCCAGCTGATTCAAAACATGACGCACGCCGAAGCCTCGACCTATCTGTCCGGCCTCATCATCGGCCAGGACGTGCTGGGGGCACTGCCTTTGTTCGACGGAACGATGCGAGCCGGTGCCGCTGTGCCGATCATTGGTGCGCCCCGGCTGGCCGAGCTCTATGGCGCCGCGCTCGCCGCGCATGGCATCGAAACGCTGCCGCTGGACGCCACCGAGCTGACGCTCGCCGGTCTGAACGCGCTCGCTCATCCAGATATCGCGGAGTAATTTCGTGTCCACGCCCGTCGCTCTTCCTCCTTTGATCGCCATCCTGCGCGGCATCCGCCCCGAGGAAATATTGGATGTGGCCCAGGCCCTGGTCGATGCCGGGATTCGCGGCATCGAAGTGCCGCTGAATTCCCCCGAGCCGTTGCTGAGCATTCGACGATTGACCGAGCGCTATGGCAACGAATGCCTGTGCGGCGCCGGTACGGTGCTCAAACCTGCGCAGGTCGACGCCGTTGCCGAAGCCGGCGGCAAGCTGATCGTGACGCCCAATGTCGATCGCGCCGTGATTGCCCGCAGCGTCGAATTGGGCCTGCAGCCGGTCCCGGGCTTCGCAACAGCGACCGAGGCGTTTGCCGCTATCGATGCCGGCGCGACCGCACTGAAGATGTTCCCCGCCTCGACCTACGGCGTGCAGCACTTGAAAGCGCTTCGGGCGGTGTTGCCGGGGACCAAAGTATTTGCGGTCGGCGGAGTCGGGGCTCGTAACCTCGCGGAATGGGCGGAAGCGGGCATCGACGGCATCGGCTTCGGCACGGACCTCTATGCACCGGGCCGCACCGCCGCCGAAGTCGGCGCCCGCGCCACCGCCATCGTCAGCGCCTGGCAGCAGGCGAAGGGATCGGCCCACGCCTGATCGTGCTATGTTGCTCCCATAATTCGAAGGGGCCCGGACCAAGGCATGCGCAAACCCAGCGGACAGAACCTCACTTACGCCATCGTCGAAGAACTGGGGCATGCGGTCGTCACCCAGACTTATGGCGACACGGTGCCGTTTCCCATCGAAGCCGAGCTGTGCAAACAATTCGGCGCCAGCCGCACGGTGCTGCGGGAAGCGGTCAAGATGCTCACCGCCAAGGGCCTGCTCAGCGCCCGCCCGCGCCAGGGCACCTGGGTCGAGCCGGAGAGCAATTGGAATCTGCTCGATCCCGATGTGCTGCGCTGGCTGCTGGAAAGAAAGTTCTCGCTGGAGCTGCTCGCCGAATTCACCGAAATTCGTTATGCGATCGAGCCCATGGCGGCCGCGCTCGCCGCCCGTAACGCCACACCTGAAGGCATCGCGCGCATTCGCCGCGCCGTAGACCGAATGAAAACGGCGGCCCTCGGGGAAGATGATCCCCTCGAATCCGACATCGCCTTTCATGTCGCCGTGCTGCATGCCACGGGCAACCGGTTCTACGCTCAACTCGAAGACGTGATCAACGCGGCGCTACGCATTTCGATCCGGCTCACCAACTCGGTCAAAGGCGTGCCGCAGGCCGACGTCGACTTGCACCGCAAGGTGCTCGACGCCATCGAGGCGGGCAATGCCACCAAGGCCCGCACCATCATGGAAGGCATCATCACCGAAGTGCTGGATCTGATTAACACCGCGAAGAAAAAGAACAAGGCTACGCCCGCTGCAAGCGTGGCCGCTTCGCGCGCATCGACGCGACCAGCAGCGAGCTCTCGCAACGGCTCGGCGCGTCGCCGGGCTTAGCGATCGCCCAGCAACGCGTAAAGATCCATCTGGCGACTGTCGCCGATCACCTGCTCGAAATCCAAGCCGAGCGTCGCGAGCACCGGCTCCGCCACCGGCTTGATCTGCTTGATGACGTAGTGCTCGCGATCCAGCGGATGCTGGATGTTGTCGATGGGTTCGGGGCCGGCGGTCGTGATCACATAACTGATCAAGCGGCCCAGCGGCTGAGTCGACTTGCGGGCGGCAACCACATGCGGCGGCGTGGTCGCGGTGTACTCCTCGGTGTCCTTCCGAAGATTCTTCTTGTAGACCAGCTGGTCATCCAGCTTGCCGTCGCGCACTCTGCCGACGATATCGGCGAGATAGACGTCGACCGGCTGATCCGTGAACAGGCGGTGATACAACTCGCGCTGCACTTGTTTGGCGAGCGCCGTCCAGTCACGCCGCACGACTTCCATGCCGACGAACTGCACGCCGTCGATATCGGCCGCGTTGAGCAAGCCTGCATAACGTTTGCTGGCGCCGCGAGTGCTGCCTCTCGCCCTCGGCAGGAACAGCCGTAAGTAGAGCTTCTCGAACTTCAGCTCCATCTTGCTGGTCACGCGCCATTCCTGCTCTATGTATCGAGCGATGTCCTGATTCAGCCTGGCGGCAAGCTCTCTGCCTGTGGCACGAGCCTCGTCGGCGTCCGGCATGCCGGAGCGAACGAACAAGCTGTCGGTATCGCCATAGAGCACGGTGTAGCCCGCACTCTCGAACCACTGCTTGGACCACAACAGTATTTCGCGGCCGGTGCCGGTGATCGAGTTGGCAAGCGCCGGGTTGTAGAACCGGCACGCGGGTGTACCCAATACGCCATAACACGAGTTCATCAGGATCTTGATGGCGTGCGAGGCCACCTCGTCGCCGTTCTTCTTGGCTATGTCACGCCGAGGGAACAACTCATCGAGCACCCGAGGCAGGATGGCGGGCTCGCGGCGGAATGCGCCGCCCGGCGTTTCGATCAAGTCGTCGGTGGGCTGCGGCCTGGCCACGTACGACAGCGGATCGATGTTGAACGTGCGAATGATGCTGGGATACAGGCTCTTGAAGTCGAAGACCCAGACGTTTCGATGCAGCCCGGTGAGCGGCTCGAGCACGTGGCCGCCCTGCTGTGCTTCGTACACGCGGGCATCGCTGGAGCGGACCGTCGGCGCGACGATGCCGAGTTTCTCCAGCTCCGAGAGATACAGGAAATCGAACGACGCGATGCTGGCCGCGACTCGATCCGGGGTCATCCCGGTGAGCTGACTGCGCGCCACCGCCAACGGAATCAGATTCAACTTCGCCACGATCTCGAATACCAGCCGCGCGTCGGTGCGTGCATACAGCGCGAACGCGGGCAGATCGTGACGATAGTTGTGAATGATTTCGGCCAGACGATCGCGAACGTCGCCCGCGACCGCCTTGCCTTCGCCCAGCACTTCC
This sequence comes from uncultured Steroidobacter sp., assembly GCF_937958065.1. Taxonomy (GTDB): domain Bacteria; phylum Pseudomonadota; class Gammaproteobacteria; order Steroidobacterales; family Steroidobacteraceae; genus Steroidobacter. The sequence continues at coordinate 39,973 of NZ_CALFXI010000071.1, forward strand.
CGGGCCACGGCGTCGAGCGAGTAATCATCCATCCGCACGAACGCGCCGCGCAGCAGGTCGATGCCATCCATGACCAATCGGCCCGGAATGCTCGCCTGCCCGCTGCCGAAGTAACCCTCGGCCTTGCGAATGCGGATCGCGCCAGTGTCGCGACCGAGGTTGAATGGATGCCGCAGCCGTTGCGCCATGCGCTGCAGCGCCGTCAAGTCGAAGTCGACGATGTTCCAGCCGGTGATCACGTCGGGATCGAGACGCCGAACCCGCTCGCAGAACGCATCGAGCGCGGAGTATTCGTCGAGACAGCGCGTCGCCTTCTCCGGCATGGGGCGATCGCTGCCATCGACGATCAGCACCTCGTCGATCTCGTTGGAGTACATGGAGATCGCGAGCAGCCGCTCGCCCTTGCCATCGGTCTCGATATCGAACGACAGGACGCGCGGCTCGATCCTCACCTCGGCCGGCCGAAGCACCGGGTTGTCGAACACCCAGGTGACTGCCTCGCCCGGCGTCGGCTCGCCCTCGATCTCACAGCCGCCTTTGATGCCGCGCTCGATCAGATAACGGATCGCGAAGCGCACGTCCGCCTCGTAGGTGTCGATCCCCACGTCGTGCAGCCGGTCTCGCAGCCCGGGCACATCGGTCGGTGTCTCCATATCGAAGCGCGACACCGGCGCGCCGTCGAAAGTGCGCTTCTGCAACGGCACAGGCTGCTGCGACGTCAGGACGCTCGCGCGCTCGACGTCCCCGGTGCGAATGTAGAAGTGCGGACGCTGGCGATTGTCGCGGACCAGAAAGGTGCCGCCATCTTCGAGCCGGCCATACACATGGATGACAGGTACGCGCGTTCCGGCGGGACCGGAAACCACACGATAACTGGCCTGAAGAATGAAACCCCGGAGCTTGATCACCCGCGAATTGTGCTCCAAAGCGGCGGTCGCCGCGAGCCGGAAACCCTGTCAGCGTCGGGTCCGAACAGATACTTGACTTCGTCAAGTAATTCGGCGAACGTCTGCGCTCACGGAGGAACCCGCATGAATGCCGCGTCCGAGTCGATCATCGCCGACATCCGCCAGTTCAATCGCTTCTACACCCGCACCATCGGCGTGCTCGGCAACAACCTGCTGGGCGGCGACTATTCCCTGGCCGAGCTCCGGGTGCTGTATGAAATCGCCAATGGCACGGACGTGACGGCCGCCGACCTGGTGCGCACGCTGGGCATGGACTTCGGCTATGTCAGCCGCATCCTCGCGCAGTTCGAAAAGCGCGGCTGGCTCAAGCGCGAACGCTCCGAAGACGATGCCCGCAAATCCCACCTGCTGCTCACGGCGAAAGGCCGCAAAGCTTTCGCCGGCGTCAATCAGCAAGCGCGCGACGAAGTCGCAAAGCTTCTGGAGCCCCTGCCCTGGCATCGGCAACTGCAACTGCAAGCTCATCTGCGTCAAGTGCAATCTCTGCTCAGCCCGCAGCCCACGACGCCGGCCGTCCGGCTGCGAACGCATCGCGCCGGCGACATGGGCTGGATCATCCAGCGGCACGGCGCGCTGTATGAAAAGGAATATGGGTTCAACAGCGAATTCGAAGCGCTGGTCGCCGAGATCTGCGCCCGGTTCCTACGGGAGTTCGATCCCGCGGTCGAGCGGTGCTGGATCGCCGAGCTCGGCGATACGCCAGTGGGCACGATCATGCTGGTCCGCGGACCGGACGGCATCGCGAAGCTCCGTTTGCTGTTGGTGGAAGACAGCGCTCGAGGTCACGGCGTCGGCCGCATGCTCGTGAACGAGTGCGTCGGATTTGCTCGCGAGGCGGGTTACAAAGGCATGACGCTCTGGACGCAGAGCAACCTGGTGGCAGCGCGCAAACTGTACGTCGCCGCGGGCTTCAAACTCACCAAGAGCGAGCCGCACCACAGCTTCGGTCAGTCGCTGGTCGGCGAGACCTGGACCCTGTCCTTCGAGGACTGAGTCTCCCGGTTCGGGAACGTTGGCGCACCTGGATCATTCCGTCAGCGTCCGCAACGCTCCCGGAGGCAGCATGGCCACCGCTCGCAAAAGACGCTGGTCGCAACAGGTCACCGAGACCAGCGATGCACTGACGCTCGAGGAAGGCGTCTTCACCGGCGGCAGCTCCAGAGGCATCGCCCTGTCGCTGAAGCGCTCGGCCGAGCGCAGCCACAAGCGCAAGTCATCGCCGTATCGCTCCGCCATGTCGATGCTGACCTTCTACGAGAACCGTGCCGGTAAAACATTACCGGCCGCCCGCAGGCGCACGCTCGAAGGCGCCAAGGACGAGCTGCGCAAGCTGTACGGTAAGACTGCCAAGCAGCAGTCCGCGAAGCAAAAGACCACCCGAAAGCAGCCCGGCAAGTCGCGCACCAGCACCAAACGCCGCAAAGCTCGCGCCTAGGGAA
>NZ_CALFXI010000072.1 GCF_937958065.1 uncultured Steroidobacter sp.
GCGCTCGGCGAAGTCCGCGTTCTCGGACAGGAAGCCGTAGCCGGGATGGATGGCGACCGAGTCGGTCACTTCGGCGGCGCTGATGATCGCCGGCATGTTCAGATAGCTCTCCTTGGAGGAGGGCGGGCCGATGCACACCGACTCATCCGCGAGCAGCACGTGCTTCTGATTGAAGTCGGCGGTGGAATGCACAGCGACGGTCTTGATGCCGAGCTCACGACAGGCGCGCAAAATCCTTAGCGCGATCTCGCCGCGATTGGCGATGACTACTTTTTCCAGCATGTTTGGTTTTTTACCGCGGGTGCCGGCGCGCCCAGCGCGCCCGACACGCGATTGGGAGTTACTCGATAGTGGCGATTCGGCTGTCCATCATTCGATGATGAACAGCGGCTGACCGAACTCGACCGGATCGCCGTTCTTCACCAGCACGGCCGTGACGCGGCCCGCCTTGTCCGACTCGATCTGGTTCATCATCTTCATGGCTTCGATGATGCAGAGAGTGTCGCCGACGTTGACCTCGGTGCCGATGTCGACGAACGGCTTGGCGCCCGGCGAGGCGGCGGAGTAGTAGGTGCCGACCATCGGCGCGGTCACGGTGTGATCAGCCTTGCTTGCAACAGGAGCGGCAGCGGCGGGGGCCGCGGCGACAGGGGCCGCGACCGCGGCAGGAGCTGCAACCGGAGGAGCTGCATAGTGCACGACCGGCGCGGGGGCTCCGCCCTGCGGATAGCGGCTGATGCGCACCGACTCCTCGCCCTCGCTGATCTCGATCTCGGCGATGCCGGATTCCTCGAGCAGCTCGATGAGTTTTTTGACCTTACGAATATCCATACGGACCTCTTGTTCTTTTCCTGCGGGAGCGCGGAAAGAGTGCGAAAAATGCCAGATGTTTAGTGACGGGGCAGGCTCAGATAGTTGGCTGCCGCGCGCAGCGCCAGCTCGTACCCGAAAGCCCCCAGTCCGGTAATCGTGCCGATGGCGATATCGGAGAAATAGGAGTGATGGCGGAACGGCTCCCGCGCATGCACGTTGCTCAGATGCACTTCGATGAAGGGAATCTTCACGCCCAGCAAGGCATCGCGCAGCGCCACGCTGGTGTGCGTGAAAGCCGCGGGATTGAAGATGATGCAGGCCACGTGCGACGCCGGCGCCTCATGGATGCAGCTGATCAGCTCCGCCTCGGCATTGCTCTGGAATGCCGAGAGGTGGTGACCGGCCTCCGCGGCCAGCTGGCTCGCCCGGTTGACGATCTGCTCCAGCGTCACGGACCCATACGTGCCCGGCTCGCGCGTGCCGAGCAGGTTGAGATTGGGACCATTGAGGAGCAGCAGATGAGCCATGCAGGAACGGGCGCGCCGTATTTCAAATTGCCAAGGTGGCACTTTACCGAAGATGGCGGCGAGTTTAACCAGATTGGGAGCAGTTTGGCGATGATCTACGCCGAGATTGCGTCACGATCGCGGCCGGTTCGAACCGCCTCGTGGGCAAATCTGCAACAGCGATACGATCGCGTGGGTTCGGCTCAATCCCGGGAAGAACACGCCCGAGTGCGTGCGAGCCGGAAAAACCGGGCACGCATCATAGCCGATTCGGCGGTGTCGGCCAGCTTTACCCTTTGGCGGGCGCCAATTCCTGCAGTTGCTTGGCTGCAACGGCACGGGCCGCCGCCGGCGTCAACTCACCGCTGTTCACCCTGCCGACCGTGGCCAGCATGATTTCGGCCTGCTCCGGATGGATCTCGCCGAGGTGAAACAGCACCAGGCGCTGCTGGTTGTCGGTGAACACCGTGAAGGGGAAGCCCAGCGAGCCGCGGCCAAACTTGGTCACCGCATCGAGCCCGTCTTCCTCGCCGATCAGCAGGGGATAGTCGATGCCGATCTCCTTGGCGTACTTCAGCACGTCATCGCGGAAGTCCACGGCCACCCCGACGACCTGAAAGCCGTTCGCGCCATGCTCCGCTTGAATCTTCTTCAGCAGCGGAATCTCGCGACGGCAGGGCGCGCACCAGGTCGCCCAGAAGTTGATGATCATCGACTTGCCTTCCCAGCTGCGGATCGACTGGGGCTGGCCTTCGAGATTGGCGAGCGTGAAGTCGGGCAGGATTTCGGGAAGCGCCGTGCCTTCGGTCTCGTCTGCCGCTTCGGCCGGCGCTGCTTGGTTCGCGCTTACTGGCTGTTCGAGGTTCGCCCGAGGCGCGAGCGCGAATTGATAGATGCCGAAGCCCGCGGCCGCCGCGACGAGGGCGACCACAACGTATCCAATGGGTTTCATATCAGCTGTCTCGATTAGGCGCGGCCCTCGCCGCTCAGCTGCCGAATACAGCCTTCACGTGTTCGCGGAAGCGCTCGGCGGGTACGAATCCTACCAGTCGGAAGTCTTTACGTTCGACTCCATCGGCGCTGTAGAACGCGATGGTGGGCGGGCCGAAGATCTCGAAGCGGTTCATCAAGGCGCGGTCGGCGTCATCGTTGGCGGTCACATCGGCCTGCAACAGCACCGCATTCGCCAGGACCGACTGCACGCCGGGATCGGGGAAGGTGTATCGCTCCATCTCCTTGCAGGACACGCACCAGTCTGCATAGAAATCCAGCATCACCGGCCGGCCCGCGGCCGTGGCGGCGGCCACGGCATTCTCCAGATCGGCAATGGTCTTGATCCGCTGGAACGCGAGTGCGTGTTCCTGTGTGCTCGCACCGCCTCCGGCGCCACCCGCGGCCAGCCGATCCAGCGGCTTCAGCGGATCCTTGCTGCCCGACGCCGCGCCGATCAGCAACAGGATGCCGTAGACCACCGCGATCAAACCCAGCGCTCGCAGCGGCGCCGCGGCCGGACCGCCATCGCCCGCTTTGAGCGAGAACACCCAGTAGCCGGAGACCACCGCGAGTAGCGACCACAACAGCATTACGGCAGCTTCGGGCAGCAGCGGCGAAACGAGATAAACAGCGACGGCGAGGAACAGCACGCCGAACAGGGATTTCACCGTGTCCATCCACGGTCCCACCTTCGGCAACAGCGAGCCGGCGGACGCGCCTACGATCAGCAGCGGCACGCCCATCCCCAGGCCGGTCGCGTACAAGGCGCCGGCGCCGCGTGCGATCTGGCCCGTCTGACTGATGACTGAAAGTGCCGCGATGATGGCCGGTGCGACACAAGCCGTGACGACCAGCGCCGACAGCGCGCCCATGACGAACGTGCCCACGTAGGTTCCCGATTTCTGCTCGTTGCTGACGTTGGTCAGCTTGGTTTGCAGCGAGCTTGGCAGCTGCAGCGTGAAGACGCCGAACATTGCCAGAGCCAGTACGACGAACAGCAGGGTCATCAACGTGATGATCCACGGCTGTTGAAAGAAGGCTTGCGGTGCCTGTTTGAAGGCAAGCACAAACGCCGCGCCGGCCGCGGCATAGGTCAGCGCCATGCCTTGCACATAGGTGAATGCAAGCGAGAAGCCGCGAGCGGGCGTCACAGTGCCGCCCTGGCCCACGATGATGCCGGAGAGAATCGGAATCATGGGCAGCACGCATGGCGTGAAGGACAGCAACACGCCGAGGCCGAAGAACGTGGCGAGCACAGCAAGCAGATTACCGTCGCGGATCAGGGAGGCGAGCCGGTCCTGCTCGGCGACCGGTGCCTGCGAGGATGAAGAGGCGCTCAACGTCGTGGCCTGATCCGACGGCGGCAGCTCCAAAGCAACGTTCTTGGTGATGGGGTTGTAGCAGATCCCATCCTCGGCGCAGCCCTGATAGGTCACCTTCAGATTCAAGGTGCCGCCGCCGGCCGGCCGGGCGATCGGCAGCGAGGCTTCGAGGACTTCGTAATAGACCTCGGTGTCACCGAAGTATTCGTCATGTTTCGGCTTGCCCTTGGGCAGCTGCAGCTTGCCCAGCGTCACGTTGGGCGTGTCGGTCGTGACCTCGATGCGATCTCTATAAAGATAGTAGTTCTCGGCGATGATCCAGGTCAGCGCCACCGAGTCCGGCTGCTCCATGCCCGCGCCGAAACGAAACGCTTCGTCGGGTGGCAGGAAGTCATCCTGTCTGTTGCCGCCGGGCGGCGCGGACTTGGATTTGAACAGCGCGCTCAGTCCACCGCCCGAGCTCTTGGCCGCGCCCGGGCTCGCTGGCAGATCGATCTCGGTTTTCCAGCGCTGCGGCGGATAACACAGTCCGGCATCGGCGCAGCCCTGCAGCTTCAATTCGAGAGCGAGTTTCTTCGGGCGTTCGGGACCCTGGACCGTGAACGCGACTGGCACATCGACACTGCCGCGATAGATTTCCTGCGTGCCGAAGAAATCATCGGTGTGGTCCTCGCCCTTGGGCCACTCGGGCTCGGCGAGCTGCACGGTCGCCATGGTCGAGGCCACGCCCATCTTGTTTTTGTACAGGTAGTAGCCCGGCGCGACTTTCCAGTGGACCACTATGCGATCGCCCGCGGTGTCGATCTTGTACTGGTAGGCCTGCTGGGGCGGGAGGAACTCCTCCTTTGCCAGGGCGGGCGGGGCGAGCGCCAGCCAGGCCAGTGCGGCCGCAAGCCAGCTCATCAATCCAGATCGATGCCTGTCGATGTTCAAGTTATACGCCTTCGGTATTTTCGCCCACGCCGGTTCGGACCCATTGCAGATAGCGTTCGTTCCCGCCCAGCACCGGCAGGACCAGCAGCTCCGGCACCTCGTAAGGGTGCAGTGCCAGCAGCCGCGCTTCCAGCTCGGGCAGGCGCGCCGCGGTAGTTTTGATGATTAACAGAATCTCGGCCTCGTCCTGCAGACGCCCGTCCCAGAAGTAGGTCGAGGCCAGGCCGGTCACCCGATTCACACAGGTTGCCAATCGCTCGCTCACCAACGCCTCGGCAAGGCGCCTGGCGGTGGCCTCGTCCGGGCAGGTCGAAAGAGCAACAATCACTTGCTCGGTCATGGGCTTACACTCGCGTAGCGCGGCGCGCAGCATAGCCAATCGCGGCCCCCGATGGCAGTGCCTCGGCCGCTACATGGGGGTCATCGCGAGCGCCAAATTCGACTTGAAATATCCCCTTCGCTGCCTATTATTAGCACCCGCCTGGGGTGAGTGCTAACGGTTCGGCCGTGGTGCATGCCCCACCTCCAAGACCCGAACAATCGACTTTTCCACATCAATCCATTCGCAAACTAGCTTTGCCGAGGTTTGAGCTATGGCTGACAAACTGAAGATTCGCCCCCTGCACGATCGCGTGATCATCAAGCGCCTGGAAGAGGAGCGTACCTCCCCCGGTGGCATCGTGATTCCGGACTCGGCGACCGAGAAGCCCATCAAGGGCAAGGTCATCGCCGTGGGCAAGGGCAAGATCCTCGAGAACGGCGAAGTGCGTCCGCTGGACGTGAAGGTCGGCGACAACATCCTGTTTGGCAAGTACAGCGGCACCGAAGTGAAGGTCGACGGCGAGGAGCTGCTGGTCATGCGTGAAGAAGACGTCATGGCCGTGATCGAGAAGTAATTCTCGCGCCCTCCCATCCCAACTTTGTGGTTGCGGGGCCCGGCTGCGCCGGGCCGGCAACGAGAACATTCTAGAGGTTGAACTCACATGGCAGCTAAAGAAGTACGTTTCAGCGATGACGCCCGCGCGCGCATGCTCAAGGGTGTGAACATCCTGGCGAACGCGGTCAAAGCCACGCTCGGTCCCAAGGGCCGCAACGCGGTGCTCGAGAAGAGCTTCGGCGCCCCCACCGTCACCAAGGACGGCGTGTCGGTCGCGAAGGAAATCGAGCTGAAGGACAAGTTCGAGAACATGGGCGCGCAGATGGTGAAGGAAGTCGCTTCCAACACCTCTGACGAGGCTGGCGACGGCACCACCACCGCCACCGTGCTCGCCCAGGCGATCGTGCGCGAAGGCCTCAAGGCCGTTGCCGCCGGCGCCAACCCGATGGATCTGAAGCGCGGTATCGACGCCGGCGTCGCCGCTGCCGTCGAAGAGCTGAAGAAGCTCTCCAAGCCCTGCAAGGATCAGAAGGCCATCGCGCAGGTCGGCACGATCTCCGCGAACTCCGACGAGTCGATCGGCAAGACCATTGCCGACGCGATGGAGAAGGTCGGCAAGGAAGGCGTGATCACCGTCGAGGAAGGCTCGGGCCTGCAGAACGAGCTGGATGTCGTCGAAGGCATGCAGTTCGACCGCGGCTACCTGTCGCCGTACTTCATCAACAATCAGCAGAACCAGACCGCCGAGCTCGACAACCCGTACATCCTGCTGTACGAAAAGAAGATCTCCAACGTCCGCGAAATGCTGCCGCTGCTGGAAGGCATCGCGAAGGCCGGCCGTCCGCTGCTGATCGTCGCTGAAGATGTCGAAGGCGAAGCGCTGGCGACCCTGGTCGTCAACACCATCCGTGGCATCGTCAAGGTTGCCGCCGTCAAGGCCCCGGGCTTCGGCGATCGCCGCAAGGCCATGCTGCAGGACATCGCCGTGCTGACCGGTGGCACCGTGATCTCCGACGAAGTCGGTCTGTCGCTCGAGAAGGCGACCCTGAACGACCTCGGCGAAGCCAAGAAGATCGTGGTCGAGAAGGAAAACACCACCATCATCGACGGCAAGGGCAAGAACGCCGACATCAAGGGCCGCGTGGACCAGATCCGCAAGCAGATCGAAGAAGCCACCAGCGACTACGACAAGGAGAAGCTGCAGGAGCGCGTTGCCAAGCTGTCTGGCGGCGTGGCGGTGATCAAGGTCGGTGCTGCCACCGAGATCGAAATGAAGGAAAAGAAGGCTCGCGTCGAAGACGCGCTGCATGCGACCCGCGCCGCCGTTGAAGAAGGCGTGGTTCCGGGCGGCGGCGTGGCGCTGATCCGTGCGCAGAAGGCTGTCGAGAAGCTGGAAGGCAAGAACGAAGATCAGGCCTTCGGCATCCGCATCCTGGCGCGCTCGATCGAAGAGCCGCTGCGTCAGATCGTCACCAACGCGGGTGAAGACGCCGCCGTGGTGCTGGCGAAGGTGAAGGAAGGCAAGGGCACGTACGGCTACAACGCCGCTTCCGGCGAGTACGGCGACATGCTCGACCTGGGCATCCTGGATCCGACCAAGGTGACGCGTCTGGCCCTGCAGAACGCCGCCTCCGTGGCCGGCCTGCTGCTGACGACCGAAGTGATGATCGCCGAAGCCCCGAAGGAAGAGGCTGATCACGCTCACGGCGCGCCCGGCGGCATGGGTGGCATGGGCGGTATGGACATGTAATAGCGTCGCCGGACGGACTTCATCCGTCCTCGACACTTGCCTGTCGCGAAAAGCCCCGCTTCGGCGGGGCTTTTCTTTTCCCACCGGTCTGGCGCCGGATTCTCCCGGCCAATTGCGGCCCGTTGCCGGTGAGGATGCCGGCGCGCTGCTCCGTCCCTGGTAAGATCTGCACGACTGGCACAGGAGGGGCGACATGGCTTGGTGGGCCTGGATGATCGTGGCCGCGATCTCGCTTGCGATCGAGATGTTCGTGCTGGACGCGCAGTTCTACCTGGTGTTCTTCGGCATCTCCGCCGCCATCATCGGTTTCCTGGGCCTGACTGGCGTGAACCTGCCGGACTGGGCGCAATGGCTGTCGCTCTCGGTGCTCGCCGTCGTTTCGATGCTCACTTTCCGCAAGCGGGCGTATGAGCTCGTCCGCAACCGCACCGGCCATGTGGAAGAGCGCTTGACGGTCGGTGACCGCGTCACCGTGCCGGTGCGGCTGGAGCCGTCACAAACCTGCCGCGTCGACTATCGCGGCTCTTCCTGGACTGCGCGCAACGTCGATGAAACGACGATCGAAGCCGGTCGCGAGGCGGTCATCGCACGCGTCGACGGCTTGGTTCTGCTGGTGCGCGCGACCGCCTGACGCGCCTTCCTTTTTCCTTACTCTCGAAACCTGGAGGTTCCCGTGAGCGCAACCATGTATGTGGTGCTGGCTATCCTCGTGCTGGTGTTCATCATCTTGATGAAGACCGCCATCGTCGTGCCCCAGCAGAGCGCATTCGTCGTCGAGACGCTCGGCCGCTACAGCCGGACCATTCAGGCGGGCTTTCATATCCTGGTGCCGTTCGTCGAGCGGATTGCGTACAAACATACGCTCAAGGAAGAGGCGCTCGATATTCCGGAGCAGGTGTGTATCACCAAGGACAACGTGCAGGTCGGCGTCGACGGCGTGTTGTATCTGCAAGTGCTGGACGCACGCAGTGCCTCCTACGGCATCACCAACTACAGGTTCGCGATCATCCAGCTGGCGCAGACCACGCTGCGCAGTGAGATCGGCAAGATCGATCTCGATCGCACGTTCGAAGCGCGCGCGACCATCAATGCCAACGTGGTCAGCGAGCTGGATCATGCGTCGGCCGCCTGGGGCGTGAAGGTCCTGCGCTACGAGATCAAGAACATCAATCCGCCCAAGGACGTGCTGCACGCGATGGAGAAGCAGATGCGTGCCGAGCGAGAGAAGCGCGCTGTCGTGCTCACCTCGGAAGGCGATCGCGACGCCAAGATCAACCAGGCGGAAGGCGAGAAACAGCGCGTGATCAAGGAGTCCGAGGCGAACAAACAGCAGCAGATCAACGAGGCGCAGGGTCAGGCCGAAGCCATTCTCGCCGTTGCCACTGCGACCGCCGAAGGGTTGAAACGCGTTGGCGCCGCGCTGGCTGGTCAGGGCGGCATGGAAGCCATGCAGCTGCGCGTCGCCGAAGAGTACGTGAAGCAGTTCGGCAAACTGGCGGACGAGGCGTCGAGCACGCTGATCGTGCCGGCGACGCTGAGCGACATCTCTTCCATGATCGCGATGGCGACCAGCGTGGTGAAACAGCAGAACAAGGCCAGCTGAGCCCCAAAACGGGACCTAAAGGGGACAGATCTGTTTTCTCGCTCAGCGGATAAATGGATCTGTCCTTTTTTGTCGTTACCTCTGTGAAAGCAGCAGGCGGCTGACGACGCGCTCGAGTTGTGTCAGCGTGCCGCATTCATCCACTTGATGACAGTAGGGCGAGTAGTGGCGCATTTCTGAATCGCCGGTGTTCCACAGAGATCGGGGCTCGGGGTTGAGCCAGATCACGCGCCTTGCGCGATCGTAAATCTCCTTGAGAACGTCGGTGCGCGCATCGCCGTAGTTGTTCCGGGCGTCTCCGAGAATTATCACGGTCGAACGCTTGTCGAGCTCGTCGAGACAGAGCTTGCGGAAATCAGCCAGCGCCTGACCATAATCGGTCGAGCCGCTGCCGTACTGCCGCAGCGCCAGGGCGATCGCGTCGTCGATGTCATTGCGTGCGAACAGCTCCGAGACTTCGCCGAGATCGGACGAGAAGGCGAATGAGCGCACCTTCGGCAGCACTTCCTCCAGGCTGTAAAGAAACATCAGCATGAAGCGGGCGTAGTTCGCGACGGAGCCGCTTACGTCGCAGATCGCGAAGACCTTCGGCTGATCCGTCTTCACGGACTTCCATTGCAGGTCGAAGATCGCGTCGTCGTATTTGAGATTCCGTCGAAGCGTGCGAGGCACATGCAACTGGCCGCGGCGAACCACCTTGCGTCGACGCGAGTAGGCGGCGACGAGTTTTCGCGCCATCCGCTGCACGATGTCCCGAAGCAGGCGATGGTGACGCTGTTCCAGTGTCGAGAGCCGAACGTTCCGAAGCAGACTCTCGCGCAGCCTTCGGCCGGTGACATCCGCATGTAACAGGAACTGATGTTCGACATGGTCGCGGACTCGTTCACGCAACCAATCGCGCCGTCGTCCGAGATCCTGTGCCAGCCGTCGATCGGCAATGGCGTCGCTCGTCGTCAGCGTAAATATCTCCTGCTGCAGCTCGGCATGGCCCATCGCTTCGAGAATGCGTCGGGTGTAGACGCCCTTCTGCGTGAACAGCTCGATCTGCTGCACGTTGACCTGCTGGCCGGCAGCGCTGATGGCCATGTTGATCTCGATCGTGTTCGCCCGCGTGAGCAACTGCCCGAGCGGGGATCGAGCGGCGGACATTTCGCCGCTGTCGAGCGATTCTGCGCCGCTTGCAGTTTCGCGAACAGGTTGTGTGTTGCCGGTTCCTTGGCCACGCCCCGTGCGTTTGCCCTGCGACTCCCCGCTCCCGCCGGCGTCTGCAGTTCCCGGCTGAGAGCCATCAGCATCTGCCGTTTCGCTGCTGCCGCTGTGCATGAGCGTGTTCGATGGAGGCGACGCCGAGCGTTCCCGGAAAGAGAAGAACTGATCGAAGCACGTCTCGAAGGTCGCTTTCTCATCCGGTGTTTTGGGCAGCACCAGCGCGAGGCTGTCTTTCAGCAGCTGTCGATCCCGATAACCCACCAATTGCACCGTGCTGAACGCGTCGAGCGTTTCCGCCGTGGAGATGCGGACATCGGCGTTGCGCAGCGCCCGAATGAAATTGGTGAGTAACTGGTCCATGACGATTCGTCAGGAACGGACCGCCTTGTCCGTCAGGTTGCGCAGCTCGGGCTGCACGCTCTCGATGTCTTCCTGGAACTTCAGGATCACGTTCATGGTGTTACGCACCAGCTCCGAGTCGAGCCGATCCGCGTGCAGCAGGAGCAAGGTGCGCGCCCAATCGATGGTCTCGCTGATCGAAGGTACTTTTTTCAGATCCAGCTCGCGCAAGTCGTGAATGAATCGAACCAGTTGCTCGCGGAGCTGCGGAGCGATCTCCGGAACCCGAGCGTTGACGATGCGCTGTTCCAGTGCGATGTCCGGAAATGGAATGTACAAATGCAGGCAGCGGCGCTTGAGCGCATCCGAGATCTCGCGCGTGTTGTTGCTGGTCAGGAACACGAGGGGCGGTGTGTGCCGCGCCTTGACCGTACCGATCTCCGGAATCGAAACCTGATAATCCGACAGGATCTCCAGCAGCAGCGATTCGAACTCGTGATCGGACTTGTCCACTTCGTCGATGAGCAGCACGCAGCCGCGTTCTTCCCGCAGCGCCTTCAACAGCGGCCGCGCTTCCAGGAATTCCTCCGAGAAAAAGATGTCGCCAAACTCATGCAGCCGCTTCACGGATTCGGCGAAGCCCTTCGCGCCCTGCAGGACTTCATCGAGCGTCTGCTTCAGCACTTGGGTGTAGAGCAACTGCTTGCCGTACTTCCATTCGTACAGCGCCTTGGCTTCGTCCAGTCCTTCGTAGCACTGCAGGCGGATCAGTGGCAGCTCGAACATCTCGGCGGTCGTCTTGGCGAGCTCGGTCTTGCCGACGCCAGGCGGGCCTTCGATCAGCACGGGCTTGCGGAGGTGATAGGCGAGATACACCGCGGTGGCGATCTGATCGGAGCAGATGTAGCGGTGCGCCTCCAGGTGCTGTTTCAACGAGGTGACGGACGCTGCAATGTTTGGGATGTCGGCCATGTCAGTGAGTGTCCACCGCGGGCAGCGCAGATGCAATCAGCCAGCCGCCGGCTCTGGCCCGGGCATTGAATCGTGCTGCTGGGTGGGAGGGATGCGAGGTTTGCTTTAAGCTTCCGTGCTCATGAGCTGCGCCATCGCATTCGAGCACGTCACTCACCGCTATCAGCACGCGGTCGCGGTGAACGATGTGAGCCTGCGGGTCGAGCCGGGCGAGACCGTGGCGCTGATCGGGCCGAGCGGCAGTGGCAAGTCGACGCTGCTCAAGTTGGCTATCGGATTGGTCTGGCCGCAGCAGGGCAGGGTTTTCGTGACCGATCGCGCGCTGGCCGCGGATAACCTGCTGGAGATTCGCCATCGAATCGGCTACGTGATCCAGTCCGGCGGCTTGTTTCCGCATCTGAGCGCGTTGGACAACGTGACGTTGGCCGCCCGTTACCTGAGGCGCGATCGCCAGTGGCTCGATGATCGAATCGCCGAGCTGGCCGAGCTCGTGCAATTGCCTCGCGATGCACTGGATCGTTTTCCCAACGATCTTTCCGGCGGTCAGCGTCAGCGAGTCAGCCTGATGCGAGCCTTGATGCTCGATCCCGCGGTGCTGCTGCTCGACGAGCCGCTGGGTGCGCTCGATCCCATGGTGCGGCATGGCTTGCAGGAGGATCTGCGCCGTTTGTTTCAGAGCCTGAACAAGTCGGTGCTGCTGGTCACGCACGACATGGCCGAAGCGGCGTTCTTCTCCCAGAATATCGTGCTGATGCGGGAAGGCAAGATCGTTCAGCGCGGCAGCTATCGAGACCTCATCGATGCGCCGGCCGAGCAGTTCGTCAGCGACTTCGTGAAAGCGCAGCGCGGCCTGCATGCAGAGGCGCTCGATGCCTGATCTGCGGAGCCTTTGTATTCTATTGATGCTGGTCGCGCAGAGCTTCAGTTCAGTTGCGCTCGCGGCAACGACGGTCATCGGCTCCAAGGCATTTACAGAGTCAGTGATCCTCGGCGAGATCGCCACTCAGCTCACAAAGGAGGCCGGATTCGATGCGGAGCATCGACGTCAGCTAGGCGGCACTCGAGTGCTATGGAGCGCGCTGGTCCGCGGCGATATCCAGTGCTATCCGGAATACACTGGGACGCTTCGCACCGAGATCTTCTCGAACCGGAACATCAGCAGCGACGCTGAGCTGCGCGGGGTGCTGGCCAGGCAGTCGATCTGGACCTCCGAATCACTGGGCTTCAACAATACCTACGTGCTCGGTATGCGGCGCGATCGCGCGGCCGAGCTGGGCATCACGCGGATGTCGCAGCTGGCCGAGCACCCGGCGCTGCGGTTTGGTTTCAGCAATGAGTTCATGGAGCGGGCCGATGGTTGGCCAGGCATCCGCGCTCGTTACCGCTTGCCGCAACAGGACGTTCGCGGCCTGTCGCATGATCTTGCCTATCGTGGGATCGAGTCGCGCTCCCTGGATGTCACCGATCTGTATTCCACGGATGCGGAGATTGTCCACTACGACCTGACCACGCTGATCGATGACGGCAGGTTCTTCCCGGTCTATGACGCCATCATGCTCTGCCGCGATGACGTGCCCGACGCGATCCGAAGTTCATTGAATCGTCTCGGCGGGCAAATCGACGAAACGACCATGAGAAAGATGAATGCGCGAGCCGCATTGGATCGCGAGCCTGAAGCGCAGATCGCGGCAAGCTTCCTGCGCGATCGATTGCACGTGAGCGCTGAAGCAAAAGTGCAATCACGCATCGCGCGCATCTGGCAGAGAACGCGTGAGCATCTGGCCATGGTGGGGATCTCGCTTGGACTGGCGGTGCTCGTCGCGGTGCCTCTGGGGATCGTGGCGTTCTATCGCCGGGGTGTCGGACGGGTGGTGTTTGCGATCGCCGATACTCTGCAGACATTGCCAGCGCTCGCGTTGCTGGTGTTTTTGATCCCGTGGCTCGGCATCGGTTATGCGCCGGCCATCGTCGCGCTGTTCTTATACAGCGTGCTGCCGATTCTCAGGAACACGCATACAGGTCTGGCTGATATTCCTCGTGATCTGCGCGAGTCCGCTGAAGCGCTGGGTCTGCCGCGCATTGCGATGTTGCGCTATATCGAGCTGCCGCTTGCAGCGCGCTCCATGCTTGCTGGCGTGAGGACGGCTGCTGTGATCAATGTCGGGACCGCGACGCTGGGTGCGCTGATTGGTGCGGGCGGTTATGGTCAACCCATTCTCACTGGGATCCGGCTCGATGACACCAAGCTGATTCTCGAAGGGGCGGTGCCGGCCGCCCTGCTTGCGCTGCTCGTGCAGTGGGTGTTCGGCTGGATCGAGCGCCGCTGGGTCACTGCCAAATAAGCGTCACAATCCCAGCTTTCGGATCAGCGTCTGCGCATCCACCGGTGCCCGCAGCTTCACATCTGTATTATCGAAGTAACAATAGACGTCTCGTGGCTTCGACGTCGGCGGCTTGCGTTTGCTGATTTTCTCGGTGCTTGGCAACTCGCCGCCGCGATGCCACGCCTCGATGCGCTTGGCCCATTTCTCCAGAGCCCGGTCGCTGTAGCCGCTCTGATACAGCGTCTTGTCGCCATGCAGGCGCATGTACACGAAATCGGCGGTGATGTCGTGGATCATGGGAAAACGCTGCGCGGTTTCCGCGATCACCAGGCCGATATTGTACTCACGAAGCAGATCGATGAAGGAAGCGTCGCAGAAGCTTTCGTGGCGAATCTCCATCGCATGTCGTAACGGGCGCTGCGCGTCGATCGCGAGCCTCGATCGCCCGATCAGTCGCGAGTCACGCCGCCGCGCCAGCTTGAGTGCGGCCGCGGTGTCGCGTGGCAACAGCTCGAAGAACTGTGTGAGTTTTTGCCGGTCAAATCTGAAGTTGGGCGGAAACTGCCAAAGGATGGGCCCGAGCTTGCGGCGCAGGTTGAACACGCCGGAGGCGAAAAAATTCGCCAGCGGCGTTTCCACATCGCGAAGTTTTTTCATATGGGTGATGAAGCGCGGCCCTTTGACCGCGAACACGAAATCTGACGGCGTTTCGTCGTGCCAGGTCTGGTAACTCGCTGGATACTGCAACGAATAGAAGGAGCCGTTGATCTCGATCGTCTGCAGTACGCGAGAGGCATAGTGAAGCTCCAGGCGCTGTGCGAGATCCTTCGGATAGAACACGCCGCGCCAGGGCGTATAGCGCCATCCGGAAATGCCAATACGTATGCGGGCCATGTCCTGCAATGATCCGCGGCAGCTTCAGGTGCCCGCGTCACATTCGCGCTTTTCGCGATACTGCTCCATGGACGCAACGCGGAACTCTCTATGCAAACGCGCGTTGATTTCTGTTGCAGGTCACTTGGAAGTCAGTGGTCGTCATCATGAACGAACAAATCGGGTTTGCGGTGAGTCGCGCGTTGGCAGGCCGTAGGTACGTATTGCCGCTGGGTGTGCTTCTGTGTTGTGCCGCTGGCAATGCGTTCGCATCCGGCTTCGCATTGCTGGAACAGAGCGCGAGCAGGCTTGGCACCGCCTTCGCCGGCACGGCAGCTGCCGCCGATGACGCTGCAACGATTTTCTATAATCCTGCCGGCATGTCGAAGCTCACCGATACGCAATTGCTGGTGGTGGCGAGCGGTGTGCTGATCCACTCGGAGTTCAACAACGAACGCTCGCTGCCCGCGCTCGGGCAGCCGCTGGGCAACGAGGGCGGCGATGCTGGTAGTTGGAATGCGGTTCCGGCCGCGTATTTCGCGTGGCCCTTGAACGATCGGTTCGCCCTTGGCTTCGGGGTCAACGCGCCGTTCGGCTTGCAGCTGGAATACGACAACGGCTGGATGGGGCGCTTCCAGGCGCTCAATAACGAGATCAAGACATATAACTTCAATCCGGCGCTGTCCTGGCGTCTGAACGATCAGTTGAGCTTCGGTGTTGGCGCGAACTATCAGCGCATTCAAGCCGAGCTGACAAACTCGGTGAACTACACGGCGGTCGTCGCGCAAGGTTTGCAATCGCTGGTGGCAGCCGGACAGGTGCCCCCGGCCTTGGTGCCAGGTCTGATTTCAGCCAATGCCAATCTCGAAGGTCACACGGCCGTGCGCGGCGATGACGGCGCATGGGGCTTCAATGCCGGTGTGCTGTTCGAGTTCTCCGAGGACACGCGCGTGGGACTGTCATATCGCTCCACGATCGACTACACGGTGGAAGGATCGGTGCGTTTCACTCCGCCGACTACATCGAATCTGATCGGCGCCGGCATCATCGCGGCAGCTTCCGCACCCGGCGCGGCGCTGGCGACGGGGCCGGCCAGGGTGGATCTGAAGCTGCCCGACATCGCGACGGCTTCGTTCTATCACCGCATGGGCAAAGTCGAATTGCTGGCTGATGTCGCATGGACGGGCTGGAGCAGCATTCAAGAGTTGCGGATCGTGCGCGACACGGGAGAAGTGCTGTCGGTGACGCCGGAGCGTTGGAAAGATACCTGGCGGTACGCAGTGGGCGCGACGTATCAGCTCAACGATCAATGGAAGCTGCGTGGCGGTGTGGCCTACGACGGCACGAATGTTCCGGACAGCACGCGAACCGCGCGCCTGCCTGACTCGGAGCGCACGTGGGTCGCCATCGGCGCGCAGTGGAAAGCCGCTGAAGCGTGGGTCGTCGATCTGGGCTATGCGTACTTGTTCGCCGACGACGCTCGTTTGAATCAGGACGACGGTAACGCAGCGGCTCGCGGTTTCCTGATCGGGAAGCAGACGTCGGATATCAATATCGTCAGCGCGCAGGTGGCTTACAAGTTCTGATCAGTCACGCATTCTCGGCGTTGATGCGCTCGGAGAGGATGGTGTAATTGCGATGCAGGGTGTGCACGAACTGCTGCAGATCCTGCAGCGTGCCGGTGTTGACGATAACGTCATCGGCCGCATCCAGGCGGTCCTCCCGGGACGCCTGCGCGGCGAGAATCTGGCGAGCCTGCTCCGGGCTCGATCCGTCGCGGGCCAGCAAACGTTCCAGCTGAGTTTCCTCGCTGGTGTCGACCAGCAGGACGCGATCGTACAAGTCGGCCCGCCCGCTTTCGACGAGCAACGGGATGACGTGAATTTGATAGGGGCCTTCGGCGCGCTGGGCTCGCGCTGCTAATTCTTCCCGAATCGCAGGATGCGTGATCGCTTCGAGCCGCTTGCGTTGCTCCGGATCGGCGAACACTCGGTCCCGCATGCGGGCGCGATCGAGGCGGCCATTCGCATCCAGGATTTCGCTGCCGAATTCCGCGACCAGCCTGGCCAGCGTCGGAGTGCCCGGCTCGACGACGTCGCGCGCGATCTGGTCAGTGTCGAACACCGGCGCGCCAAGTTGGGCGAACAATTCCGCCACGGCACTCTTGCCGCTGGCGATGCCGCCAGTCAGCGCTATCAACAATGGGCGGAAATTCTTTCGGGCGCTCGGATTCATCGCGGCCAGTGTAGGAGCCCCGCGAGCACCGGGCAATGCGCCTGTTCAGGAGTGTGAGCTATTTCAGCTCGCGCGGTGCCAGTAGAGGCTCATCAGCCGATCGCCCCACATCAACGCGATCCAGCCGGCGGCAGCGAGGAACGGACCGAAAGGAATTGGAATTCTCTTATCCCGGCCCTGGACGATCATCAGCGCGATGCCGACCACTGCGCCGGTGAACGCGGACATCAGAATGATGAGCAGCAGCTTCTGCCAGCCGAACCACGCGCCGAACGCGGCAAACAGCTTGAAGTCGCCGTAGCCCATGCCGTCCTGCTTGGCGATCGCTTTGTAGGCCTTGTTGACGCTCCAGAGGCTCATATAGCCGGCCGCCGCGCCAATGATGCTGGACTGCGCATCGACGGGCAGGCCGAACTGCGGCAACGTCGGCACGATGCTCATCAACAGGCCCAGCCACAGCAAGGGTAGGGTGATGTCATCGAGCAGCAGCATGCGGTCGAGGTCGATGACCGTGAGCGCCACCAGCGCCCAGGTGAGCACGAGCGCGGCTCCACAGTACCAGGTGAAGCCGAACTTCCATGCGACCGCCGCCGATAACACACCAGTGATGAGCTCGACCAACGGATAGCGAATCGGAATCTTCGCCTTGCAGTTCGCGCACGCGCCGCGCAAGAACAGATAGCTGACGATCGGAATGTTCTGCAGCGCCGTGATCTGCGCGCCGCACTTCGGGCAGGCAGATCGAGGCACGACAAGGTTATAAGGCTGAGGCTTTTTCGCCTCGGCGCGCGGCGGGTCGTAGATGTCCGGCCCGAGAATGTCCCTCGCCTGCTCCTGCCATTCCCGCTCCTTCATGAGGGGGAGGCGGTGAATGACCACGTTGAGGAAGCTGCCGACCAGAAGGCCGAGCACCAGCATCGACACGGTCCACGCGGTCGGTGAGGAGGTCAGCAGGTACAGCAATGAGCCCAGCAGGTCTTGCATGGTCGTTAAAAAAACGCCGCGCCGCTCGTCATCGGAGGGCGCGGCGTTCGTTTGTTATTGAAGTGCGGGCGGAGCTTACACCACCGCGCCGAGTTTGAAGATCGGCAGATACATGGCGATAACCAGACCACCCACCAGCACGCCGAGGATGGCCATGATCAGAGGCTCGAGCAAGCTGCTCATCGCATCCACGGCTGCGTCCACGTCGGCTTCATAGAAGTCTGCGACCTTGCTGGCCATCGAGTCGAGGGAGCCGGACTCTTCACCGACCGCGATCATCTGGATGACCATGTTGGGGAACAGCTCGGTGGATTCCATCGAGCGTTGCAGGCGCTGACCGGTCGCGACTTCATCGCGAATCTTGAGCGTCGCTTCCTCATAGACGATGTTGCCGGTCGCGCCGGCGACGGAAGTCAGCGCTTCGACCAGCGGCACGCCGGCGGCGAACATCGTTGCAAGAGTCCGGGCGTAGCGGGCGATAGCGGCCTTTTCCATGATCGGTCCAACGACCGGTGCTTTGAGCAGCATGCGGTCGAGCGTGCGTCGCATCGGGCGGGAGCGCTTCTTGAAGTAGAAGAACGCATAACCCGCGGCGCCGGCCACCAGCGCGATATAGATACCGCTCTCCTGCACGTACTTCGACAGATCGATCACCATCTGAGTGAATGCGGGCAGATCGGCGCCAAAGCCCTTGAACAGCGACTCGAACTGCGGAATCACGAAGATCAACAGGATGACGGTGACGATCACGGCCACGGCCAGCACCGCGGCCGGATAGAACAGCGCCTTCTTGATCTTCTTCTTCAGCGCCTCAGTCTTTTCCTTGTACGTGGCGATTTTGTCGAGCAGCGTTTCCAGCGCACCGGCCTGTTCGCCGGCCTCCACCAGATTCACGAACAAGTCATCGAAGTGTAGCGGGTGCTTGCCCAGGGCTTCATGCAGCGAGGTACCTGATTCGATATCGGCCTTGATGGCGAGCACCAGCTTCTGCATCGCCGGCTTTTCGTGGCCATTACCGATGATGTCGAAACACTGCACCATCGGAATACCCGCTTGCAGCATCGTGGCAAGCTGGCGTGCAAACAGTGCGATATCTGCGGTGTCCACCTTTTTGCCGCTCTTGAATAGCTGCGTCTCCTTACGCACGCGCTTCGCGAGCACGCCTTGACGGCGCAGATCGGCTTTGACCGCGGCTTCGGACACGGCGAGCATCTTTCCCTTGATGCGCTTGCCTTTCTTGTCCGTGCCTTCCCAGACATAGGGGAACTGCTGGCTGGATGCTACTTGGGCCATTGTCTAGGTCCTTGCTCGATGACTGTTCAAGTAAGCGCGGTCACTCGACCGTGCATTGATTGACTTCTTCCAGGCTGGTGATGCCGGCTTTCACTTTCGCGAGGCCGGATTTGCGCAGATCCCAGATACCTTCCCTGGCCGATTGCTTGGCAATGTCCACCGCATTGCCTTCCTGCAGGATGATGCGCTGGATTTCTTCGGAGACCGGCATGACTTGATACAGGCCGGTACGCCCCTTGTAACCGTCGGTGCACGAGCTGCAGCCGACCGGCTTGTAGATCTTGATGCCTTCGTCGATCTCTTCCTGCGTGAAGCCTTCCTTTAGCAGGGCTTCGGGCGGCATTTCCATCGGCGCCTTGCAGTTGTTGCACAACCGGCGTGCGAGGCGTTGCGCGATGATCAGCGACACCGAGGTCGCGATCGCATAGGGCTTCACGCCCATGTCGATCAGACGGGTCAACGTCTTCGGCGCGTCGTTGGTGTGCAAGGTGGACAGAACCAGGTGGCCGGTCTGCGCGGCCTTGATCGCTATTTCGGCGGTTTCCAGGTCTCGGATTTCGCCGACCATGATCACGTCCGGATCCTGACGCAGGAACGCGCGCAGCGCCGAGGCAAACGTCAAACCGACTTTGGGATTGACGTTGACCTGATTGACGCCAGGCAAGTTGATTTCCGCCGGATCCTCGGCGGTGGAGATGTTCGTGTCCTCTTTGTTGAGGATGTTCAAACCGGTGTACAGCGACACGGTCTTACCGCTACCGGTCGGCCCGGTCACGAGAATCATGCCGTGCGGCTGCGCCAGCGCATTCATGTACAGCTCTTTTTGCGCAGGCTCGTAGCCGAGCGCGTCGATGCCGAGCATGGCGCTGGACGGATCGAGGATACGAGCGACGATCTTTTCGCCGAACAGCGTGGGGCAGGTGCTCACGCGGAAGTCGATGGCGCGATTCTTCGAGATGCGCATCTTGATGCGGCCGTCCTGCGGGATGCGACGTTCCGCGATATCCAAGCGCGACATGACCTTGATACGCGCTGCCAGCTTCACCGCCAATTGCACCGGCGGGCTCGCGATCTCTTTCAGGAAGCCATCGATGCGCAGACGAATGCGATAGGACTTCTCGTACGGCTCGAAGTGAATATCGGAGGCGCCGCGCTTGATCGCGTCGAGCAGCACCTTGTTGACGAAGCGGACGATCGGCGCGTCTTCCACGTCGTCGCGGCCCGCGGCAACGGCATTGTCTTCGTCGTCACCGCCCGTGACTTCGAGATTCTCGAGATCCAGGTCCTCCTCAGACAGTGCCGGCATCTGAGTGTCGACCTGCTCCATGGTCTTGTTGGCGATTTTCTGCAGCTTGTCTTCTTCGACGACCACCGCTTCGATGGACAGGCCGGTCTGGAACTTGATCTCGTCGAGCGCATGCAGATTGGTCGGATCGGAAACCGCGACGAACAATCGCTTGCCGCGCTTGAGCAGCGGCAGAACCCGGTGTTTGGCCAGCAGTTTGTCGGAAACCAGCTTGACTACGTCCAGGTCAAGCTGAACGGCGTCCAGGTCCAGCAGCGGGGCGCCGAATTCCTGGGCCGCCGCGATGGCGATTTCCTTGGCGTCGGCAATGCCCTTGGAGACCAGGTGCGACACCAGGTTGCTGTCGCTCTCCTTGGCCTGGATCATGGCCTGGGTCATCGTCTGTTCATCCACGAGCCCATCCTGGATTAGCCGCTGGGGCAAACCCTGCAGCACAAGGCGTTGTGCGAGGATGGAGGCGTTTTCGCTCATGGGTACGGGCAGCAGGCGGCGAAGTTGCTCGGGCGGTAGATTGTCAAATGGGTACGGATGTTCTCACACTCCGAGCCTCAATCTGCGTGACATATTTCACACGGGCATCCCCGGTTCACGACCCCTGGTCTGGGGCGAACGCCACCATGGTTCTGAGGTCTGGAAACCTGGCTTGAAGCGCCTGCCAGAGGGTGCCGGTCTCCGGATCGGCCTCGAGCATGGTACGGCTCAGCGGAATCGGTTGCGTAGCGGGGGGATTGAGGAGTCCAAGTTCCAAAGTCGAGACTTCAGGATCGGGTGAGGGGAAGGCCACGACCATCCGGGAACCCCGGAATGCCGCGTACTGCCGTTTCGCAAGCACGACATCGAGGTCCTCTTCGCGCAACTGGACTCGGTCGGTTTCCGGATCCACCCTGTAGAAACTAGCTGCCGTCCGCAGGGCACTGGGCGTTGCGAACGTTCCCATGATGAAGCCGGGCGGGTTGAACTCAGTTTCGGTGAATCGAATTCTGTGCGCGAATGCATCCTTGGCGGGCTCCTGTCGCAGCAATGGCAGTAACGATATACCGTCGAATGGCTGCGACGGTTGCAACGACAGCAGGGCGGCGATCGTGGGCGTCACGTCTTCGAGCGACACCGGCTCTGCGACGATGCTGCCCGGCCGCAGCTGCAGCGAAGTGTTGCCGAAGGTGCGAGCGGCCAGCACCACGTGGTACTGATGCCTGGAGAATACGCTGGTGCCGTGGCCGTTTAGCTTGGCGGGATCGAAACGATAGTCCAGCTTGGACCCGGATTCACCCTCGTGCTTGTCGCCAAGACCTTCGCCGTGATCGGACAATACGAACACCAGAGCGTTGTCCAGCATACCGTGCCGCCTGAGCGTGGTGAGAACGGCTTCGAACTGTTGATCCACTCGCGCCACGGCCTCTTCGTACACCTCACGGACGGACCGCTTCGGAGTGTCGTGATAAACCGGCGAGCTGTCAGCCCATGTGTACGGCCAATGCGCCAGCGTCAGGTGGACTGCCAGCAGCGTCGGCCCCCGCACATCGAGATTGCGATCGATGCGGCGCACGAAGCTGTCCGGGTCATAAGTCAATGCCGCTGCCCGATTGGCGTGCGTATAAGGAAACAGCAGGGCGCCGACGGGAGTGTTCATTACCACGTTCGACAGCGGCGTATCGGCGAAAAAACCCAGCAGGAAATCGGTCGCACCGATCGGCGGGGCGATCATCTGATCGAAGCCATAGCTCAGATCGAGATTCGAGAACCGCACTTCATCGATGGCGTACACGGATCGATATCCCGCCCGGCTCAACAGCTGCGGCAATGTTTCGCCCGTGTGGATGATATGTCGAGGTAACAGATTGACGGTCGCGCCGGTGGTGTGTGGATGGCGACCGGTAATGAGCGAAACCCAGGATGGGAACGTGCGTGCGAGTGGTGTGGTCGCGTCCGAAAACGAGACCGACTCTTGCAGAAACGCGTCGATGGACGGTGTCAGAGTGGGCTGGCGACGAACTGCGTCATAGCGCAGTGAGTCCAGCCCGATGATGACGATGTTTGGTTTGTCCGATGCCTTTGCCGTGGCCTGCGCTGGTTCGTGCGTCATGACCACAAACAATACCAGTGGCACGACCGCTGCCGGGATGCCCCAACGCAGCAAGACCCGCGGAGGCGGAAGCGTGAGGCGTATCGCGGCCCGCAGCAGTGTCGCGATGAAAGCAGCGGACAGCAGGGCAGTGCAGAGCGTCAGCAGATTGATGCCATGCCAGCTTGCAGCTGCAATTTCGGCATAAGGTTCCCCCAGTGAAGAAGTGGGAAACCAGGTGGCGTTTGCTACGAGCACCCAAACGGTTCCGGCTAGAAACCACAGGATGGACCAGGAGCGTCTGGAGTTCTTTTGATCGTTCCAGGCGAACCTCGTCAGGTGTGCCAGTGCCACGAACAGCATCGCGAACACGCCATGAAGTGCCGCTTGTGCGAGGGCATACAACATGAGGTTGCTGCCGAGCTTGGTGCCGATGATGGGCTGAGCGAGCGTCGCCTCTATGACGTTGCCGCCGAAGGCTGCCGAGCCTGTGTCGCCCCACAGCCTGAGATAAGAGATGCCGAGCAACAGGATGCCCAGCAAAGCAGCCCAGCTCAGGTCCGCAGCGAGTGACTGATCCTTGCGCATGGTGACTGGCAGTTGATTCTTTGTTCCAGGCCGCCTTGTTATCGAAACAGACCGAATTACGACAAGTGGCGCGTCACAGATTCGGATGAAACGACTCCGCAAAGAAGAAGCGCCGCTTGCGCGGCGCTTCTTTAACTATGCGGATTGCAATCCGACACTAGTTAGGCGCGGCACTCCGCTGGAGCATACTTGGCAGGGATGGTGCCGGCCGCGTTCGTGGCCACTCTAGCAGCCGCCGGGGAGGAGCCGTTGGCCGCACCCATCAGCACGCTGGTCGGGGCCGCTGTCGAGCCAAGGGCGCGGCACTTCCAGGAAACGCTGTCGTCGGGGCTGACGTACGGCACGAGCGTGATGGTCAAGCCGTCGATCTTCGAGTTGGCGCGCTGGGGCTCCTCGCTCGAATAGGTGACCGTGATCACGCCGTTGTTCACGGCGAGGCTGCCCACGTAGTTGCCCCGGGTGTCTTCCGGATTGTCCTCCGTGCCCAGGCCGGCGTCTACGCGGTTAGCCGGAGGAGCGCCTGTCTGCGCGTAGGTCTCCGATATCGCCGCCTTGGCAGCGGCCGCGAGCGTCAGGCCCTCAGAGACCTGCGAGCGGATCGTGTAGTCCTGATAGGCCGGGATGGCGATGGCCGCCAGGATGCCGATGATCGCGACCACGATCATCAATTCGATCAGGGTGAAACCCTTCTG
>NZ_CALFXI010000073.1 GCF_937958065.1 uncultured Steroidobacter sp.
GCGCCGGCGGCTCTGCTGATCGACTCGTTCATCAGCGTGCCGCCCAGGTCATTCGCTCCCGACAGCAAACAACGCTGTGCCCACTCCGGGCCGAGCTTCACCCACGACACTTGAACGTTCCGAATACGCGAGCCGAGGACCAGGCGCGATATCGCGTGCATGAGGATCGTCTCTCGCAACGTTGGCCCGCGACGTGCCCTGCCCTTCAGGTACATCGGCGCTTCCATGTGCACGAACGGCAGCGGCACGAACTCGGTGAAGCCGCCCGTTTCGTCCTGCAACTCGCTGACTCGCCGCAGATGCCGGGCCCAGTGCAGATAACTCTCGATGTGACCGAACATGATGGTCGCGGTGCTGCGGAGACCGAGCCGATGCGCCGTGCGCATCACCTGTATCCAGCTGTCGGTGTCGGGTTTGTCAGGCGCAATCACCCGACGAACTTCATCGTCCAGAATCTCCGCCGCCGTGCCGGGCAGTGAGCCCAATCCGGCGCTGCGCAGTTCCGAAAGAAATTCGCCCACAGAGATACCGAGCGTGCTCGCACCGTGAGTGATCTCTAGTGGCGAGAACGCATGCACGTGCATGTCGGGCCGCACCCGCTTCACAGTGCGACAGATTTCCAGGTACGTGTTGCCATCGAAGCTCGGATGAATGCCGCCCTGCATGCAGACTTCGGTAGCGCCTCGCTGCCACGCTTCATCCACTCGCCTGCCGATCTCTTCCAAGTCCATGACATATGCCGGCCCGCGCAGCGCCGCGTGTGAGCGGCCTTTCGAAAAGGCGCAGAAGGTGCATCGATAAGCACAGATGTTGGTGTAGTTGATATTTCGATTGACGACATAGGTGACATCGTCGCCCGCTTGCTCGCGACGCAGCTCGTTCGCGGTCGACTGCACATGGAGAAAATCTGCACCACGTGCAGTAAACAGCTCAGCAATCGCAGACTCACTCACGTTGGCGCCGCCCGCCAATGCGTTCACCGTCGCTCCGATCGAACTCGCACGCACCGGCATCGGTGAACCTGTCAGCTCCCTCAGCTCCTCTTCGCTCGGCGCATCTGAGCCGCCGGGCGACCACGCACCAATGCGCGCGAGACCGCCGCCATCGCTCCAACGCAACACCTGCGGATGCAATGCCGGATCGATCCACTCCGCGCGTCGCTCGATGTACTGCGGATAGACAGTGAGCCGCTCGACCAGCGTCGCACCTCGGCGCGCCAGACTTTCGGCCAGGCGATCCACGTGCGGCCACGGCGCTTCGGGATTCACATGATCCGGCGTGACCGGCGAAATGCCGCCGCAATCGTTGATGCCTGCGTCGATCAGCTGCGTGAAATCGCCGACGAACAGATTCGGCGGGACCTGGATGCTCATCCTCGGCCCGTACAGCAGACGAGCCACGGCCACCGTCCACGCCAGCTCATCCATCGACGGCTCCGGCGTGTTCGCCATCAACGTGCCCGGCTTGGCGCGGAAGTTCTGGATGATGATTTCCTGTAAGTGGCCGAACTCATCCTGCAGCTCGCGCAACGCCATCAGCGCCTCGATACGCTCGTGACGCGTTTCACCGATGCCAATCAGAATGCCGCTGGTCATCGGCACCTTCGCGACGCCCGCCGCTCGCAGGCTCGCCAATCGTCGCTCTGGGAGTTTGTCCGGCGAGCCAAAGTGCGGCCCGCCTCGTTGCGACAATCGAGTCGACGCCGACTCAAGCATCAATCCCATCGACGGGGCCACTGGGCGCAGCGCCCGGAACTCCGCCTCATCCATCACGCCCGGATTCAGATGCGGCAGCAGACCGGTCTGCGCTCTAACGCGACCGGCCACTTCGCCAAGATACGACAGCGTCGATTCGTGCCCGAGCTCAGCGAGCGCTCGCCGCGCGTGCGAGTATCGCGTCTCGGGCCGATCGCCGAGAGTAAACAACGCTTCCTTGCAGCCCGCAGTGGCGCCAGCTCTGGCGATCGCGACGGCCTCTTCAATATGCAAATACGCCCGCTCCAAGGACCGTGGCGTGGTGGCGAACGTGCAGTAGTGGCACACGTCGCGGCACAAGCGCGTCAGCGGAATGAAGACCTTTCGCGAATAAGTGACGAGCGAGCCGAAACCTGCGTCTCGCCGCTCGGCCGCTGCAGGCGCCAGCAAACGCCAATCGACATGGAGCAGGGACAGTGCCTGCTCCGCCGTCGCTCGCTCGCCGATTGTCGCGAGCACACGAGCCACGGAAGTCACGAGAGCAATCCTACTTGCGCGACTTCCTCATGCCCCATTGCTTCCAGATCCTGCGGATCATCGACATCGAAGCCCAGTCCCAACGTCCTCACCACGCGAGGCACGATGCCCCCGGCACGAGCCGCATTGCAATGACGTTTGAAACTGTGCTCGCCGAACAGCGGCTCGATGACGCCGGGCGTGCGACACCACAGCGCATTGGTGCCGCTGTCGTGACGATCGGGCGCGATCACGATCTGATCGCTGGCACGCGACAGCATCTCGATATCGTCCGGCCGCAGAAAAGGCAGATCGCCATTGATCAGCAGTAACGCACCCGCCGGCCGATGGATGGCAATTGCCTGCTGATACGCGGCCCTCGTCCCGAGATCGACGTAGAGATCGATTGCCGAAGCGCCCAACCGCTGCGCGAAGCGCGCTACTTCATCGCTCGCCGTCGCCACCGCCACACTCGCGATTGAGTCCGTCCGCAGCAGGGTCTTCAGCACATGCTCGGCCATGCGGAAGTACAGCTCGCGCCGCGACTTCGCGGTCAAGCTGGCTGACAGCCGCGCCTTGGCCCGATCCGGATGTTTCAGCGCCACGATCGCCGTGGTCGCCACTCGACAACGCGTCAATGTGCACCCGGTATGCCTGTGATCCGGATGCCCGCGCTCGGGACCTTGTAACGGCGGTTGATAGCAATCAGCAGAGACGTGAGTCCTTCCGTCACCAGCGAGTTCTTCAGCGGCCCGCAACGCCAGCCCTGCAGCCCTGCCGCCTCGGCCAACTCCACCGCCACCTGTGCTGCTCGATCGTCATCGGCGCAGATCAACACGTCGCAGTCGATCGCATGATCCAGATCAGCAAGGTGATGCGCGGATACGTTTTGAAACGCCGACACGACGGCCACTTCCGATCCCAACGCAACCTGCAGCCGTAACACCGCGGAGCCGCCGGGCAATTGCGCGATCTCGACCCGGGGCGGCACGAGCGGCACCGTCACATCGATGAGCACCTTGCCCACGAGTGCGCTGCGCACATGCAGAGCGGTGTCGAGCTGAGCCGCGAATGGGACCGCAAGTACAACCACATCGGCCTGCCCGGCGGCGTCGAGATTGAGCGCTCCGCCGATGCGAGCGGACGCACTCAGCTTTTCACGCAGTGTCGCGGCCGTCGCCTCTGCGCGAGCCGCATCTCTGCCGCCGATGATGACGTGATAGCCCGCATGCGCCCAACGCAGCGCAAGCCCTCTACCCTCGCGGCCAGTCCCACCGAGGACTGCGATGGTTTTGATTCGTCTCGACGAGTGCACGATTTATTTCCGTCGAAAGTGCGGCAGGATCTGCGTGCCGACGAGATGCATAGCGCGGGCTGGATCAGGACCCGTGGGCGTGCCGAACGACACATGATCGGCGCCCGCTGCGATCAGCTCTTCGACCTGCTCGATGACATCACGCGGCGTGCCAGTCAGTGTGAATGCTTTGATGGCCTTCTGCGGCACCAGCGACTTGGCGCGCACGAGATCGCCGCTCATGTAAGCCCGATATGACGCGTCGATGGCTTCTGGATCGAGGCCCGCTTCGGTGGTCATCGGCGCGAGGAAGGGTTGGATCAGCGCCAGCATGCCGCGGATACAATCCTCCGCACTCGCACGGTCTTCGGCGATAGAGGACAACGGGCCGACGATGAGCTGCACGCTGGATGGATCGCGCCCCGCTTCGCTCGTTCCCGCAAGCATCTCGGTGCGCAGCTTCGCCAGATAAGCGCCGCTGCCGATGCAATCCGCCTTGATGCCCGATGCAACTCCACCGGCCATGCGCGCCATCTGCGGCCCCCACGTGCCGATGAAAATTGGAATCCGCCTCGGTGTCGGAAACTGAAACTTCAGTTCGGCGGTCGCCCGAAAGAACTCGCCCTCGAAGGGCTGGGTCTTGGCCTGCAGCACATGCTCCATCAGCAGGTAAGCTTCCTTCAACGAGCGCACCGGCTTGACCGGCTTGCCGACACCGAGCATCTGATTGAAACCGCCGCGCCCGAGACCGCACACCATGCGCCCATTGCTGAGCTCATCGAGCGCGGCCAGATTCGCAGCGTGATAGACGGGGCTCGCCACCTGCGGAGTGACGATGAACGGCCCCAGCTTCACGCGCTGGGTATGCATCGCCATCAAGGTGAGAATGGGCCACGCCGGCCGCATGATGAGATCGTCCGAAACATGGATCTCATCGAACCCATACTGCTCGGCCTGCTGGGCGATGGGAACGTACTCCCGCATCGGCAGTGAGCCGGTGACCGTCATGCTGAACGTCGTCATCAGAATCCGTACCGCAAGCTGAGATACCACTCACGTGGCCGAGACACCGCCGCCTGGAAGAACCCGGTGCCGGGATTGGCGAGACCGTTGACCATGAACGCCTCGTCGGTGAGATTCGTCCCGCCGAGCGTGACCTGCCACTGCTCGCCGGCCGTTCTATAAGTGAGGGCCGCGTTCAGCACGCCGTACGCATCCTGTTCGAGCACCGGGCTGTTCGTGAACTCCTTGAACTGCTTGCTGCGATAACTGTAGTCAGCGCGCAGCGAAAGGCGTCCCGCGACGTTGTCCATGAAGGTCAGCGTGCCGCCGGCGTTGGCCGTCCATTTCGGCGTGTTCGGCAGCTCGGCGGATTCGATGCCCGGATAGTTCGCCAGGGCCAACGGCGAGAAATACGTGTACTCCGCGTCGACGTAGCCTAGCGAGGCGTCGACTCGCAACCAGTCGGTCGCCGCGAACGAGCCTTCCATTTCGATGCCCCGGATCCGCGCCGAAGCGGCGTTGGACAAGACCGGCACGAAATTCCCGATCGGTCCGGCGCCATCCGGGTCGATGTTGTAGGTGACTTGAATGTCGTCGTAGTCGGTATGGAAGCCCGCGAGGTTCAAACGCAGCCGACGTTGCAGCCACTCGCTCTTCAGGCCCACTTCATAGGTGACCGCGGTCTCGGGCCCCGCATAGGAAACGATGTCGTCCGGATCAGTGCCCGGGCCCGGCAACACCGGCGGGAAGTAACGCATCGTGAAGCCGCCACCCTTGAATCCCTTTGCATAAGAAACATACGCCATCGCATCATTGGCAAAGACGTAGTTGAGTGACGCCATCGGCGTCGTCGAGTCGCTGGTGCGCTCGTACCAGCCTGCGGGAAACAGCGGCGTGCCGGGCGCGCCGAATGCGCCTTCGACGGGATTCACAAATCCGGGAATGCGCGCGGACGAGCCACCGTCGTAGCCCTGCAATACCTGCAGACCAGGATTGAACTCACGCACTTCATGCGTGTAGCGCAAGCCTCCGGTCAGCGACAGTTGCTCGGTGAGCTCGTAGGTGACCTGGCCGAACGCCGCGTAACTGTCATTCTCGATGGCACCGCCGGAAACAAACTGGACGATGGTGATATCCACCGGAAAGCGCTGCTCGCCTTCTTCGTGCAGATAATAGGCCCCCGCGACGAAGTGCAGCCGGTCATCGAGGGCGTCGCCCGTGAGCTGTAGTTCCTGGCTGAGCTGCTTGGTGCCGATCCGCTGACCGATGGTGTCGGTGTAGTACGCCGAGCCGGTCAACTCCTGCAGGATATCGACGCTCACGCGGCGATACGCCGAGATCGAACGCACGTCGAAGGCATCCAGCGACCAGTCCAGTGTCAGCGACGTGCCCCAGATGTTGGCCTCGGAGTAATTCGCGGCGTCGTTGTTGTTGGTCGTCTCGCGGGGCAACAACGAGCGCTCGTACTGACTGTTGTAACAGAGCGGATTGTCGAAGCGAGCCGCGCCGGCGCCCGGCAGGCACACGCCGCCCGGCACACCTGCGTTGTACAACGATGAAAAGCCGCCGTTCTCGTCGGCCTTCAGCACGATCGCGCCGGCCGCCTCTTCATCGATGCGCGAGCCGTCGATCGCCACCGTGGCGAGCAGATTGTCAGTCAGATCGATTTCGGCGACCAGCCGGCCGGACAGCTGATCCTTGTTTCCCTGGCGCTTGCCGGTGTCCTCGCCCGTAATGGGCGACACGCGTTTGACGTGACCGTCACGGCTTTGATAACTGCCGGTGAAGCGCAGTCTCAGCGTGTCGCTGATCGGCGCCGACAGGCCGGTTTTCACATCGAATCGATCGAACGCGCCGGCGATCACTTCGCTGTAGAACTCGGGCTCGGTGCTCGGACGCCGCGACACCAGCTGAATGGCACCGCCGAGCGTGTTCTTGCCGAACAATGTTCCCTGGGGACCCCGCAGCACTTCCAAACGCCCGATATCGACCGTGTCGAGCAGCGAACCGATCGACTTGCCCACATAGACGCCGTCGAGATAGATGCCGACGCCCGGCTCCACGGTCAGCACGTAGTCCGTCTGGCCGATGCCGCGAATCGCGATCTGCGTCGCCGCGCCACCGCCGGACTCGGTGGCAACGCTATCGAACTGCACGTTGGGCACGTAACCGGTGATATCCGCCGCCGATTGAATATTCCGCTCCTGCAGAGCGCGCTCGCCGAAGGCACTCACTGCCAGCGGCGTCGTCTGCACGTTCTCCTCGCGCTTGCGAGCAGTGACCGTCAGCTCCTCCAGCACCCCATCCGAAACATCCTGCGCCCAGACCGAGCCGCCGCTGCCCATCGCCATCGGCATACAGCAGAGCGCCAACCATCCATGAACCGCGCCGCGGCCCACCGTAGCGAACATCATCATTGACTCCATCGTTGCTAATCGCGCCGGCACCACCGGCGAGCGCATCTTCCGTGCGGGCACCTCGCTGCTAAAGCCAGTTACGGCAACCCTATACGGTTTGTGCAAGCCACCCGGCCCATTGTGAGCCGCGACACAGTTGTCATTGCGCGCCGGAGTCCAGTTCCCGCAAGTTTGTTTGCAAGCGCGGGACTGACGACGAATGCGACGCTCGCGCCGCATGTACTCTCGCCGGTCACCATGGCGACCTCAGAGATCACGATGAGCCGCACCCCCAGCGCGACCGCAGCCGCGATCGGTGTGTACGCGGGCGGCTTGATATTGGGCATGACGCTGGTGAGCGTGCCCGCGAGCAGCGCGCTGCTCAAAGAACTGCACGGCTTCAGCGATGCACAGTACGGCGCGATCTATCTGCCGCAATTGCTGAGCGCCATCGTCGGCGGCCTGGCGGGCGGACTGCTGTCGAATGCGCTGGGCACCAAACGTCTGCTCATCCTCGCCCTCGCATGTTTGTTGCTGGCCCAGCTCGCTTTGGCCGCCAGCGCCGTCCTGCCGCCGCAGCATGCGCTGGCGGCGTTGATGATCACGACCGGCTGCATCGGCCTGGGCATCGGCCTGGGGAGCGGACCGCTCAATGCGTATCCCGTGGTTCTATTTCCTGCCGTGAGCAACACCGCGCTGACGGCACTGCACACGATCGTCGGTGTCGGCATGATGCTCGCGCCGATTTATCTTTCGGCGTTCGCTCAGCAGGACCACTGGCTGATGGGCGTGCTGATGCTGTCAGCCGCGACACTCATCCTGACGCTGACCGCTATGCTCGCCGCGTTCCCAACGGTCGCAACAGGCGAGGCGACGGCCACCGTTCGTGCGAAGCGGCCCGAACGACACGCGCTGTTCTGGATCTGTGCGGTCGTCGCGGTGATCTATTCGGTCGCCGAGGGCATCTTCTCCAACTGGGCCATGTTGTTCATCCAGGAAGAGCGCGGCATGGACGCAGCGACCGCCTCGCTCGCGCTCACCTGTTTCTGGGGCGCATTGACGGCCGGCCGCCTGCTCGCGTCCTTCATCGTCATTCGTGTGCCGCCGCTCGCCTTCCTGCTCGCGTTGCCGCCAATGATGACGGCCGCGTTTTGTTTGTTGCCCATCACCGATGGCTCGGCCGGTTTGATCGGCGCGTTCGCGTTTGCGGGCGTCGCCTGTTCGGCTTATTTCCCGATGCTGGTCGCCTACGCGGCGAGCGCCTTCCCAGAGCGCGTCGCGTGGATTGCTTCGATGATGATCACCGCGCAAATGGTCGGCATCGGCCTGGGCACGTATGCGATCGGTTTGATCAAGGGAACGGCGTCGATCACATCGCTTTACTACGCCGCGACTGCCCTGCCCGCGGCGACCCTGTTGCTCATTGCGGTGGGGCGCCACCTCGCTGCGCCCCGAGCGCGCGGCCTGATCCATGCTTCGAGTGCGAGATCCTCATGAACCAATCTGCCGATGACCTGTTCGATGCGCTCTCGAGCGCCTGGAATTCCCAGAACCTGGATGCGCTGTGCGCGCTGTTCACGCCCGACTGCACCTACATCGACCTGGCCTTTGGCGTGACCTCGCGCGGCCACGCTGGACTGCGCGAGTTCGCGCGTCACGTCTATTCGACGCTGCCGAACTTCTATGTGCAGTTTCCGGTGCGCTTCCGTTCCGGCGCGCAGGCGGCCTCGGAATGGATCATCACCGGCACCTGGAAAGGCGATTTCGAAGGCGCCGACTGTACCGGTCGGGCGACGCGCTTCACCGGCCTCGCGCGCTATGAGCTGGAGGGCGACAGGATCCGCCTGAACATCGATTGCTGGGATTTTCTCGCGCTGGCCAAAGTGCTGCGTCCTGGCGCAAGGGTTGCTTTCGACCCGGCGTGAGCCGATTCGCGGGCGGATTACGCTCTTATCGATTGGGCTTCATCCTGGACAGTGTGTACCGCGCTCATGCAGTCACTCTCAGCGACGTTCAGCCGCATGTCGGCGGACGACTACTTCATTGCGCCTCGGAATGAATCGACCGAGGGCAAGTCGTCGCGCACCGAATCGATGGATGCGCAAACCGCGGTGGCGAGCGTCAGCCGCGTGTTCTTCCCGCATCACATTCGTCTGCACCACGAGCGGCAGCGGCTGGCGTTTCGTCATAGCGCCGGCCGCCTGGCGCACGTCACGTTCAATCAGATCACGTATGGCGGCGAGCTGGACGTTCTGGTCAACGAGCCCCGCCGCAGCCACTTCGTGCTCGTGGTGCCACTGCGCGGAACCATGCTCATGCATTCACGGGAGCGCAGCTGGGACCTGAGCGCCGGCACGTTGATGCTGATGAGCCCGCATGTCGGCTACCGGTTCACTCACTTCGAGACGGACGCGCATCTGGCGGTGGGCATTCCCCGGCATCGGATGGAAACATCCGACGCCAGCTGCAACGAGCGACTGGCGCAGGGACTGGATCCGGTGAGCATCGACGAGAGCAGCCAGAGCGTGCTCGACTACATCGGCTTCATCTGCAACGAATTCAATCGTGGCAGCACGCTGCTGCGTTCCGATGGCGTGCGCGCGGGGGTCGAGAACACGTTCATCACCCTGCTGCGGGCGATGCTGTTTCCGGACAAGGTCGGCAGCGAGCCGAACTCGAGCATCGTGCCGGGCTTCGTGCACCGCGCAGAACGTTTCATTCAGCAGCATCTGACCGAGGACATTCGACTCGACGACATCGTCAAGGCGGCTGGCGTCCCGGCCCGCACGCTGCATCATGGATTCCGCCGGTTTCGCAGCAGCACGCCCATGCGCTGGCTGCGGCAGAAAAGATTCGAGCAGGCCCGCCAGGATCTGCTGGCGGGGGCTCGGGATGGATTGCAGGTCATCGACGTCGCGCATCGCTACTGGATGCATCACGGCGGGCGCTTCGCGATCAACTATCAGAAGCTGTTCGGCGAAACGCCCTCGGCGACGTTGCGATCCGCGCTCAAGGGATCCTGAGCGCGACAGCTCGCTCAGGCGTTTTCGACTTCCAGCTTGTCGACCTTCCGCCAGCCGCGCGGCAACACCGCGCCGCGCTGCGCGCGCTCGCCTTTGTATTCCTTCAGGTCCGCATACTTGATGGTCATTTTGCGATCGCCGGAGCGGACCACCAGGTTCTGCGTCGAGGTGATGACCGCGATGGCGGTCATGGTCTCCTCGCCCTTGGAGGACACGCCGAAGATCTTGTTGCCCTTGCCCTTCGGCAGCTCCGGCAGATCCTTCACCGGGAACACCAGCATCTTGCCTTCGCTGCTGGTCGCACAGATCAATGCATCTTCGGACGGCACGAGTGCCGGCGCGAGCGATTTGCTGCCCTCGGGCACCTTGAGCACGGCCTTACCCGCTTTGTTACGAGAGTGCAGCTCGCCGATGGGCACGACGAAGCCGTAACCGGCATCCGAGGCGAGCACACACTTCTCGGTCGGCTCGCCGATCAGCACGCCGGAGAACGTGGCGCCTTCCGGCGGATCGAGGCGGCCCGAGAGCGGCTCGCCGTTACCACGCGCCGACGGCAACGAGTGCGCGATCAACGTGTAGGTGCGACCGGTGCTGTCCAGGAACACCGCTTGTTGCGTGCTCTTGCCCTTCGCGGCGGCGAGGAATGCGTCGCCGGTCTTGTAGGAGATCGAGGTCGGATCGATTTCGTGGCCCTTCGCGGCGCGCACCCAGCCGCGCTCGGAAAGAATCACGGTGACCGGCTCGCTCGTGACCAGCTCGGTCTCGTCGATGGCAACGGCGGCGGCGCGCTCGATGATCTTGGTGCGGCGGTCGTCGCCGAATTCCTTCGCAGCCGCTTCCAGCTCGTCGCGCACCAGCTTCTTCAGCTTGGCCTTGCTGCCGAGCAGCTTGTCGAGCCGCTCCTGCTCCGCCGCCAGCTCGTCCTGCTCGCCGCGGATCTTCATTTCTTCCAGCTTGGCGAGGTGGCGCAGGCGCGTGTCCAGAATCGCGTCGGCCTGGATCTCGGTGATCTTGAAGCGCTTCATCAGCACCGGCTTGGGCTCGTCCTCGCGCCGGATGATGCGGATCACTTCGTCCAGATTCAGATACGCGACCAGCAAGCCTTCCAGGATGTGCAGGCGCGACTTCACTTTCTCCAGTCGCCACTGCAGCCGGCGCGTGACCGTGTCGATGCGGTACTTGAGCCACTCTTCCAGCAGCTCCTTCAATCCCATCACGCGCGGCCGGCCGTCCAGGCCGATGATGTTCAGGTTGACGCGGTAGGTGCGCTCGAGATCGGTGGTCGCGAACAGATGGTTCATCACCTGCACCAGGTCGACCCGATTGTTCTTCGGCACGATCACGATGCGCGTCGGATGCTCGTGATCGGACTCGTCGCGGATGTTCTCAACCATCGGCAGCTTCTTGGCGTTGATCTGCGCCGCGACCTGCTCCTGGATCTTCGCGCCCGAGACCTGATACGGCAGCTCGGTGATGACGATCTCGCCGTCTTCCAGCTCGTATGTCGCACGCGCGCGGAACGTGCCGTTGCCGGTCTCGTACAGCTGCTTGATATCGGCCTTGGGCGAAATGATTTCGCCGCCGGTCGGAAAGTCCGGGCCCTTCACGTCCTTCATCAGCTCGCGCAGCGGCGTGTCCGGATCTTCGAGCAGACGGATGCAGGCGTTCACGACTTCGCGCAGGTTGTGCGGCGGAATGTCGGTGGCCATGCCGACGGCGATACCGGTCGCACCGTTCAACAGGATGTTCGGCACTCGTGCCGGCAGCAGCCGCGGCTCTTCCATGGTGCCGTCGAAGTTCGGAATCCATTCCACCGTGCCCTGCCCCAGCTCGGACAGCAGCAGCTCCGAATAGCGGGTCAGGCGCGCTTCGGTGTAACGATAGGCGGCGAACGACTTCGGATCGTCGGAGGAGCCGAAGTTGCCCTGGCCGTCGACCAGCGGATAGCGGTACGAGAACGGCTGCGCCATCAGCACCATGGCTTCATAACAAGCCGAGTCGCCGTGCGGATGGTATTTACCGATCACATCGCCGATGGCACGCGCGGCTTTCTTGTGCTTGGCGTTCTGCCACGAGCCTTGCTCGCTCATGACGTAAACGATGCGACGTTGCACCGGCTTCAGGCCGTCGCCGATGTGGGGCAGCGCGCGATCGAGGATGACGTACATCGAGTAATCGAGATACGCCTTCTCGGTGAACGCGCGCAGCGGTTGCTGTTCGACACCTTCGAAGTTCAAGACAGGTTGCGTGGGCATAGGTCCAGGAAATGTTTATTGAATGAGGGCGAGTCGCGCAGGCTCAGGGGACCACTTCGGCAAGATTGCCCTTGGTCTCCAGCCATTCGCGGCGATCGCTCGCACGCTTCTTCGCCAGCAGCATGTCCATCGTTGCATCGGCCTCGTCCTTGGCGTCGACGGTGAGCCGCACCAGCCGGCGCGTCTCGGGCGCCATGGTCGTCTCGCGCAGCTGCAGAGCGCTCATTTCGCCGAGACCTTTGAATCGGGTGACCGTCGGCTTGCCGCGAGGATGCTCGGCCGCGAGCCGATCGAGCACGCCCTGACGCTCGGCATCGTCGAGCGCGTAGAACACCTGTTTGCCCAGATCGATGCGATACAACGGCGGCATCGCAACGTACACGTGCCCCGCCAGCACCAGCGGACGGAAGTGACGCAGGAACAGCGCGCACAGCAGGGTCGCGATGTGCTGACCGTCGGAGTCCGCGTCGGCGAGGATACAAACCTTGTGATAGCGCAGACCGTCGAGCTTGTCCGAGCCCGGATCGACGCCGAGCGCGATGGCGATATGGTGCACTTCCTGGGACGAGAGCACCTCGCTGGCATCGACTTCCCAGGTGTTCAGGATCTTGCCGCGCAACGGCATGACGGCCTGAAACTCACGATCGCGCGCCTGCTTGGCCGAGCCGCCGGCGGAATCGCCTTCCACCAGAAACAACTCGCCACGCTCGGGCTGCTCGGAAGAACAGTCCGCCAGCTTGCCCGGCAACGCCGGCCCGGCGGTCAGGCGCTTGCGAGTAACCGCCTTGGACGCTTTCAGACGCGTCTGAGCGCTCTGGATCGCCAGCTGCGCAATCTTCTCGCCCGACTCCGGATGCTGGTTCAGCCAATGGCCGAACTGATCCTTGACGATGCCGGACACGAACGCAGCGGCTTCGCGCGAGGACAGACGTTCCTTGGTCTGACCGGCGAACTGCGCCTCTTTCATCTTCATCGACAGCACGTAAGTGACGCCGTCCCAGACGTCTTCGGGCGCGAGCTTCAAGCCCTTGGGCAGCAGGCTGCGGAACTCGCAGAACTCACGGATGGCATCGGTGAGACCGACGCGCAGACCGTTGACGTGCGTGCCGCCCTGCTCGGTCGGAATCAGGTTGACGTAGCTTTCCTCGACGCGCGGACCATCATCGACGCGCCACGCCAGCGCCCAGTCGACGGCTTCCTTGTCGCCTTCGATCGCGCCGGTGAACAATTCCTGCGGCAGCCACTCGCCTTGTCCGAGCGACTCGCTCAGGTATTCCTTCAGGCCACCGGAGTACTGCCACTCTTCCTTTTCGCCGCCTTCGACTTCCAGCGTGACATGCAGGCCGGGGCACAACACCGCCTTGGCCTTGAGCACGTGCTTCAGCTTCGGAATGGAGAACGCCGCCGAATCGAAATAGCTCGCGTCCGGCCAGAAGCGCACGCGCGTGCCGGTGTTGCGACCGCCGACATCGCCGACCACTTTGAGCTTGGAGGTGGCCTTACCGGCGGCGAAAGCGATGTGGTACTCCTTGCCGCCGCGCTTGACCCAGGTCTCCAGCTTCTTCGAGAGCGCGTTCACCACCGACACGCCGACGCCGTGCAAGCCGCCGGCGAACTTGTAGTTCTGGTCGTTGAACTTGCCGCCGGCGTGCAGCTTGGTGAGGATCAGCTCGACGCCGCTGACCTTCTCCTTGGGATGGATGTCCACCGGCATACCGCGGCCGTCGTCGGCGACTTCCAGCGAGCCGTCCTTGTACACCTTGACGTCGATGCGCCTGGCGTGACCGGACATGGCCTCGTCGACGGAGTTGTCGATGACTTCATGGGCGAGATGGTTGGGGCGACTCGTGTCCGTGTACATGCCGGGGCGCCGGCGCACGGGGTCGAGACCGCTGAGAACTTCAATGTCGGACGCGTTATACGATTGAGCCATCGGGTAACGAGCTGATTTCGTTAGGGGCAGAATTGGGCGGCGCGGATTCTAGCACGCGCTTTCGCCTGTACATCCACCCAGGCTCAAACCGCTTCAGCTCAGGTCTTTGGCGAGCGAGTCCCGCTGAGCCTGCGAAAGCTGCACCTCGTAACGGTAGCTCGGATGATCGATGCCCACCTTCACGGGCGCGCCCGACCTGGCCTTGGCCGCCATCTCCGCGCTCAGCTCGAAGCGCAGGAAGTGCACCGAGGACGTCTTCTCCTCGTTCTCCCGCTCCAGGTCCTCGTCCGCGATCGCAAACGAGCGCTCCAGACCTTCGACCTGAACCCAGCAGCGGTCTTCGATGCCCTTCATGGTCGCCAGGCGCCGCTTGCGCTCCTCGGGATCGGGGAACTCGATCAGGAATGTCACCTTCCAGTTCGAGCCGTCGGGGATCAGCGGGTTGTACGCGTCCAGCTCATCCTGAATGCCGGCTGACTCGAAGATGCGCTCGACCCGCAGCATCTCCTGCACCTGGTACTGGATGGTCAGACGATCCTCGAACGCCCAGGTCGCATTCGGACCGATGGCAACCAGACGATTGCGCTTGTGCTCGAGCACGCGGGCGCGGAATTCCTTGCGAGCCGTCGAATACTGCTCGAGGCTCATCAAATCGGCGCGGCTCAAGCGGCCGCGCTGAACGGGATCAGATGCCATAGGCCCTCCGCAACAAAGTGAGGGGATGCACCGGCGGGGTCGCCGTGCCTGTGTCCGCGCCGGCCAGACCGGACTCGATCTGATGACCCGCCATCGGACAGTCGCTGGAGTAATGATCGGCACCGGAGTCGCTGACGCGCCGGATCACCGGCCTGCCGATCTTCATCGACACGTCCCGATACTCCTTCTTCACGCCATAGGTTCCGTTGTGCCCGGAGCAGCGCTCGATCGCATCGACCTGCGTCTCCGGCACGAGCATCAGCACGTCGCGCGTCTTCAGGCCGAGATTCTGCACACGCAGGTGACAGGGGACGTGATAACTGATCTTGCCCAGCTTGTGCGGGAAGTCGGTGCTCAGCAGGCCCGCCTTGTGACGCGCCCAGAGATATTCGAACGGATCGAACATCGCATCGCGCACTTTGCCGACCTGCGGGTCCTCGGGAAACATCAGCGGCAGCTCCTGCTTGAACATGAGCGTGCAGGAGGGCACCGGCGTGACGATGTCCCAGCCCTGGTCGACCCACTTCGCCAGCTCCGGAATGTTTTCATTCTTCAGCTGCTCGATGGCCTCCAGATCGCCCAGCTCCAGCTTCGGCATGCCACAGCATTTCTCGCTACCGGCGAGAGTCACCTCGATGCCGTTGTGCTCGAAGACCGCGGTGAGATCTTCGCTGAGCTGCGGCTCGTTGCGATTGCCGTAACAGGTCGCGAACAGCACCACTTTGCCGCGCGTGTCACCGGCCGGCCTGGCATCGAAGTGCGGATGCTTCCTGGCGGCATGACGCTTGCGGTAGGTGTTGCTGTGATATTCCGGCACCGGCGCCTTCGGATGCACGCCGAGCGTCTTGTCCAGCAGCTTGCGACCGAAGCCGGTCTTGTTGATGGCGTTGACTGCTTCGGCAACCACCGGAATGCCGGCGATGCTGCCCACCAGATCGGTCGAGCTGAGAATCCTGTCGCGCGCGGTGACTGGCCTCGCGCCCTCGGGCGCGTGCTTGAACTTGTATGCCTTGGCTCTGAGCATCAAGTGCGGAAAGTCGACGTTCCAGGGATGCGGCGGCACGTACGGACACTTGGTCATGTAGCACATGTCGCACAGGTAACAATGGTCGACCACGTCCCAGTAGACCTTCTTGTCGACAGCCTCGACTTCACCGCTGGAGGACTCGTCGACCGCGTCGAACAAGGTTGGGAAGGAGTTGCACAGGCTGAAGCAGCGGCGACAGCCATGGCAGATATCGAAGACGCGCTCGAGCTCCTTGAAGAGCGACGCCTCGTTGCCGTAGTCGGGATCTTTCCAGGCGATCGGATGACGCGTCGGCGCTTCGAGACTGCCTTCACGCGCCGCAGCGCCGGGGCTGGCTACTTTTCGTTCGGACACGCAGTTACCTGGCGAATGGCTGGGACTGAGGGAAACGCAAACAACGGTCCGCAACCAAGGGCCGGCAAAGCGGGCTCTGCCGGCCGGTCGTCAGATGGACCGCGCTCGCGCATGACGCGCGAACGGACGATTAGAGCGTGTCGAGCGCCTTCTGGAAGCGATTGGCGTGCGAGCGCTCGGCCTTGGCCAGCGTCTCGAACCAGTCGGCGATCTCCTCGAAGCCTTCATCGCGGGCCTGCTTGGCCATGCCCGGGTACATGTCGGTGTACTCGTGCGTCTCACCGGCGATGGCCGCCTTCAGATTCGCACCGGTTGGACCGATCGGCAGGCCGGTCGCCGGATCGCCTACGGCCTCCAGGTACTCGAGGTGGCCGTGCGCATGGCCGGTCTCACCCTCGGCAGTGGAGCGGAATACCGCGGCGACATCGTTGAAGCCTTCGACGTCCGCCTTGGCTGCGAAGTAAAGATACCGACGATTTGCCTGGGATTCGCCTGCAAAGGCGTCCTTCAAA
Source organism: uncultured Steroidobacter sp. (assembly GCF_937958065.1). Classification (GTDB taxonomy): domain Bacteria; phylum Pseudomonadota; class Gammaproteobacteria; order Steroidobacterales; family Steroidobacteraceae; genus Steroidobacter. Next base: position 16,703 of record NZ_CALFXI010000073.1, read on the forward strand.
TTCTTTTCGGTGTTCGTACCTTTCAGAGTCTTCATTGCAGCTCACCTCAATTGCCGGCGGGTAGGAAGTGGCGAAACGGGTGATCAGATCGGTTCGGCCCGATCGTCAGACCCGTCGATCATTGGACCCATGCATCAGACTCGGCCATCAGACCTCATCATTAGACCTAGTCTAATCAAGCGGAATCTAGTCCTGGCTGCTCGCGGAGTCAACGCCGCAAGCGTGGTTGGCAGCAACTGTCGCCGCCGACCAAGAAGCTATAAGCTTGCCGCGCCGCCATTGACGCCCACGCCTATTGTGACCAGCAAAACCACCCCCACCGAAACCGCCGTCGAGCCCACCGCCGACTTCGAACGCTCGCTCGCCGAGCTCGAAGCCATCGTCGATAAGCTCGAGCATGGCGACCTGTCGCTGGATGATTCGCTGCGTCACTTCGAGCGCGGCGTACAACTGACGCGCTCCTGCCAGAGTGCGCTCAAGCAGGCCGAGCAGAAAGTGGAGATTCTCCTTCGGCGCAGTGCCGCCGAGGGCGATTTCGCCGCGGCACCGTTCGACACGGACGCGGACGACGAGCGCTAACCGCATGGCGGTCCAATTCAGCGCAGCTCAGCCCTCGCCCGCCGCGGGCGGGCATACCGATTTCGAGCCTCGACTCAAACAATGGCAGACCCGCATCGAGCGGGAGTTGTCGGCGCGACTGCCCGCCGTCGAGAGCCCACCCAGCCGGCTGCACGAAGCGATCCGCTACAGCGTGCTCAGCGGCGGCAAACGCGTGCGACCGGTGCTCGTCTATGCGACCGGCGCGGCGATCGGCGTTCCCGAAGCGATGCTCGATGGCGCCGCGTGCGCGGTCGAATTGATTCACGCCTATTCGCTGGTGCATGACGATCTGCCGGCCATGGACGATGACGACCTGCGTCGCGGCCGGCCGACCTGTCACAAGGCCTACGATGAAGCGACTGCGATTCTGGTCGGCGACTCGTTGCAATGCCTGGCGTTCGAGCTGCTCGCCGAGGGCCCGGGCCTGCCGAGCGATCCGAGCGTGCGACTCAAGCTCGTTCGTTTGCTCGCCATTGCCAGCGGCACCAGCGGCATGGCCGGTGGACAGGCGCTCGATCTGGCGGCCATCGGTCGCAAGCTGACTCTGGCGGAAGTCGAAGAAATGCACGTCCGCAAGACCGGCGCGCTGATTCATGCCTGCGTGATGATGGCGGCAGCCTGTGCTCCGCAATTGTCTGCTCACATCTCGCGCGCCCTGGATGAATACGCCCGCGCCACCGGTCTGGCTTTTCAGATTCAGGACGACCTGCTCGACGTCGAAGGCGACGTCGCCGTGATCGGCAAAGCCACCGGCGCGGATCGCGCGCTCGACAAACCCACCTATCCGTCTGTCGCCGGCATCGAACCGGCTCATCAGCGCGTGCAGCAGTTGCACGCACAGGCCCTCTCGGCGCTGGCGAAGCTGGATGCAGCAGGTCTGCAAAGCGCACCGCTGGCGGCGATCTCGGACTGGCTGGTCCTGAGGAAACACTGATCTTGGGCGCCAGAATTCATCCCTTGCCTGCCCCGACTGCGCCAGTAATCGCCTGCCCGCTTTCCTGTAGACTTCGCCGGTCATGAATTCCGCTACGCCTCATCCGCTGCTGGCAGGGATCAGCTCACCAGCTGATCTGCGCAAGCTTTCGGCCAGCGAGTTGCCGCAAGTCGCCACGGAACTGCGCCAATACCTGATCGACACTGTCAGCCAGATGGGCGGTCACTTCGCCGCCGGGCTCGGCACGGTCGAGCTGACCGTCGCGTTGCATTATGTATTCGACACTCCGCACGACCGGCTCGTCTGGGACGTGGGACACCAGGCATATCCGCACAAGGTGCTCACCGGCCGTCGCGACCGGTTGCACACCATCAAACAGAAAGATGGGCTGGCGCCGTTTCCGACTCGCAGCGAAAGCGACTACGATACCTTCGGCGTCGGTCATTCCAGCACATCGATCAGCGCCGCGCTCGGCATGGCCATCGGCGCCGCCGCCAACAAGGAAGATCGCCGTGTCGTCGCCGTGATCGGCGATGGCGCCATGAGCGCCGGCATGGCGTTCGAAGCGCTGAACCATGCCGGCAGCCTCGATGTCGACATGCTGGTCATCCTCAACGACAACGACATGTCGATTTCGGAGAACGTGGGCGCGTTCTCGAATTACTTCGCGCGCGTGCTGTCCGGCAAGTTGTATGCAACGCTGCGCGAAGGCAGCAAGAAAGTATTGAGCCGCATGCCCACGGTGTGGGAGCTGGCACGCCGCTCCGAAGAACACATGAAGGGCATGGTGTTGCCGGGTACCATCTTCGAGGAGATGGGCTTCAACTACATCGGGCCCATCGATGGCCACGACGTGAACGCGCTGGTCGCGACCCTGCGCAACGTGCGGGATCTGAAGGGCCCGCAATTCCTGCATGTGATCACGCGCAAAGGCAAAGGCTATGCGCCCGCCGAAGCCGATCCGATCAAATGGCACGGCCCCGGTCCGTTCGATCCCAAGAGCGGCGTGATCTTCAAGGAGAAAGCCAGCGGCCCGAGCTACTCGCAGGTGTTCGGCCAATGGCTGTGCGACATGGCGGCGGCCGATCCCAAAGTGGTCGCGATCACGCCGGCGATGCGCGAAGGCTCCGGTCTGGTCGAATATTCCAAACGTTTCGCCACCCGTTACTTCGACGTGGCCATTGCCGAACAGCATGCCGTGACGCTGGCGGCCGGCATGGCGTGCGAAGGCCTGCGGCCGGTGGTCGCGATCTATTCGACGTTTCTGCAGCGTGCGTACGATCAGTTGATTCACGACGTCGCGATTCAGAACCTGCCCGTGACATTCGCGATCGATCGCGCCGGCCTGGTCGGCGGCGACGGCGCCACGCACCAGGGCAGTTATGACCTGTCGTTCATGCGCTGTATTCCGAATCTGATCGTGATGGCGCCGGCCGACGAGAACGAGTGCCGTCAGATGCTGTACACCGCCGTGCAGTCGAACCTGCCGGCCGCTGTGCGCTATCCGCGCGGCCAGGGGCCTGGTACCGCGATCGAGCCGACCATGCGCGCGCTGCCCATCGGCAAAGCTCAGATCCGCCGCGAGGGCCGCAGCGGGCTGGCGATCTTCGCCGTCGGCGCGATGGTTCCGATGTGCGAGCGGATCGCCGAAAAGATCGACGCGACCGTCGTGAACCTGCGCTTCATCAAGCCGCTGGACGAAGAGCTGATCGTGCGCGTGGCGGCCAATCACCGCGCGATCGTGACCGTGGAGGAGAATGTCGTGGCCGGCGGCGCCGGCTCGGCCATCACGGAATGTCTGGCTGCGCATGGGCACATTCCGCCCACCCTGAACCTCGGCATCCCCGACCGCTTCATGGAGCACGGCTCCCGCGAGGACTGCCTGGCAGCCGCGGGGCTGGATCTGGCCTCGCTGGAAAGCGCCATCAGCCGCTGGTGGCAGGGCGAAAAACGGCTCGCCGTCGGCGGTTGAGCCCGCTCATAGCCCGGTTTTCGGGCATTTCAGTATTTCCAGGGCGGGGGAACGGCCTTCGCGCCCCTTGATCTATACTGACCCGACCAAATCGATGAGCCCTTCAGGCCGGCGCTCCGGCCGGTCCGGAAATTCCGTATGTCGACATTGCCGAAAAGCGTGGCCTCCCCGACCTCCATCGAGGACGTGCAGGCGCGCGCCGATTCCCGCCGCATTCCGATCAACAAGGTCGGCATCAAGGACGTCTATCACCCGGTGCGCGTCAAGGACCGCTCCAGCGGCGAGCAGCACACCATCGCCAATTTCAACATGTACGTGGCCCTGCCCCACAACTTCAAGGGCACGCACATGTCGCGCTTCGTCGAGCTGCTCCATGGCAACGAACGTGAGATCTCGGTCGAATCGTTCCGTGACATCCTGGCCCAGATGACCGAAAAGCTGGACGCGCAGACCGGTCACATCGAAATGGAATTTCCGTTCTTCGTGATGAAGCAGGCGCCCGTCACCAAGGTGGAGAGCCTGATGAACTATCAGGCCTCATTGATCGGCGAGCTGCACAATGGCCAGTCCGAGCTGTGGCTCAAGGTCGTGGTCGCGGCCACCAGCCTGTGCCCCTGCTCCAAGGACATCTCCAAGTACGGCGCCCACAACCAGCGCTCGCACATCACCATCAAGGCCAAGGTCGCCGGCCACATGTGGCTGGAGGAACTGATCGAGATCGCCGAATCCGAAGCCTCCTGCGAGGTCTACGGCATCCTCAAGCGCGCCGACGAAAAACACGTCACCGAACGCGCCTACGAAAACCCCAAGTTCGTCGAAGACATCGTCCGCGACGTCGCCGTTCGCCTGAACAACGAAGACCGCGTGCGCGCGTATGTGGTCGAAGCGGAAAACTTCGAGTCCATCCACAACCATTCGGCGTATGCGCTGATCGAGAAGGACAAGGACGAGGCGGTCGGATCCTGATCGGCCCCGGGGCATCTTGTAAGGGTTTTCACGCCAGGGCATAAAGGCCCTGCATGGATATCTCAGCCCTTCAGAACAGACTTCCAGCGATTCGCCGGTGGATCGACACCACCGTGGCGGAGCATCGCCCCGTGGCGCGGCCGGTGACGTCGCTGGGGTTCGCGCGCCTGGCGCACTACTTCGATAGTGAAACGCTGAGCCGCGCTTACGTGGTCGAGGTCGATGTGGTTCCGAAGCCGCCGCTCACGGCGCTCGGGCTGCATCGGTTTTCCGATTTCGAACAGATGAATGCGGCCGGCATCACGTATGGAAACGTTTATTTCGTCGCCCGCGCGCGAGCGGCGGACGAGTCGCTGCATTTCCATGAGCTGGTGCATACCCTCCAGTGGCACAACCTCGGCGCGGATCGTTTCGTGCTCGCGTATGCGCTCGGGCATCTGGCGAGCGGCGGCTATGCGAACAATCCATTCGAAGAGATAGCGCACGAGCTCGAGGAAATGTTCGTGCGTCAGCCCCGGCTATTCAGAGTGGAGCCGATCGTGAGCCAGCATCTGGAACGGGTCGTGCCGCCGCTGATGAAACTGGCGGGACAATAGCAACGATCGCGTGCTGTCAGCTGGCGCTCTGCAGCCGGCTGATCAAGCTTCTCAAGAACACCTTGTTGAAGCGCAGCTGACACGCCGCCGAGCTCTGCTCCAGCAGCGTCGAGCTGACCTTCATCAGCGTCACGCCGCTGAGCGCCTTGATCGTCGCCAGACGCTTGGCGCCGCGAACGTAACTGGTCTCGCCGAAACACTCGCCAGCTTCGAGCTGACCGACGTGATTGCCGGCGCGCATGACGGCGACGCTGCCGGAGACGATGACGTAGAAGCGATCGTCCATTTCGCCTTCCTTGACGATCTCCTCGCCCTCATCGTAGTCCTGCCACGTGCTCGCGCGCAGCACTTCGAGGATCTCCGACTGCGAGAAGTCGTGGAAGAACTTCAGCGTTCGCAGAATGGAGAACTGTTCCTGACGATCGAGCTTGGAGGTGCCGTCGCGCAGCGCCTGATGCACGCGCGTCAGATCCGCGGCCAGCTCCAGACCGTTGCGATAACGCTTGGCCGGATCCTTCTGCAGCGCCTTGGCGACGGAAGTCTCCAGCACTTCCGGAATATCAGGACGCAGCGCATGAATCGGCTGCGCGGTGGCGTAAACGATCTGATGCAGCAGCTTGGAAAGATTGCCGCCGCGGAACGGGCGGAAGCCGGTGAGCATCTCGTAGAGCACCGCACCGAGCGAATAAAGATCGGAACGATTGGTGATCTCGAGCGACTGCACCTGCTCCGGCGACATATACGACGGGCTGCCCGCAATGCCTTCGATGCGCGAGATATCCGAGTCGGCGACCAGCGCGATGCCAAAGTCGATGATGCGCACGTCATTCGCCTGCGTGAGCATGATGTTCGACGGCTTGATGTCGCGATGAATGACGCCGCGGCTGTGCGCGTAATGCAGCGCCTTGGCGCACTTGTACATGATCTCCACCACGTCATCGACGGGCAGCAGATTGTCGGGCTTGCAATACGCCGACAGCGTGCGGGCGCCGTGCACGTGCTCGGTGACGATGTAGTAGTGCCCGTTCTCCTCGCCGGCATCGAAGATCGGCAGGATGTTCGGATGCTGGAGCATGCCGACCATGTGCGCTTCGGAAAGGAACATCTTGCGCGTCACGCGCGCGCGGTCTTCGTCGTGCGACTCGAGGTTGTAGACCTTGATCGCCACGTCGCGGCGGTAATAGGGATCGTGAGAAAGATAAACGACGCCGGTGCTGCCGCGACCGACTTCCTTGACGATGACATATTTCCCGATCTTCTCGGGAATGCGCTGTTCGCGTGTGGCGCTGCGCTGTGCCATCAGACCGCCCATCTCACTGCTCGGGCTCACTACTGGCTCACTGGACTGCACTAGAGGATGTGTCGTACTCCGAGCAGGATCGCTGCCGCGAAAATGCCCGCAATAACGTCATCAAGCATAATTCCCAGTCCGCCGGGGAGACTGTGATCAGCCTCCCGGATCGGCCAGGGCTTCCAGATGTCGAACAGCCGGAACAGCGCGAAGCCGGCGAGCACCCAATAAACATTCGCCGGCACCGTCAACATCGTGACGGCAAAGCCGGTGATCTCGTCCCAGACGATACCGGGATGGTCGTGCACGCCCAGCCGCCTGGCACTCTCCCCGCAGACGTAGATGCCGAACAGGGTCGCGAAAATCGCGAAACCCAGATGTGCGGCAAAGCCGAACTGCATCACAAAAATCGTGATCGGGATTGCGATGAGGGTCCCGAACGTGCCCGGCGCCCAGGGGCTCAGGCCGCTGCCGAAGCCAAATGCGACCAGATGCACGGGATCGCGCATCAGCGCGGGATCCGCCGTCCACTTCATGGCTCACCGGCCGCGAAATGATCGTAACCGGCGCGCTTGATCCTGAACGGCTGGCCGTCGCGCAGGCACACCACATCGGTATCCGCCGTAATGACGCCGATTTGCGTCACTCGCTGCTGACGCTGCAGCGTGCTCAGCACGGCGGGCGCCCGATCGGCCGGCAGCGTGAACAGCAACTCGTAGTCGTCGCCTCCGGCCAGCGCATACTGCAAATTATCGTCTGCATCGAACAGCTCCCGCATTGCGGCGGACTCGGGCAACAGATCGACATTCAACTGCGCCCCCACGCCGCTCGCCGCGCAAAGTTTCTTCAGGTCGGTGAGCACGCCATCGGAAACATCCATGGCTGCTGTCGCTACCGTTCGCAGTTGCCGGCCCAATTCGATTCGAGGGCGCGGCCGGAGGAAACGATGGGTGAGAAAGGCAGCGGACTCGCCGCCGAGAATGCGACGTTGAATCACCGCCAGACCGGCAGCCGCCTCGCCAGCAATGCCAGAAACAAACAAGAGGTCGCCCGCCCTGGCGCCGGAGCGCGTGAGCCAGGCGTCGGATTCGACCCAGCCGGCGATCTGCACGCTGATCACCAACGGCCCGCGCACGGTGTCGCCGCCAACGAGTGCGACGTTGTATTCGTCCGCCAGCTCGAACAGACCTCTCGCAAAACCGTCGAGCCATTGCTCGTTGGCCCGCGACAGCGACAGTGACAAAGTCATCCACGCCGGCTCGGCGCCCATTGCGGCGAGATCACTGAGATTCACTGCGAGCGCGCGGTAACCGACATCGGCTGCGTCGCTGTCGGCCAGGAAATGAACGCCTTCGACGAGGGTGTCCATTGCGACCACGAGCTTGCGGCCCGCTTGCGTATCGAGCACGGCCGCATCGTCGCCGACGCCGAGCAGCACGTCGCGACGCGCGCTCTGACGGGCGAAATAACGGGCGATGATGTCGAACTCTCCGAGGCTCATACGCGAAGAGTAGCTGCGATTTGCGCCAATGTCCCTGGCTGACTCGGCAGGCCGCCCACGCGTCTGCCGGGCGGCAGCGTTGTTACTGGCGCTCGGCGGCGCGGATCTCGCGGGCGGCGCGGTCGAGCACGGCGTTGATGTACTTGTGCGCGTCGGTGGCACCGAAGCGCTTGCACAGGTCGACGCCCTCGTTGATCACGACACGGTACGGAATATCCAGGCGCTGCTGCAGCTCGTACATGCCGATCATCAGGATGGCCGCTTCGACCGGATCGAGCTGCTCGAGCGGACGATCGACGAACGGCTTCAGCGCCGTCGTGATCGCGTCATTGCGCGCGATGACGCGGCTGACCAGCTCGATGAAATGTTCCTCGTCGACGCCGGCCGAGTCTTCGCTTTCCAGGTACTGCTGCTGGATCTCTTCGGCGCTCTGCTGGGTCAGCTGCCATTGATACAAAGCCTGCATCGCCAGCTTGCGGGCGAGCGAGCGCGCGCGCGAGCCGGTGCCACGAGCGATCGGTTTGGGAGCCTCGTCAGTCATCAAGCTTCGATCTTGCGCAACAGGTTGGCGAGCTCGATCGCGGTCACGGCCGCGTCGCTTCCCTTGTTACCCGCCTTGGTGCCGGCGCGCTCCACCGCCTGCTCGATCGTGTCCGTGGTGAGCACGCCGAACGAGACGGGAACGCCGGTGTCGTTGGCCACCCTGGCCAGGCCGCCGGCGCATTCACCGGCGACATAATCGAAATGTGCGGTGGCGCCCTTGATCACGGCGCCGAGCGCGATGATGGCGTCATAACGCTTGCTCAACGCGAGCTTGCGGGCCACCACCGGCAGGTCGAATGCCCCCGGCGCGCGCACGATCTCGATCTGCTTGTCGCTCGCACCATGGCGACGCAGCGAGTCGACCGCGCCTTTCACCAGCTGATCGACGATGAATTCATTGAAGCGCGCCGCCAGGATGGCAAAGCGCAGCTCGCGACACTGCAGGTCGCCTTCGAGGGTCTTGATGGATTCCATGGGGATTCGCAGGCAACGGCCGCTGGATGGGGGGCGAAGTATACGGAAATAGGCCAAGCGGGCCTAGAACGCGCCCGGCCCCTCTTTCCGCAAGGCGCGCCGCTTCCGCTCAGCCGTGGACGTACTCGACCACTTCCAGGTCGAAACCCGACAGGCCGTGCATCTGCTTCGGAGCCGACAGCACCCGCATCCGGCTGACGCCCAGATCGCGCAGGATCTGCGCACCGATGCCGTAGGTTCGCAGCACTTCGGGGCCGACATGGCGCGGCGTATGGGCCGTCTCCGTGTGGCTGATGGCCTGCACGGCGTCCATCAGATCGCGGCCGGTTTCCTCTGGCCGCAGGATCACGATCACACCGTTGCCTTCCTTCGCGACGCGGGCCATGGCCGAACGCAGCGGCCAGCCGAGCGCGGGCTCGTGGATGCCGACCACGTCGCTCAAGGTGTTCTTCAGATGGACGCGCACCAGCGGCGGCTTCGAATCGGAAAGCTCGCCGGCCACCAGTGCCAGGTGCACGGTGCGGTTCACATGATCTTCGTAGCAGAACATGCGGAACGCGCCGAACTCGGTCTGCACCTGCTGCTCGGCGATGCGTTCCACGGAACGTTCCTTTTCCAGGCGATAGCGGATCAGGTCGGCGATGGTGCCGATCTTCAGACCGTGCTGCTGGGCGAACTTCTCCAGGTCCGGACGCCGCGCCATGGTGCCGTCGTCGTTCAAAATTTCGACGATGGCGGCCGCCGGCTCGAGGCCCGCCAGACGCGTCAGGTCACAACCGGCTTCGGTGTGACCGGCGCGCGTGAGCACGCCGCCCAGCTGCGCCATGATGGGAAAGATGTGGCCGGGCTGGCGCAGATCTTCCGGCTTGGCATCGCGCTTCACGGCGGCGCGAATCGTGGCCGCGCGATCGTGTGCGGAAATACCCGTGGTCACGCCTTCCGCCGCTTCGATGGACAGCGTGAAGTTGGTGCGATGGTCGATATTGGTGTCGCTCACCATCAGCGGCAGACGCAATTGTTTGCAGCGCTCGCGAGTCAAGGTGAGACAGATCAGGCCGCGCGCGTAGCGCACCATGAAATTCACATCTTCGGGCCGCACGAACTCGGCCGCCATCACCAGGTCGCCTTCGTTCTCACGATCCTCATCGTCCATGATGATGACCATCTTGCCGGCGCGGATGTCGGCCAGAATCTCATCGATAGTATTCAGCTTCATGCGAGTCTCGAACCAATCAGGCGGGAGCGTTCAGGCGCTCGAGGTAGCGCGCGATGATATCCACTTCGAAATTGACGCGCGTGCCGACGCGGTACTCGTTCAAGGTGGTCACTTCGAGCGTATGAGGAATCAGGTTGACGGAAAATCGGGCGCCCTCCACCTCGTTCACGGTGAGGCTGACGCCGTCGATGCAGACGGAGCCCTTGCGAGCGATGTAGCGGGCGAGCGGCGCCGGCACTTCGAACTGCACGCGAATCGAGCGCGCATCGTTGACTCGTTCGGTCACGGTGGCGATGCCATCGACGTGGCCCGTCACATAGTGGCCGCCGAGCGGCTGGCCGGCGCACAGCGCCTTTTCCAGGTTGAGCTTCTGGCCGACGCGCCACTGCCCGAGCGTCGTGACGTTCAATGTTTCCAGAGAGGCGTCCGCGGCGAACGCGTCGCCTTCGATGCGCGTCACCGTCAGACAGCAGCCGCTGCAGCTGATGCTGTCGCCGATGGCGACCGATTTCAGATCCAGCCCCGGCGCGCCGATGAGCAGCTCGACATCGCCACCGCGCGACGTGATCGCACGCACCTCGCCAACCGACTGCACTATTCCGGTAAACATTTCGCGAATCGCTAATCAACTCTCAGGCGCGCACTTTGCCAGCATTTCGAGCGGCGGCTGATAAAAAAAGGCTATCAGGCAGCTGCCGGGCGGCGCCGCAGTGTCAAGCGCACGTCGTCGCCGATCCGGTCGACGGCGTGCATTGTATATCGTTGCGCCTGATCCAGCGTCTGTAGCGCCGGCAGGCTGGCCATGGCCCGCGCGTCCGGCCCCAGCAGCACGGGCGCCACGTAGGCGATTATCTCGTCGGCCAGGCCGAGCTGCAGAATCCGGCCGACCAGCGTCGGGCCGGCCTCGACCAGCACGTCGTTGCACATCCGCCGCCCGAGCTCGTCGAAGACGAAATCGAGGTCGATGCGACCGTCGGCGTCCAACTGCGCCGCGACCAGTTCGGCGCCGGCCAGACCGCCTGGCACGGCCCGCGCGAGGGCGGCGGAAAACACCAGCGTTTCGCCCGTCAGCTTCAACATTGTCGCGGTCGGCGGCATCCGCAGCTTGGTGTCGAGCACGACACGCAGCGGCTGACGGCCGAGCATGTCGATCGACGGATCCCGCACGTTCAATTGCGGATCATCCGCCAGCACCGTGTCGATGCCCGTCAACACCGCACTCATGCGCGATCGCAGACGCTGCACGTCCGCCCGCGCGGCTTCGCCAGTGATCCATTTGCTCTGCCCGTTCGCGAGCGCGATGCGCCCGTCCAGGCTGATCGCGGATTTCACGATCACGCGCGGCCGGCCGGTGAGCATGCGTTTCTCGAAACCCAGATTCAGCTCGCGAGCCGCGTCGGCAAGAACTCCCACTTGCACATCGATACCCGCGGCCTGCAGCTGGCGAACGCCATCGCCGCTGACTTTCGGATTTGCATCGAGCACCCCGATCACGACGCGACGCACGCCTGCACGAATCAATGCTTCGGTGCATGGCGGGGTGCGGCCCTGATACGAATGGGGTTCGAGCGTGACATATACCGTCGCACCCTTCGCCTCCGCGCCCGCCGCCTGCAATGCCAGCGGCTCGGCGTGCGGCTCGCCCCATTTGCGATGCCAGCCTTCGCCGAGGATTCGCTCACCGCGAGCGACGATGCAGCCGACGCTGGGATTGGGTGGAGTCGTGTGACGACCGAGCGCCGCGAGCTCGATCGCACGCTGCATCATTCGCTCGTCGACACTCGACTCCATCACTACTTCTTCTTGTCGCCGCCGGTCCACAACGGCAACTGACCTTCGGTATCGCGCACGCGAGCGCGCATGCGCTCGATCTCTTCGCGGAACGCATCCACGTCCTGGAAGCTGCGATACACCGATGCAAATCTCACGTACGCGACTTCGTCCAGCGAGTGCAGCTCTTCCATGGCCATCTCGCCCAACAACCGTGAGGCTACTTCACGCTCGCCGAGCGCGCGCAGCTTGTGACAGATGTGCGCGACAGCGGCATCCAGCTTGTCGCTCGCCACCGGCCGCTTTTCCAGTGCCTTGAGCAGACTGCCCCGCAGCTTCTGCTCGTTGAACGGCTCGCGGCTGGCGTCGCTCTTGATGATGCGAGGCATGACCAGCTCGGCGGTCTCGAAGGTCGTGAAGCGCTCGCCGCACTGCAGACATTCGCGGCGGCGACGAATCTGCTGTCCTTCGCCCGCCAGCCGCGAATCGATGACCTTCGTTTCTTCGTGATTACAGAAAGGGCAATGCATGTGCCGAAGAAACCGCCGAGCCGTTGCTTGAGTTACCTGGCCTGCGCGTAGACCGGGAACTTGCGGCAGATCTCTTCCACCTTCGCCCGCGTCCGGTTCACGGCGGCCTCGCTGCCGTTCTCGTCGAGGATGTCGGCGATCCAGTTCGCCACTTCCGTGACTTCCGCTTCCTTGAAGCCGCGAGTGGTCGACGCCGGCGTGCCGATGCGCAGACCGCTGGTCACGAACGGCGAGCGGGGATCGTTCGGCACGGCGTTCTTGTTGACCGTGATGTGCGCACGGCCCAGCGCCGCATCCGCATCCTTACCCGTGATTTCGCGACCGATCAGATCCAGCAGGAACAAATGATTGTCCGTGCCGCCGGACACCACTTTGTAATTGCGCTTGATGAACGCAGCCGCCATGGCGCGCGCGTTGGCGACGACCTGCTTCTGATAGCTGACGAACTCGGGCTGCAGCGCTTCGAGCAGCGCCACCGCCTTGGCGGCGATCACGTGCATCAGCGGGCCGCCCTGGGTGCCCGGGAACACCAGCGAGTTCAGCTTCTTCTGAACCTCTTCGTTCTCGCGAGCGAGGATCAAGCCGCCACGCGGGCCGCGCAGCGTCTTGTGCGTCGTCGTGGTCGTCACGTCGGCAATACCGACCGGGCTCGGATACACACCGGCCGCGACCAGACCGGCGACGTGCGCCATGTCGACCAGGAAATAAGCGCCGACGCTGTCGGCGATCTTGCGGAAACGTTCCCAATCCACGACTCGGGAGTACGCCGAGAAGCCGGCGATGACCAGCCGCGGGCGATGCTCCTGCGCCAGCCGCTCGACCTGGTCGTAGTCGATTTCACCAGTGTCGGGGTTCAGACCGTACTGCACGGCCTTGAACAGCTTGCCCGAGAAATTCACCTTGGCGCCGTGCGTCAGGTGACCGCCGTGGTCCAGGCTCATGCCCAAGATGGTGTCGCCCGGGTTGATCAGCGCCAGGTAGGCGGCGGCATTGGCCTGCGAGCCGGAATGCGGCTGCACGTTGGCGTAAGCGGCGCCGAACAGTTTCTTGGCGCGATCGATGGCCAGCTGCTCGGCCACGTCGACATGCTCGCAACCGCCGTAATAACGCTTGCCCGGATAGCCTTCCGCGTACTTGTTCGTCAGCACCGAACCCTGCGCCTCGAGCACGCGCGGGCTGGCGTAGTTCTCGGAAGCGATCAGCTCGATGTGGGCTTCCTGACGGCGACGCTCGGCGTCGAGCGCGGCCTGCAATTCCGGGTCGAAGCCGGCAATGGTGGCGTTGGCGGGGAACATGGATACCTCGGCAGTAGGGGCGCCGATTGTACGGGAAAGCGGCTGCGCTGTCGGAGGCAGCTGTGGAGTCAGCAGGCCTCCCGGTGCTCCGTCGCCTGCTCCTCGCTGTCCAGGAAGGACTCGACCACCCGGGTCCAGGCCCGGGCCAGATTGCGGCGGTTGTAGCCCCCGCCGCCCATGGCGACGACGCGGCCATGGCCGAGCTGGTCGGCGATGGCGCACAAGCGGGCGGCCGCATGCGCGTGCGCCGCCTCGCTGAAACGCAGATGGGTAATTGGATCCCCGGCCAGGCTGTCCGCGCCGCACTGGAGCAGGATGAATTCGGGCCGGCCGGCCAGCAGATACTGTTCCACGCGCGCCCAGCCCTGGTGATATTCGTCGTCGTCCGCGCCCGGCGGCAGCGGAATGTTGAGCTTGGTGCCCCGGGCCAGCCCTGCGCCGGTCTCGTTCGCATGGCCCGTGCCGGGATAGAGATAGCGGCCGTCCTCGTGCAGGTCGGCGAACAGCAGGTCCGGGTCGTCCTCGAAGGCATAGAACACGCCGTCGCCGTGGTGGGCATCGATATCCACGTAGGCGACGCGTTTGAGCTGATGGCGGTGCCGGAGATAGTGGACGGCGATACCGCAGTCGTTGAAGACACAGAAACCGGCGGCCCGCCCGGGCGCCGCATGATGCAGGCCGGCGATGGGAATGAAGGCTCGCCGGGCTTTGCCGGTCATGACGGCTTCGACCGCCGTCAGGGTGCCGCCGACGACACTGCTGGCGGCTTCGTAAACGCCGCGGAATGCCGGGGTATCGCCCGCGTCCAGATAACCGTGGCCGGTCACCGAGCGCTCACGGACCAAATCGATATACGCAGGAGTGTGAAACCACTCCAGTTCCTCACGGGTGGCGAGCCGCGCGCTGGCCCGCAGGACCCGGCCGTCCATGCCGCAGTTGTGCAGCTCGCGCATGAACGCTTCGTGCCGATCGATTCCGAAGGGATGGCCGTCGCCAAACCCATAGCGGGCGATTTCGTCGCCGGAGACGAGTAACACGCTGCGGCTGGCCTCAGACACGGCGAAATTCCCCGGCTGCGAACATCGATTCCACGCAAAAATTCCGATGCCGCACTCTACCCGGAAGCTCGCCGGCCTGGCCAGAGGCCGGCGATTCCGGGGCCGATCAGCGCCGTGGCGGTTTGGTTCTTCGGATCGCGGCCTGCATCAGCACGATGGCGGTGATGGGCGCGGTGAATACCACGAACAGGGTAATCAGCAGCTCATGAACGACCGGGCGCTCCGCCACGGCTGAAGCGATCAGCATCGAGGCCACCAGCACGCAGCCGACGCCGAGGGTGTTGCCCATCGAAACACTGTGGATGCGCATGAAAAAATTCGGCAGCCGCAGCAGCCCGATCGAGCCCACCAGCGTCAGCAATCCGCCGATGATGAGCAGCAAGGTGGCCGGCAGCGCCGCCCAGGCAGGAATCTCCGGGATCATGGCTCGATCACCTCGCCTCGATACAGAAACATTGCCAGCGACGCCGAGCCGACGAAGCCGAACAGCGCGATCAGCATGGCGACCTCGAAATGCACGAACGAGGTCCAGCGCACACCGAACAACAGCAGCGTCAGCATGCCATTGATATACAGAGTGTCGAACGCCAGCACGCGATCCTGCGCGGTCGGTCCCCGCATCATGGCGATCGCGGCATTCACCATCGCCAACGCAAAGCACAACTGCGCAAACCACACCGACGCATCCAGTACGGCGTTCATTCGAAGATCTCCCGCAGCGGCCGCTCGTAGCGTGTTTTGATGGTGCGGATCCACTCCTCCGGATCCTGCAGATCCAGCACGTGCAGCCTGAGCACCGATGAATCGTCGGTCAGTCCCGACCAGACCGTGCCGGGCGTGGCGGTCACGATCATGGCGAGCACCGCCAGCCCGTGCGGATCGCGCAGATCCAGCGGAATGTCGAGGAAGTCGCTTCTCACCTCGCGTCCGCCCGTCAGGCCGAGCACGATCCGACCCACCGCGATGTTGGACTTGATGATGTCCTTGAGCACCACGAACAGCAGGATGAAACCGACGTGCACCTGCCGCAGGCGCGGTCGGACCGGCCGCAGCTTCTGAAAGCTGAGCACCATGCCGAATGCGACCACCAGTCCCAGCAGGACGTTGCCCAGCGTCATCGACTCCGTGAGCACCAGCCACAGCACGGTCAATCCGAGGGGAAACAGCACGGGAATGCGCCTCATAGCGCCACCTCCGCACTGGGGATGACCGCCTGGATATACGCAGCCGGATCCTGCAGCCACTGCACCGTACCCTCCAGATATTCCATGACCGGGCCGGCGAGGATGGTGATGGTCACGCACAGCACGATCAGGACGGCGACCGGTGCCGCTTCGATGAAGCTCAGCCGCGGCGTGGCCCGTCCGGTCGACCAGAAGGTCCGCATGCCGCGATTGGTCAGCGCGAACAGGCCCGCGAACCCGGCCACCAGCAACGAGACGATCAGCAACCATGCATCCGCCGACGACTCGTTCAGCGCCGGCCCCAGCAGGGCCGAGATCATCGAAAACTTGGCGAGGAAGCCGACCAGCGGCGGCAGGCCGGTGGTGAGAATCACGCAGCTGACGAACGCCAGGCCCAGGAAAGCCAGCGCTGCCGGAATGGCGACACCGACTTCGTCGACCTCGTTCTCGGCGACCTCGGCCGGCTCGCCCGCCATGAATGCGGTGTACGTGGTCGGCTGCGGCGCCATCGTTTCAGCCATCGAGTTGACGCGCATGCGCTCGCTCATGCCGGCAATCAGGAAGAAGGCCGCGCCGGCGGGAACGGAGGCGATCAGATACAACAGCATCGGCGCGAGAGCCGGAGTGACGCGCAGCGCGATGACAGCGAGCAGCGTGCCGGAAGAAACGATGACCGAGAACGCCACCAATCGCGTCAGCTGTCGTGCCGCAAGCATGCCGACGATGCCGAACCAGATCGTCGCGACCGTGCCATAGAACAGCCAGGGCCCGCCGAAGGGCACCGGCGCGTCGGGTTGCGCCAGCAGCGAGCCGATGCGCAACAGCGAGTACACGCCGACCTTGGTCATGATCGCGAACAACGCGGCCGCCGGCGGACTGGCCGCGCTGTACGTCCGCGGCAGCCAGAAATTGAGCGGCCAGACGCCCGACTTGATCAGGAACGCGATGCCGAGAATGCCCACGCCCGCTTCGAACAGACCGCGGTCCGCCTCCGCCAGCGCTGCCCAACGCACGCCCAGCTCCGCCATGTTCAGCGTCCCGGCGACGCCGTAGATGAGGGAAACGCCCGTGAGGAAGATCAGCGACCCGACCAGATTCACCGCGACGTAATGCAGACCCGCGGTCACGCGCACCGCATTCGAGCCGTGCATCAGCAGGCCATACGAGGCGGCCAGCAGGATCTCGAAGAACACGAACAGATTGAACAGATCGCCGGTGAGGAACGCACCGTTCAATCCCATCAGCAGGAACAGCACCATCGAGTGATAGTGGACGCCGATGCGGTCCCAGCGCGCCAGCGAATAGAAATGCACGGGCAAAGCGATGGCCGCGTTCAACGCCAGCATCAATGCCGCCAGCCGGTCGACGACCAGCACGATGCCATACGGCGCCACCCAGCCGCCCAGCAGGTAGACCTCGACACCGTGCTCGAGCAGTCCGGGTTGCGGCTTGATCAAGCGGTACAGCAGGTAGGCGGCAATCACCGCTTGGGCGAGTATGGTCAGCACCGCAATCGACGACCGCAACACGGTGCGCGACTGCGGTAGAAACAACAGCAGCGCGCCGCTCACGAGCGGCAGCAGGATGGGCATGACCGGCAGGTGTTGCAACAGCGCGCTCAATCGCCCTTCTCCACGCCGTCGACATGATCGGTGCCGGTGAAGCCGCGCGCCGCGATCAACATGACCAGGAACAGCGCCGTGGTCGCGAAACCGATCACGATGGCGGTGAGCACCAGCGCCTGCGGGATCGGATCGTCAAAGAGCGACGGATCGGGTACCACGTTGGGATCGATCAGCGGCGGACGGTCGAGCGTCAGGCGCCCCATCGCGAAAATGAACAAGTTGGTCGCGTACGACAGCAGCGCCAGCCCGAGAATCACCTGGAAGGTACGCGGCCGTAACACCAGCCACACGCCGCAGGCGCAGAAGATGCCGACAGCCAGGGAGTAGATCAGCTCCATCAGCGCACCATCCTGACGCTGGTCATCGCGTCGTGCTCGGCCGGGCGCCGATGGCTGCGCAGCGACTGGTGCGCCAGCGCGATCAACATCAGGGTGGTCGTGCCGACCACGAGGAAATAGACGCCGAGATCGAACAGCAGCACGCTCGACAGATGCAACTTGCCTATCAATGGCAATTTGGGCTCCCACACGATTGCAGATAAGAAGGGTTTGGACGCGAACCACGCGAGCGCGCCCGCACCGGCCGCGCACAGCAGCCCGCCGCCAATCCAGTATTGCGGATGGATGCGCATGCGCGACTCGACCCACAACGTGCCGTTCACCAGGTACTGCGCGATGAAGCCCGTGGCCATCACCAGGCCACCGACGAAGCCGCCGCCGGGCGCGTTGTGACCGCGCAGCAGGAAGAATACGGAGACCACGCCGGCCATCGGCAACAACAAACGCCCGAGAATGGCGGGCACGAGCAACGCACCGCGAGGCACCGGATCGCGCGGATCGGGAAGCTCGCGCGACGGATCGCGCTTCTCCGACGAGGTGGTCATGACTTCGGGCGCCGGCCGGAATCGTCGCAGCAGTTTGTAGATCGTCAGCGCGACGATGCCGAGCACCGTGATCTCGCCGAAGGTATCGAAGCCACGGAAATCGACCAGGATGACATTGACGATGTTCTGACCGCCGCCCCGGGGCAACGCATTCTCGACGATGAAGTCTCTGATGCTCGGGCCCGCGGGCTGCGTGAGCACCGCGTACGCCAACACTGCCATTCCCAAGCCGGCGACGATCGCCAACGTCGCGTCACGCAGCCGTCGGGCACGTGCGCGGGTGGTGTCCCGATTCGGCAAGTCCATCGGCAGACGTTTCGGCATCCACCGCAATCCGAGCAGCAGCAACACGGTCGTCACGGCTTCCACGCTCACTTGCGTCAGCGCCAGATCCGGTGCGGAGAACCAGGCAAACGTGAGCGATGTGACCAGACCGGCACAGCCCACCATGATCAGCGCCGCGAGGCGATGGAACTTCGCTTGCAACGCCGCGCCGATGGCGCAAGCGCCGCCCACGAGCCACAGCAGCGCGAAGGCAGGATCGATGGTCGCCAGATGGGTGCTGACGTCGATGCCCAGATGACCCGTCGTCGCCACCGCCGCCAGGGCGATGATGAAGAACACGATCAGCGCCAGCTGAGTCTGCAGTCGCGTCGAGGACATGATGCGCGCCAGCGTGGTCGCGGCCCGGACCAGCGTGACGCGCGTGACCGCGAAGGCGCGCTTGCCATCGAAGCGCCGGAACAACGGCGTCAACACGCCGACCGGATGTCCCTGGCGCGTCAGGAACAGATGAATCGCGATGCCGCCGATGAACGCCGCCGCGCTCATCATCAGCGGCGTGTTCAGGCCATGCCATACCGCCAGGCTGTATTTGGGCATGCGGCCATCGACCAGGATGGAGCGCGTCGCCAGTTCGAGCACCGGGCCGACGGTGATCGCCGGCAGCGTTCCCACGAGCAAACAGGCCAGCACCAGGGTCGCGCTCGGCAACAACATCCAGCGCGTCGGCTCGTGGGGTTCGCGCGGCAACTCGCCGGGCGCCTTGCCGAAGAACACCTGGCGGATGAAACGCGCCGAGTACGCTACGCTGAACATGCCTGCCACCGTGGCCACGGCCGGCAAGGCAATCCGCACCCACAGCTCTTCGCCCGCGAAGATGGTCTCGGCGAAGAACATCTCCTTGGACAAGAACCCGTTCAGCAGCGGCACGCCCGCCATGGCCGCGGCCGCGACGATGGCCAGCGTCGCTGTGATGGGCATGGCGTGATACAGGCCGCCGAGACGTTGCAGATCACGCGTACCTGTCTCGTGGTCCACGATGCCAGCCGCCATGAACAGCGACGCCTTGAAGGTGGCGTGATTGAGCATGTGGAACACGGCGGCGACCAGCGCGAGCGGGCTGTTCATGCCCAGCAGCAGCGTGATCAGCCCGAGATGACTGATGGTGGAATAAGCCAGCACTCCTTTCATGTCGCGCTGGAAGGTGGCCGCATAGGCACCGAGCAGCAGCGACGCGAGCCCGGCGCTGCACACGATCGCGAACCACACATCGGTGCCCGACAGCACCGGCCACATGCGCGCCAGCAGAAACACGCCGGCTTTGACCATGGTCGCCGAGTGCAGATACGCCGACACCGGCGTCGGCGCGGCCATGGCCCGGGGCAGCCAGAAATGGAACGGGAACTGCGCGCTCTTGGTGAATGCGCCGAGCAGAACCAGGACGACGATCCAGGGATAGAACTCGTGCGCACGGATCGCCTGCGTCGCCGCGAGCACATCATCCAGCTCGTAGCCGCCCGCGATGTGACCGAGCATCAGTACCGCCGCAAGCAAGCACGTGCCACCGGCCGCGGTCACTGTCAGCGCCATGCGCGCTCCAGCTCGTGCATCGGCGCGGTGATACCAATAGGCGATCAGCACGAACGAGGTGAAGCTGGTCAGCTCCCAGAACACCACCAGCTGGATGAGATTGCCCGACAGCACCACGCCGAGCATCGAGCCCATGAATGCCAGCAGGAAGGAGAAGAAGCGCGGCACGGGATCGGCGGGGGACATGTAGTAGCGCGCGTAGACCACCACCAGCGCGCCGATCACCGTCACCATCATCGCGAACATCCACGCGAAGCCGTCGAGGCGCAGGCCGAACGACAGCCCATATTGGGGCATCCAGTCGACCGAGACGCGCAGCACCTCGCCCGCCGCCATTTCCGGGTAGAGCCTGCCGAGCAGGATGGCACAGGAAATGGCCACTGCAGCCGCGAGCCACGCCTCCACGTTGCGAGCGTTGGCGCGGAACAGGCCGGCGCCCAGAGCGCCGAGGAACGGTAGCAGCAGTACGAGATAGAGAGTCATCAGGCGCAATGCTGCATGACTCAGCCCCGCGTGGGTAGTCACTCGGAGCAATTCATCGAAAATCCCCGCTCAGTGGGACGGCACGATGGCGACGTCGCACCGGGCCAGCTCGATGGTCCGCCGCGCGAGGCTGCCGAGCAGGAACTCCGACCACCACGACCGACCCTGCTTGCCCATGACGATCAGATTACTGCCCAGTTCCTCGGCCTTGCCGGCGATCATCGTGCGCGCATCGCCCACCTCGATGCGCACGTGGATGTCTTTCACATCGGGCGCGCGTGCCAGGAACTCTCGCATCTCGGCCTCGACTTCGAGCCGCATGGAATGGCGATAGTGCGCAATCGCTTCTTCGGACACTCCGGCCGAGGTCAAGCGTCCCGCGAACGGCGGGTCATACACGTGCAACACGTGTAACACGGCCCCAGGCGCCAGCACTCGCGCATAGCGGAGCGCTCGCAGCGAATGATCCGAAAAATCCACCGGCACGAGCACCGACTCATACTTGATGCGCGAGTCCTGCTTGGACACCAGCAGCGGGCACTGAACCCGCCGCGCGATGCGCTCCGCGGTGGCACCGAGGAGCAGATCCTTCGCGGGATTCAGTCCGCGGGCACCCAATACGAGCAGATCCGATCTCGCCGCCATCGCCAGTACCGCATCGTTGACCTCGCCGATCTCCACGATGCATTCGCCCGACGCGCCACTGGCCGCGACCACATCACCCGCCAGCGCTTCGAGCCTTTGCCGGGCCTCGGCCACGAGCACGGCATCATCGCTCGATTCGGATGGCGAGAACCGCTGCAGGGCCTTCACCGATGCTCTGTCCAGGACATGCAGCAGTTGCAGGGCCGCCCCATGCTCCCGCGCAAGCGCACCGGCGCGGAGCACGGCACGATGCGAGTACATCGAGAAATCGGTGGCCACGACGATTTTTCCGATCGATGTGCTCATAGGCTTTCTCCTCGTAGTTCCTGCGGCGCGCCCCACCGATGGTACTGCTCACGGCGCCCGCGCGAGCGCTGAATCAACTTTTCAACCTCGGCCACGACGAACACGAACACGCCCGCCAGGAGCACCCGCCCCCATTCCGCCGCGGACAAACCGGTGGTGCCGAATACGGTCTGGAAGGGCGCCCAGTACGTAAACGCGAGCTGCAGCAGCGCGCATACGGCAATCGCCATCAGGACGTAGGGATTGCCCAGTAAACCACGGCGCGACAGCACCGTTGCGTGGATGAAGCGGCTGTTCACCAGATAGAACATCTCGCTCACCACGATGGCGTTCACAGCCATGGTGCGCGCCGCTTCCAGCGCCGCGCCACGCTGCATTTCCCACATGAACAACCCGAGCGCGGCCACCATCATCAACGCCGATACCATCAGGATGCGCCAGACGAAGAAACCGCTCAGCAGACGCTCGTCTGGAGCACGCGGCCGCCGTCGCATGACATCGTCCTCGGCGGCCTCGAACGCGAGCGCGAGACCGAGCGTGCTGGAAGTGACCATGTTGATCCACAAAATCTGCGCGGGCGTCATCGGCAATGTCAGCTCGAACAGGATCGCGACTACGACCACCAGCGCTTCGCCGCCATTGGTGGGCAACATGAAGAGAATGAACTTCTTGATGTTGTCGTAAACCGCGCGCCCCTCGCGGATCGCGTTGCCGATGGTCGCGAAGTTATCGTCCGCGAGGACCATGTCCGCTGCTTCCTTCGCGGCATCCGTGCCCTTGCGCCCCATCGCGACGCCAATGTCAGCGCGCTTCAGCGCAGGCGCGTCGTTGACGCCGTCGCCGGTCATCGCGACGACATCGCCGTTCGCTTGCAGCGCTTGTACGAGCCGCAGCTTGTGTTCGGGACTCGCGCGCGCGTACACGTCGATGCTCTCCACCGTGGCACGCAGCGCCTCATCGTCCAGCACTTCTACTTCGGCGCCTGTCAGAGCCGGACTGCCACGACCGATACCGAGTTGAGCGCCGATTGCTCGCGCAGTATCGGCGTGATCACCCGTGATCATCTTCACTCGCACGCCCGCCGCGTGACACTGAGCCACGGCGGCAATCGCTTCCTCACGCGGCGGATCGATCATTCCGAGCAGCGCGACCAGTGTGCAGCCATGCTCGACGTCATCGGGCGCGAGCTGACGTTGCGATCGATCGAGGGATTTGCAGGCCAGCGCGAGGATGCGCATGCCGCGACCGGCGAGATCGGAGATCCCGCGGCGCCAGTAATCGACATCGATCTCCCCGGGCCCCGTGCGATCCATCTGCGACGCGCATTTGCTCATGATCACTTCGGGCGCGCCTTTCAGATAGACGATTGCGGCGCCGCGCGGGTCGGCATGCAACGTGGCCATGAAGCGATGCTCGGACTCGAACGGAATCACATCCGTGCGCGGCATTCCGCTGCGCGCAGCCTCCAGATCGATGCCGGCTTTCACACCGAATGTGAGTAACGCGCCCTCGGTCGGATCGCCCGCGATGGTCCATCCGGCTTGCGACGGATGCAGCGCGGCGTCGTTACACAACACGGCGCAACGAGCAGCTTCGAGCAAGACAGGATCCTGCTGAACCGCTACCTCCTGGCGAGCAAACAGGATGGCCCCGCTCGGCTCGTAGCCCACGCCGTCGACCTCGAACACACCGGGCGCGGCGACGACTCGCTGCACTGTCATTTCATTCTTGGTCAGCGTGCCGGTCTTGTCGGAGCAGACCACAGTGACGGCGCCCAATGTTTCCACCGCGGGCAACTTGCGCACGATCGCATTTCTGCGTGCCATCCGCTGCACGCCCAAGGCAAGTGTCACCGTCATGATCGCCGGCAATCCTTCCGGAATCGCCGACGCCGCCAGCGCGACGACCATCATGAACATGTCGCTGGCGCCGTGGCCGCGCCACCAGACACCCACCAGGAATGTCGCCGCCGACAGCACCAGAATCGCCACGGCCAGCCAACGGCTGAACTGGGCGATCTGCCGCACCAGCGGCGTGGACACCTCCTCGACCGCGGCGATCATCGCGCCGATGCCGCCCAATTCGGTGCGGACACCCGTCGCGACCACTATTCCCGTCGCACTCCCCGACGCGACCACTGAGCCGGAGTACAGCATGCATCGCCGTTCCGCGAGCACCGCCGAGCCATCGACGGGCGCGGCCGATTTGGCCACCGTGACCGATTCACCGGTCAGCAGCGACTCGTCCACGCGGACATTCCTGGCGCTGACGATGCGAAGATCGGCCGGAATCCGGTCGCCCGACGCGACCGCAACGACGTCGCCCGGAACGAGCTCCTCGGCGAACACCTCCACGCGCTTGCCGTCACGAACCGCCAGCGCATGCAGCGAGAGCATCTGCCGAATGGCATCGAGCGCGGTTTCCGCCTTGCCTTCCTGGATGAATCCGATGATCGCGTTGACCACCACCGCCGCCAGCAGCACGCCCGTGTCGAGCCAGTGACGAAGCGTCAGCGTGATGACCGCCGCGGCGAGCATCACGTAGATCAGGACATTGTGAAATTGGCGCAGCAGCCGCAGCCAGGCCGGGCGCCGGTGGCGAGCGGGCAATTTGTTGGGGCCGAACCGCCGCAGCCGTTCGGTGGCCGCGTGCGCGGACAACCCGCCGTCTGCATCGGTGCCGAGGCGTTGCACTACCTCGGAAATCTGCATGGCGTGCCATGCCTGGTTCGATTCGTGGTTCACCCCATCACAGACGTTCCCGAAGCTCCTGACCTGCTGGCGCGCACAGTGCCGACATCGGGGCCCTTGCAACCATGCGGGGAAGGCGCTAGCAAGTACGGGATTCCAGGCAGAGCGTGAAAAATCGGCCCATCCCGGAGCGCGCCGATGGCTGTATCATTCCGCTCCTTGCGCGCGTCCGCGCCCGTTCGACAAGCCTAGAGGAAGAGCCACGTAAGCCCATGGCCCAATTCATCTACACCATGAACCGCGTCTCCAAGGTGGTGCCGCCCAAGCGCATCATCCTGCGGGACATCTCCCTGTCGTTTTTCCCGGGCGCCAAGATCGGCGTGCTGGGCCTGAACGGCTCGGGCAAATCCTCGCTCCTGCGCATCATGGCGGGCGAGGACAAGGAGATCGACGGCGAGGCCCGCCCGCAGCCCGGCATCAAGATCGGCTTCCTGAAACAGGAGCCCGGCCTGGATCCGAACAAGGACGTGCGCGGCAACGTGCTCGAAGGCGTCGGCGACGTGCAGTCGCTGATCGACCGTTTCAACGCGGTCAGCGACAAGTTCGCCGATCCGGACCTGGATCCGGACGAAATGAACAAGCTGCTCGAAGAGCAGGCCAAGCTGCAGGACGCCATCGACGCCAAGGGCGGCTGGGAGCTGGAGCGCACGCTGGAAGTGGCCGCCGACGCGCTGCGTCTGCCGCCCTGGGACGCGGATGTGACCAAGATCTCCGGCGGCGAGCGCCGCCGTGTCGCGCTGTGTCGCCTGCTGCTGTCCAAGC
Source organism: uncultured Steroidobacter sp. (assembly GCF_937958065.1). Classification (GTDB taxonomy): domain Bacteria; phylum Pseudomonadota; class Gammaproteobacteria; order Steroidobacterales; family Steroidobacteraceae; genus Steroidobacter. The sequence continues at coordinate 41,959 of NZ_CALFXI010000073.1, forward strand.
CGGACATGCTGCTGCTGGACGAGCCCACCAACCACCTGGACGCCGAGTCGGTCGCCTGGCTGGAACGTTTCCTCGAGCAGTATCCCGGCACCGTCATCGCGGTCACGCACGATCGTTACTTCCTCGACAACGTCGCCGGCTGGATCCTGGAGCTGGACCGCGGCCACGGCATTCCCTGGCAGGGCAACTATTCCTCCTGGCTCGAGCAGAAGGAAAAGCGCCTCGCCATGGAAGAGAAACAACAGGAAGGGCTGCGCAAGACGCTGGAACGCGAACTGGAGTGGGTGCGCTCGAATCCCAAGGCGCGCCAGGCCAAGAGCAAGGCCCGCATGCAGCGCTACGAAGAGCTGGCTTCGCAGGAATTCCAGAAGCGCAACGAGACCAACGAAATCTATATTCCGCCCGGCCCGCGCCTGGGCGAGCTGGTGATCGAAGCGAAGAACCTGAAGAAGGGCTTCGGCGAGCGCCTGTTGTTCGACAACCTGAGCTTCAACCTGCCGGCCGGCGGCATCGTCGGCGTGATCGGCCCGAACGGCGCCGGCAAGACCACGCTGTTCCGCATGCTCACCGGCCAGGAGAAACCGGATAGCGGCGAGATCCGGATCGGTCCGTCGGTGCAGCTGGCCTACGTCGATCAATCGCGCCAGTCGCTGTCCGACAGCAACACGGTGTGGCAGGAGATCTCCGGCGGGCTCGACATGATCAAGGTCGGCAACTACGAAACGTCCTCGCGCGGCTACGTCGGTCGGTTCAACTTCCGCGGCACGCAGCAACAGCAGCTGATCGGCGAGCTGTCGGGCGGTGAGCGCAATCGCGTGCATCTGGCGAAGGTGCTCAAGAGCGGCGGCAACGTGCTGATGCTCGACGAGCCCACCAACGACCTGGACGTGGAAACCTTGCGCGCGCTGGAAGAAGCGTTGCTGGGCTTCCCGGGCTGCGCCATCGTGATCTCGCACGATCGCTGGTTCCTGGATCGCATCGCGACCCACATCCTGGCGTTCGAAGGCAATTCCGAAGTGGTCTGGTTCGAAGGCAATTACGCCGAATACGTCGAAGACTTCAAGCGTCGCAAGGGCGACGATGCGGATCGCCCGCATCGCATTCGTTACAAGAAGCTCGACGCGTGAGGAACCGGCCAATGAGGGCGCTGACAGGGACGGCTTGAGGCGTGATCTCGAACGCAGTCATTCTGATCATCGCCCTGTTCGGACTGTTGCTGCTGATACTCGCGTGTCAGCGGCTGTTCCGCGCCCGCCTGCTCGCGGCCGGCGGCAGTGCCCTCACAGGGTCGCTGCTGCTGGCCGTCGCTGCATTGCTGTTCCTGGTCTCCTCGAATCTGCACACGTACGCTCGCCTGACTCTGGAGCGGCCGGTCGCCGAGATCGTGTTCGAACAACGCGCCCCGCAGACGTTCAACGCCACGCTCACGCAGGTGCCGAACGGCGAGATCCAGATGTTCGTTCTGTCCGGCGACGAGTGGCAGCTCGATGCGCGCGTGCTGAAGTGGAAAGGCTGGGCGAACCTGTTCGGCCTCGACGCCCAGTACCGCCTGGAACGGGTCAGCGGCCGGTATCGCGACATCACTCAGGAACGTACCGCTGCGCGCACGGTATATCCGCTCGCCGAAAACCCCGGCCTGGATTTGTGGCAGATCACGCTGGACAAGCCCGATCGGCTGCCCTTCGTGGACGCCGTCTATGGCAATGCCGCTTATATGCCGATGTCCGACGGCGCCCGTTACGAGATTTCGATCACCCAGACGGGCCTGATCGCCCGTCCGGTGAATACCGCGGCTCAGCAGGCCGCCGGCAGCTGGAAATAAACTCGAATCAGCCGAGCAGTTTTCCCAACGACGACAGCGCCGAGCCCAGGTCGGCCTGCGACGGCAGCTTGCCGCCGGAACTGAGCTTGTCGATCACCGAGGGCAACAAGCTCGCAAGGACGTTGGAAGCGTCGCCTTCGCTCAGCCCGGCTCGCGTCCCCAGGTCCGCGACGGTGCCCGAGCCGAGCACCTGCTTCACCTGTTCGCCGGAGATCGGCAGGTTCTGGCCGTTACCGAGCCAGGACTGCAGCACATTGCCGAGTCCTGCGCTCTGGAAAGCGTTGGTGAGATTGCTCAGCGCGCCGGGCTGGCTGAGCATACCGATCAACTGCTGTAACAGAACCGCGCTGGCGCCAGCGCCCTGGCCGCCAGCCTGGCCCGAGCCGAGCATACCCCCGACCGCGCCGCCGATTTGATCAAGCAACCCCATGCCAAGTCCTCCGCGTAAGACAAACACGCTGGAGTATATGTGCCCGGGGCCTACCCGCCACATCCGCACATGGCGCGGCTCGTTCGCTCGGGGATCGTCGATGTGCAAATCGGCGCGTCGAACCCAGCCAGGTGGCGCGATGGCCGGCAGCTGGGAACGGCGTCGCTCAGTGGAACAGTTTTCCCAGCGACGACAGCGACGAGCTCAGATCGCTCTGTGACGGCAGCTTGCCGTCCGGCGTCAGCTTGTCGACCACTTGCGGCAACATGCCGGCGAGCGCATTCGACGCGTCCGATTCGTTCATGCCGGCGCGTGCGCCCAGGTCGGCCACCGTGCCCGATCCCAGCGCCTGTTTCACCTGCTCGCCGGAGATGGGCAGGTTCTGACCCTTGCCTATCCACGACTGCACCACGTTGCCCAGGCCAGCGCTCTGGAAGGAATTGGTGAGATTGCTCAGCGCGCCGGGTGCGCCGAGCATGCCGATGACCTGTTGCAAGAGTCCCTTGTTCGCGCCCTCGCTCTGGCCGCTGGCCTGCCCGTGTCCTCCGAGCATGCCGCCGATTTGATCGAGCAGTCCCATGGGGTGCCCTCCACGTCAGTCGAAGAGGGCGCGACTATATGCCCCTGATGCGAGGCGCCCGCATCCGCAGTTGGTGCAGCATCAGCCCACCCAGACGCGGGCGTTCCGGAAGATTCGCATCCACGGGCTGTCCTCGCCCCACCCATCCGGATGCCACGAGTTCTGGAACGTGCGATACACGCGCTCCGGGTGCGGCATCAGCAATGTCACGCGGCCGTCCGGCGTCGTGATGCCGGTGAGACCGCGAGGCGAGCCGTTGGGATTCGCGGGATAGCGTTCGGTCGCGTTGCCGTAGTTGTCGACGAAGCGCAGCGACATGAGGTTCGCGCCGATCAGCGCGTCGATGTTGCCGCGACCCGCGAAGTCCGCATAACCCTCACCGTGCGCGACGGCGATCGGCATGCGCGAGCCTTCCATGCCGGCGAAGAACAGCGACGGCGATTTCACCACTTCGACCAGGCTCAAGCGACCCTCGAACTGTTCGGAACGATTGCGCACGAACTTCGGCCAATGTTCCGTGCCCGGAATCAGCTCGCGCAGCGCCGCCATCATCTGACAGCCGTTGCAAACGCCGAGCGAGAACGTTTCGAAGCGCTGGAAGAACTTCGTGAACGAATCGCGGAGTCGAGAATGGAACAGAATCGATTTCGCCCAGCCCTCGCCCGCCCCGAGCACGTCGCCATACGAGAAGCCGCCGCAAATCACCATGCCGCGGAATTCGTTCAGGTCGAAGCGGCCCGCGACCAGGTCGGTCATGTGCACATCGAACGGCGCGAAGCCGGCGCGATGGAACGCCGCCGCCATTTCGACATGGCTGTTCACGCCCTGCTCGCGCAGGATCGCCACCTTCGGCCGTGCGCCCTTGGCGATGAACGGCGCGGCGATGTCCTGATTCAGATCGAAGCTGAGCTTGACGTTCAGACCCGGATTGTTCGGATCGGTGACCGTCTCGAACTGTTCCTGCGCGCCGCGCGGATTATCGCGCAGCTGCGTCATGCGGAAGCTGGTCTCCGACCACGCGCGATGCAGCTCGGTGCGCGACTCGTCCAACAGCGACTCGCCGCCGGAACGAACGCGCACGCGATCCTCTTTCGTCACGACGCCGATGACCCGACTCATCGTGCCGAGCCCGTGCTTGTTCAGGGTCGCCATCACCCGCGCCAGATCATCCCTGCGAACCTGCAGCACCGCTCCCAGCTCTTCGCTGAACAGCGCGGCGACGCAATCGCGCACTTCGATGCCCAGATCGATGTCGACGCCGCAGTGTCCGGCGAACGCCATCTCGGCGAGCGTTGCAAACAAACCGCCGTCGGAACGATCGTGATACGCGACGATGGAGCCGGCCTCGCGCAATTCGACGATCGCCGCGAAGAAGCTCGCGAGCACTTTCGGGTCGTCACAATCGGGCGCTTCGTGTCCGAGCTTGCCGAACACCTGCGCGAGACAGGATCCGCCGAGGCGGTCGCGTCCCGCACCCAGATCGATCAGCACCAGATCGCTGTCGATTTCCGGGCGCAGTTGCGGCGTGAGCGTGCGACTCACATCGCGCACCGGCGCGAACGCCGAAACGATCAACGACAGCGGCGCGACCATCCGGCGAGGACCGTTGTCACTCTGCCAGGTCGTCTTCATCGACAACGAGTCCTTGCCGACCGGGATGGTGATCCCCAATGCCGGACAGAACTCCTCGCCGACGGCCTTCACCGTCGCATACAGATCCGCGTCTTCGCCGGGCTCGCCGCAAGCGGCCATCCAGTTCGCGGACAAGCGCACCTGATCGAGCGCGGCAACGTCCGCAGCAGCAATGTTTGTGACCGCTTCGGCCACCGCCATGCGACCGGAGGCCGGCGCATTCAGCAGCGCGAGCGGAGTGCGCTCGCCCATTGCCATCGCTTCACCCGTGGCCGACGTGTAATCACTGATCGTCACCGCGACGTCGCTGACCGGCACCTGCCACGGACCCACCATCGGATCGCGGCTGATCAAACCACCGACGGTGCGATCGCCAATCGTGATGAGGAAGGTCTTGTCCGCGATGGCCGGGAAGCGCAGCAGGCGATAGGCCGCGTCGCGCACATCGAGCCTGGCGCTCGTGAAGTCGTCGCCGAGCATCGGCAGGCGCTTCACGTCGCGCGTCATCTTCGGCGGCTTGCCGAGCATGACATCGAGCGGCAGATCCACCGGCGGATCTTTGAGCAGAGGGTCGCCGACCTTCAGCCAGCCATCGTCGGTGATATCGCCGACCACCGCGAACGGACACCGCTCGCGCTCGCACAGATCGGCGAAACGCTTCACGTCCTTGGCGTCGATCAACAGCACGTAGCGCTCCTGCGCTTCGTTACACCAGATCTCGACTGGCGACATGCCCGGCTCGACCGACGGCACGGTGCGCAGATCGATACGACCCCCGCGGTTGTCGGTATGCGCCACCGATTCGGGAATCGCATTCGACAAGCCACCCGCGCCGACGTCGTGAATCAGCAGGATGGGATTGTCTTTACCCATCGCCCAGCACTGATCGATGACTTCCTGCGCACGGCGCTGAATTTCAGGGTTGCCACGCTGCACGGAGGCGAAGTCGAGATCTTCGGTGCTGGCGCCGCTGCCGACCGAGGACGCCGCACCACCGCCCAGGCCGATGAGCATCGCCGGGCCGCCGAGCACGACGATCTTCGCGCCCGGAGGAATCTCCGACTTCTCGACATGCATGCGGCGCACGTTGCCGACGCCGCCCGCGATCATGATGGGCTTGTGATAGCCACGCAGTGTGGCGCGGGAGCCGGACTTGTCGGCCTCGGCTTCCAGCTCGAACGTACGGAAGTAACCGAGAATGTTCGGACGGCCGAACTCGTTGTTGAAGGCTGCAGCGCCGAGCGGCCCCTCGACCATGATGTCGAGCGCCGACGCGATGCGTCCCGGCTTGCCGAAATCCTTCTCCCAAGGCTGCTCGAAGCCGGGAATGCGCAGGTGAGAAACGGAGAACCCCGCGAGGCCCGCCTTCGGCTTGCCGCCGCGGCCGGTCGCGCCTTCGTCACGAATCTCACCGCCCGAGCCGGTCGCCGCGCCGGGGAACGGCGAGATGGCGGTCGGATGATTGTGAGTCTCCACCTTCATCAGGATGTCGATGGGCTCGTCGTTGAACTGGTACGCGTGCCGATTCACATCGGCGAACCAGCGGCGACCCACCGGACCTTCGATCACGGCGGCGTTGTCGCGATAGGCGGAAAGCACCCCGCGCGAGTTCTTCGCGTACGTGTTCTTGATCATGGCGAACAGCGACTTGGGCTGACGCTCGCCATCGATGATCCAGTCGGCGTTGAAGATCTTGTGCCGGCAGTGCTCGGAGTTCGCCTGCGCGAACATCATCAGCTCAACGTCGGTGGGATCGCGGTTCAGCTTCTTGAAGTTGTCGGCGAGGTAATCGATCTCGTCCGCCGACAAGGCCAGGCCGAGCGATTCGTTCGCTTCCACCAGCGCCTCGCGGCCGCGCGCCAGCAGCGCGACCGTGTTCAGACGACGGGGCGCCTGATGATCGAACAACCGGGCCGCGTCCTCGTAGGAGAACACCGCCGATTCGGTCATGCGGTCGTAGAGCGCCGGTGCCATCGCTTCGAGATCCGCAGCCGACAACGGCTTGGAGCCGCGCACGAAATAGGCGATGCCGCGCTCGATGCGCTCGATCGCCTCCAGCCCGCACACCTGGGCGATGTCGGTCGCCTTGCTCGACCACGGCGAAATCGTGCCGGGCCGGGGGATGACGACGATCAGTTGCTCGTCCGCGCCGGGCTCCGCGCCCGGCTGGGCCGGACCATAGCTCAGCAGGGCCTCGAGGACGCGCCGCTCTTCGGCGCTAAGTTCCCGTCGCGCTTGAACAAAGTGCGTGAAGCGCGTGGTCAGGGACGCAACGGCGGGGACTCGCGAACGAAGGGCGGCAAGCACGCGAGCAGAGCGGAAATCGGACAGTGCAGGCGCGCCAGGCAGTGTCAGCATGCGGTGCGGAGGGGGCAGCGGAACGGGCGCGAATCATACCGGAAATGGCGCCCGAAATGCGGCCGGTCGGCGGCCCGAAACGGCCGACAAAACCGGGGGACGGATGCAGAAATCCGTCCCCGGCGGCGCCGGCCTACTTCTTGTCGCCCGGCGTGTACACGGGCATCGGGAAGGGCGTGACGTTCGAGCCTTCGAAGTTGCTGATCTTGCTCACGCCCTGCTGCCGCACCTCATCGATGCGTAGCACCGAATGCATGGGCAGATAGGTGCGCTTCACGCCCTCGAATTCCGCTTTCACCTTTTCCTCGGTGGGGTCGACCACGACCGCCGAACGCTCGCCGAACACCAGTTCCTCGACTTCCACGAAGCCGAACAACGAGCCATGACTGACCTTGCGGGCGTAGATCTCGTAGACCTTGCCCTGGTTGACAAACACGACCTTGAAAATGTGACTGGCTGCCATCTTGCTGTTGGGCCTAGGTTGGTAGGCTGCGGATCCAGGCTATGTAACATTCCCGGGTCATGTGCCCGGCGCCACCGCGACCGCTACCGCGTAAGCAATCTCCTGAATTTATTCGGTCAATGGCACTGAAACTCCGCATCATCAGCGATCACTACAAGGCGCTCGGCAAGCGCAGCTCGCGCCTGTTCGGCGTCACCGGCGGACGGATCGGCCGTGCCGCCGACAACGACTGGATCCTGCCGGACCCCGATCGCTACATCTCCAGCCACCACTGCAAAGTGGAGTTTCGTGCCGGCCAATGGATGTTGGAGGATACCAGCACCAACGGCGTCTTCATCAACGGCTCTGACGTACCCGCCTCGGTCGAGGGCGCTCATGCGCTCAAGGACGGCGACCGGCTGCGCCTGGGCGACTACGAAATCATCGTCAGCATCGACGAGCGCCAGGATTTCCCCCCGGACGCCAGCGGCCAGATCCCCGTCCCCGCGCCCGTCTCGGCAGCTCGTCGCAGTACGCCCGTCCCCGAAGTGGACCTGGGCGAAGAGCTGGACATCACCGACCTGTTGACCGACGCCGCCATCAAACCAGCCCCTGTCGCGCCCAGCGTCGGCAGCCCTGCGACCGGCCTGCTGGATATCAACAAGGCGCTGGGCATGGACCTGCAGCCCACTCGCCCCGGTCTGCCCAACAACACCGTGCCGGGCAAACCCTCGCGCAGCGGGTTCGCGTCGCTGCTGGACGGTCCCGAGCAAAGCGATCAGCGCGCTGGCGCGCCGGGCCGCAAGCCCGAGGACTGGCAGATGCAGACCCAGCCGTACGATCGCAAGTCGTTGCAGGCGTTGACCAATCCCGCTGCGATGGCCCGCCCCGCAGACAAGCCAGCCGCGCCCGAAGCGCGCACCGGCCGGCGCTCGACTGATGCGATCGTGGAGCCGAGCAACGGCGTGGAAGCGTTCTGTCGCGGCGCTGGCATCGATCCGGCGTCGATCTCCCTGGAAACCCAGCACGCGCTGCTGCAACTGGCCGGCCAGATGACTCGCGAGGTGGTGCTCGGGCTGATGGACGTGCTCAAGGGTCGAGCCGATCAGAAGAGCCGGCTGCGACTGAGCCAGACGGGCATTCAGCCGGCCGACAACAATCCGCTCAAGTTCTCGGCGAGCGTCGATGAAGCGTTGGTCAAGCTGTTCGACGGCCACAACAACTCGCGTTATCTCGGCCCGGTCGACGCGATCCGCGACTCGTTCGCGGATCTGCGCGCGCATCAGCAGGCGTTGTCGGCCGCCATCCAGGCCGCGATCGACGAAGTCATGAATCGGATCGAGCCGGGCGAGCTGCAGGAGAAGTTCGATCGCGGCTTGAAGCGCGGCGCGCTGCTCGGCGCGGCCAACAGGATGAAGTACTGGGACCTGTACACCGAGTTCTATCACGTGCTCAATCAGCGCAACGAGCAGAACCTGCCGACGCTGTTCGCCGAAGAGCTGGCTCGCACGTACGCCGAGAAGGCGCAGCAGAAGAAGCGCTAAGGCGAACGCCTCGGCGTCAGCATGCTGTTCGGATTGGTGGGCGCGACGGTGCTGGTCGCGCTCGTGGTTGCACCGGCCTCGCGTTGAGCCGCCGGACCGTTGTCGGTCGCAACCCAATCCAGAATGTCCATGTAGCCCCGAATGTTCTCGACGAAGCGCACCGGCTCCCAGCCTCTCGCATAGCCGCGCTTCACTCGCGAATACCATTTCTCTTGCGTCAGCAACGGCAGATGCTCACGCACGTCATTCCACGAATCCGGATTCTTGCCGTGCATCTGCGTCAGGATGCGTGCGTCCTCGAGATGGCCGACGCCGACGTTGTACGCGGCCAGCGTGAACCAGGTTCGATCCGGTTCGAGAATTCGCTTGGGAATCTGGTCGCGCAGCCAGACGAAATATTTCGCGCCGCCGAAGATGCTGGCGCGCGGATCGAGCCGGTCGCCGACATTCAATGCCTGCGCCGTTTCTTCGGTGAGCATCATCAAACCGCGCACGCCGGTGTGAGACGTCGCGCCCGGATCCCAATGCGATTCCTGATAACCGACCGCCGCGAGCAGGCGCCAGTCGACCCCGATCTCCGCGGCCGCCTCCTTGAACCAATGTCGATACTGCGGCAGACGCGATTCGATATGTTCCATGAAGACGCGCGCCTGGATGTAATCGAAGCGGTCGGTCGCCCCATAATAAGTATCGAGAATGGACGCAAGCCGGCCTTCCGCGCGTGCCGATGAAAAGAATGCGGTGACACGCTTGAGCAGCGTTGGATCGCGCGAATCCACCGCCCACGCCAGCGCCTTGCCGCCGGAGAGGTCGAAGGCAATTCGAATCTCGGGATGGAACGCGCGGCCGATGGCGAACTCATTCGAATCCGCGACGGTGTAATCGAACTCGCGCCGGGACAATCGATACAACAGCTCTTCGGTTTCCACCGCGGGATTCTCGACCCACGACAGGTTGCCGAAGTGAACGCGCAGTTGTTCGAGCGTAGCGGCGTGCGCACTGCCGGCGACGACCTCGATGTGCCCGTCGTAGGTTTGATCGAGCCGTCGCGGTCTCGGATCGCCCTGCCGGAAGATCAGATGCTCGCGCACCTGCTGATACGGCGGGCCAAAGCCCGTTTGCGGCGGCAGGCGCAGGCCGCGCGTCAGACCGGCGGCGGCGATGTGAGCCCGTCGCGATTCGAGCTCGCGCAGCACGTCGGCGACGTTGGGAACGGAATATATGAACAGTTTGACGCCCAGCTCGGCGGCAAAGCGCGCGGCCAGATCGAATTCGGGTCCCTGCGGGCCGTCCGCCCCCAGGTAATAGGCGCTCGGCAGGTTGCGGGTGACGACGCGCAGCTCGCCACTGCGCAATATCTGCTCCATGACGCTGGGCGGCTGGGAACACGTGCCCAGCAGCAGCATCGCAATGATGGCCAGGGCAATCTTCACCCAGCCTCCTAGTGGCAACCCGCAAGGTCCGGCATTGGACCCGAAAGCCGGCCCCGGAGCAATGTCGCCGGCCTGCTACTAAACAGCGACTCGGGCATCCTGCCACTCGCGCCGAGGCGCAGCGGGGAAAAGGCGCGATTTTTCCCCTGCGCTCGCCGCCTGCGGCGGCGGGCACATCCCTGTACCTGGGGTGGACACCATGAGTTTCATACTAGGAGGCCCCAGGCGACGGATGAGGGTTTCCCCGCCCTGTCCCGTCCCTGCGCGACTGCATGCCGATGGCATCGGAGCCGTGGCAAACTGGCGTGATGCATACACTCGAAGACCTCACTCGTGCGCTGGCCTCCGGCGCCGTCCGTGCTCGGGAGCTCGTCGACAGCGCTCTCGATCGAATCGCCGATCCCAATGGTGAAGGCGCGCGCGCCTTCATGACCGTGGCTGCACAAAGCGCCCGTGCTCAGGCCGACGAGATCGACCGGCAGCGAGCGGCCGGAGCAACGGTCCCGGCATTCGCCGGCATCCCGATCGCCATCAAGGATCTGTTCGATGTCGCGGGCGAAGTCACGCGCGCGGGCTCGCGCATCCTGGCCAATGAGCCGCCTGCCCTGCGAGATGCGCCCGTCATTGCAAGACTCCGCGGCGCCGGCTTCATTTTCATCGGTCGCAACACGATGACCGAGTTTGCGTTCTCCGGCCTGGGATTGAATCCTCACTACGGCACGCCCGCGAGTCCTTTCGATCGCGCGACTGGCCGAATTCCCGGCGGCTCGACCTCCGGTGGCGCGGTTGCGGTTGCGGACGGCATGGCGGTGGCGAGCTTGGGCACAGACACCGGCGGTTCCTGTCGAATCCCCGCTGCGTTCTGCGGCATCGTGGGTTTCAAACCGACAGCACATCGCGTGCCGCGCGATGGCGCGACACCCCTCGCTCATTCGCTCGATTCGATTGGGCCGTTGGCGAACAGCGTGTCGTGTTGCGCGACTCTCGATTCGATCCTGCGAGGAGTGACGCCTCGCACGCCCGCCTCTGTTTCACTCAGCGACGTTCGACTGCAGCTCCCAACGTCGCTCGTGCTGAATGACATGGACGAGCATGTCACAAGGGCTTTCGAGCGCGGTGTCGAAGACCTGGCACGCGCAGGCGTTTCGATCTCGCGACGGCCGTTGCCCGAGCTGCTGCGCATTCCAGAGATCAACTCGCGCGGTGGGATTGCGACCGCCGAAGCGTATGCGTGGCATCGTCCATTGATCGAGCATCATCGCGATCAATACGACCCTCGCGTCGCGAGCCGGATCATCAAGGGCGCCGATTTGAGCTACCAGGATGTGCGCGACATGCACGATGCACGCGCCGAGGTCATTGCGAATTTCGAGCGCGCCACCAGCGACGTGGATGCTCTGGTGTTACCGACGACGCCGATCATTCCGCCACCGTTCTCTGCGTTCGAACACGACGCCGATTACGCGCGGCTGAATGTGCTCGTGTTGCGCAATCCATCGGTGGCGAACTTCCTCGACGGCTGCGCGATTTCGTTACCAGTGCATCGCCCTGGCGAGCCGCCCGTGGGCTTGATGCTCATCGGACGGCGCGGCAGTGACGATCGTTTGCTGGCGATTGCGCAAGCGATCGAGGCCGCGTTGAAGCAGCGTCGGATGTAGCCCCAACGGGGTGCAACCATCCGCTTGGGAGAGGTATAACAGGGACTCCTGGCCTCGTGACAAGGAGTCTCTGTGAACACAATCGGCTGGAACGGCGCGCTTTCTGCGATCGCTTTGCTGGCACTGGCGGGCTGCGGCTCCGATGTGCCCTCGCCGCCTGCCGCTGATGCGACCGTCGCCGCACAGCAGGCCACAGCGTTCATCGAAGCCATCAAGCCGCGGCGTGACGGCAAGCCCGTCATCGCCATTCTCGCCCGGAACGAAGGCACGGAGATCACGGACTTTCTGCTGACGCACGCAGTTCTGCAACGTGCGGACATTGCCGACGTGCATGCCGTCGCGCCTCGCTCCGGTCGCGTCTCTTTATATCCGGCGCTGCAGGTCGAAGTAACGCAGGATCTCGCGACCTTCGACCGAACGTATCCCGAGGGCGCCGATTACGTGATCGTGCCGGCCATGAGCGACAGCAACGATGACGCCATTCTGTCCTGGCTGAAACGACAATCGGATCACGGCGCACGCATCATCGGCATCTGCGCGGGTGGACTCGTGGTCGGCAACGCCGGTCTGCTGGACGGTCGACGCTTCACGACGCATTGGTACTACGTCGATGAATTGCGCGACAGCCATCCCACGGCCGTCTATGTGCCTCATCAGCGATATGTGATCAACGACCACATCGCCACGACCACCGGCATCACCGCCTCGGTGCCGACCATGCTCGCTCTGATCGAAGCGATCGGCGGACGCGACAGGGCCCAGGCACTCGCGACCGAATTTGGCGTGGAGTCGTGGACACCCATGCACGACAGCTCCCTGTTCGGACTCAACTTGGAGCGCAGGTTCCGCTACATCGTCAACAAGCTCGCGTTCTGGCGCCGTGATGAAATGCGCGTCGACGTTGTAGATGGCATGGACGATATCGCGCTCGCATTCACCGCCGACGCCTGGTCGCGCACCGGACATATAACGGTGCAAGCGGCCGCCCCAGCACCGGTGAAGCTTCGCAGCGGCATCACGCTCCTGCCCGAGCCTGCGGCGGACGATGCCGCTGCTCTGCCGCTCGCCTCCGACCTGAAGCCCATGGAACAACTCGATCGCACCCTCTGCGACATCGGCTCGCGCTTCGGCACGGCCCGTCGCGAGTGGGTGATGATGGAGCTGGAATATCCGGGTCAGCCGGCATGCGCCGAGTAAGAACCGAGCCAGACGTTTGCCGCGACTTCGAAAAAGCGCTCTGGTTCAGTGATTGAACCGCAGAGCTACGGCCGGAAAGTTGCGCAGCATCCTGCGCGACCACCCTCATTGCGCTCGCCAGGCACCGCTGTGATGTCCTGTTTTGCCGTCGATGCACTCCTGACTGGCTCGCCCTCTACGCGGCGAGCAATGTCTCGCTGACCACGCGGCCGTCGAGAAACTTGATGGTGCGCTTTGCATGCGCGGCGTGCGCGAGCGAATGCGTCACCATCACCACGGTGGTTCCGGCCTGGTTGATTTCGCCGAGCATGGCCATGACCTCCGCGCCGTTCTCGGTATCCAGATTGCCGGTGGGCTCGTCGGCCAGGATCAGCTTTGGATTCGCCACCAGCGCGCGTGCGATCGCCACGCGTTGCTGCTGACCGCCGGAGAGTTGATGGGGCAGATGCCTGGCGCGATGACTCAATCCCACGCGATCCAGTGCCGCAGCGATTCGCTTGACCCGCTCGGCGCGGCGCATGCCCTGATAGAGCAGCGATACTTCGACGTTCTCGGTGACGTTCAGGTCGTCGATGAGATTGAAGCTCTGGAACACGAAACCGATGCCGCTGCGGCGTCGTTGCGTCAGCTGTCGTTCCGAATGGCGCGCCACATCCTCGCCGAAAAACCAGTACGAGCCGCTGCTGGGGCTGTCGAGCAGCCCGAGGATGTTCAACAACGTGGACTTGCCGCACCCCGAAGGCCCCATGATGGCGACGAACTCGCCGGCCTGGATCTCCAGCGACACGTTGCTCAGCGCGCGCGTTTCCACTTCTTCGGTGCGATACGTTTTCGACAGATTTTCCAGCTTCAGCATGCCCGCTCCTCTCTGCCAGACTCAATTCACCAGCTCGATGCGATCGATGCGCGCGAATCCGCTGTAGTTCGACGTGATGACTCGCTCGCCGGCGGCCAGGCCGCTCAGGATTTCGACCTGCTCGACATTGCGTCTGCCGGTTTTGATCCGGCGTCGTTGCGCTTCGCGACGCCCGGCATCGAGCACGAAGATCCAATCCCCTCCGGTCTCCGCAAGGAACGCGCCGGCGGGTAACACCAACGCCGGCACGTCATTGCCGAGCGCCAGCCTGCCTTGCAGGCCCTGTCCGGCCAGCAACCCCCGCGGCGGCGCGCCTTCGAACGCCAGCTCGACTTTGAACGTCCCCTCGGTGACCTGCGGCAGCACGCGCTTGACCCGGACCCTCACCTGCTCGCCATCGAAATCGATGGTCCCAGTCTGATCGACACGCAGCCGCCCGAGATAATACTCATCGATATCGGCCGAGAGTTTGTAACCCGTATCCGGCGTGATCTCGCCCAAGCGCGCCCCTCGAGCCAGATTCTCGCCGACCTTCAGATCGATGGCAGTCATCAGGCCGTCGACCGGCGCACGCACCCTGAGTTGATCCAGCTTGCGCCGGGTGATTCCGATGTCCTCCTGCAACTTGGTCAGCTGCGCGGCAATCTGCGGCAGCTGTTGAACGCGCAACTGGTTCTGCTGCTCGTTGCTCCGGGCCTGCAACGGCCGCAGTGTGCGCATGTACTCCAGCGCGTCGTGCACCGTATCGCTGGCTTCTCTTGGTAGCATGCCGCTCTTCGTCAACGCTTCGCGCCGCTCCAGGGCGCGCGTCAGCCTGGCGATATCGTAGTCGATCGATGCCAGTGCCTTGTCATTGCTCAGTCGGTTCTGCTCCAGTTGCGTCTGATAGGCCTGCAGCTGGGTAATCGACTCCACCAGCCGCGCCTCGCGATCCAGCACATCCAGCTCGAGCTGCGTATTGGTCAGCTCCACCAGAGGCTGCCCGGCCGTCACCACATCACCCGGCTCGACCAGCACGCGCTCGACCCGCCCGCCCTCCAATGCGTCCAGGTACACGACATCGCGCGGCACGACCTTGCTTCGCAGTGGCACGAAGTCACGAAACATCCCTTGCGTTACTGTTGCGATCTCCACATTGGTCACCGGCACTCGCAAGCTGCGTTGAGCATCGCCGAACCAGGCACTCAGCAGGAACGCCACCAGCACGCCAGCCGTGAGACTCGCAATCAGCCGCAACGTCCTCGGCTTGCGCCACCACGGCCGCACGATTGCAATATCCATCGCCGCCGTCATCCCAACCTCCGCGGAACCAGTGTACGAGACCCGAACCGGACTACAAACATTCGGTCGAACAAAGGTTTGTGCGATTTTCACTCGACTCCGGCCGGCCTCGGCTGTCCGGAAACGGACAGCAGCAAGCCGCTTGTCGAGCGAGCGTGCGCCGGACTACGCTTGAGCATGAGCAACGATGGCGTCGTGCTGATCATCGAGGATGATGTGGATGTGCTGCGGGCCGCGCGCGTCGCGTTACAGCCGCATGTGCACCGTGTCGAGACCGCTACGTCCGCCGAGGGTCTGCGGGAGAGTTTGCAAGCCACACCGTTGGACGCCGTGCTCCTCGATATGAATTTCACTCGGGGTGCGCGCAACGGCGCCGACGGCCTGGACGCCCTGGCCCTCGTTCGCGAAGTCGACCCGACGCTGGCGGTCGTATTGATGACGGCCTACGGCGGCGTGGCCCTGGCGGTCGATTCGCTCAAACGCGGCGCCGCCGATTTCGTGCTCAAACCCTGGCGCAACGAGGCGCTGGTCGAAGCCGTGCTGCGCGCAATCGAGCTTACCCGCACCAAACGCGGCAGCGAGGCGCTGGATCTGGAAACCATCGAACGCCAGGCCATCGAGAAGGCGCTGGCTCGACATGCCGGCAACATTTCGCTCACCGCCTCGGCGCTGGGCTTGAGCCGGCCCGCCTTGTATCGACGCATGTCGAAGCATGGACTATAGAGCGCCGCGTTCGAGCGGCTTCGCTTTGGCTCTGGCCGCTCGGGCGATCGCCGTCGGTGGACTCGTTTGGCTCGCCGCCATTCTGCTCGTGCGGACGCAGCTCTACGCGACCCTCGCCATTGTCCTCGCCGTACTGCTGCTGATCAGTGTGGATTTCATGCGCGCGGTCAAACGAACCGCCGATGCGCCCGGAATCCCGATCGAGAGCAGGGGCGATCATTCACAGCAGCAGCGCCTCGAATACTTACAGACTCTGCTGGATACTGTGGCTGCCGCGCTGATCATCGTCGATTCGAACGGCGGCATCCGAAGGATCAATCGCGCAGCTCACAGCCTGCTCAAAGGAACCGCGACCCAACTGCGTGACATTCCAGAGTTCGACGCGACGGCGGTCCGCACATTGCTGTCGCTCGTGCCCGGAGCGAGGCAGATCGTGCAGTTCACCGATGGCCGGCATCTGCTGTGCACAGCTGCGCAGTTCTCGGCCCCGGGTTACGCACCCGAGCGGCTGATTTCTCTGCAGCGAGTCGCCGGCGAGCTCGACGCGGTCGAAGTGAAGGCGTGGCAGGACATGGCGCGCGTGATAGCGCACGAGATGATGAATTCATTGACGCCCATCGCCTCGCTCTCGGAAAGCCTCGAAACCCAGCTGCGGGATCGGACCGAGCCAGCGACCAGCGACGACGTGGCCAGATCGATCGATGCCATCCGACGCCGCAGCCTCGGCCTGATGAGTTTCATCGAACGCTATCGACGCGTGGCCGATCTGCCGCCACCGGTGATTCAGCCTATCTGCGCCGCAGGCCTGATCAGTGACATCCAGAAGCTCGTCACGGCCGAAGTGGAACGCTGCAACGTACGACTGCGCACCAGCGTGACGCCGGCCGACGTCACCTTCCCCGCCGACGCGGCCCTGCTGGAACACGCCATTCTCAACCTGTTGCAAAACGCTCTGGACGCAACCGAACAAACCGCCGATGCCGCGGTAACGCTCGAATGCAGGGTCGAAGCGACTCAGGTCCTGATCACCGTGACCGACAACGGCCTGGGCCTGCCCGAGCACGAGCGCGACCGGATTCTGCTGCCTTTTTATTCCACCAAGCCCGAGGGCTCCGGCATCGGGCTCGCCCTGGTGCGACAAGTGGCACTGGCCCATCAAGGCAGACTGGAGATACGCAGCAACGAGCCGCGCGGCGCCGTTGTATCTATTGTGTTGCCCGTGGCGTCCTCGGCTCCGTGAGGATGAAAGTCCTAGAGCCGCACTGCTGCGGTCCGCAATAGCGTCCGCAGGTACACCCCGCGCCTGACCGGATCTCTCGCGTATCGTGCGGCGCTCCCCGGCATGAAAACCAGCAGCGCTCCGGTACACTGAAGCACGAGTGCGTTCCCCGGGGATGCAATCCGATGCGTCTGCTGATCGTCGAAGACGAAGCCAAGACCCGTACCTACCTCAGCAAGGGGTTGAAGGAAGCGGGCTTCGTGGTCGATTCGGCCGAGGACGGCGTTACCGGGTTGCATCTGATCCAGACCCAGGAGTACGACGCGCTGATCCTCGACGTGATGCTGCCCGGCGCGGACGGCTGGTCGCTGGTCAGCAAGCTGCGCGCATCGGGCAATCGCACGCCGGTACTGTTTCTGACGGCGCGCGACCAGACGGAGGACCTGGTCAAGGGACTCGAGCTGGGCGCGGACGACTACGTCGTCAAACCGTTCGTGTACGCCGAACTGCTCGCCCGGGTGCGAGCCCTGACGCGCAGAGGCCAGAATCGAGAGCCGGACACCCTGCGCATCGCCGATCTCGACCTCGACTTTCACAAACACCGCGCAAGCCGCGGTGGCCGCCCGCTCGATCTCACCCCCAAGGAATTTCTGCTGCTGGCACTGCTGATGCGCCGTCAGGGTGAAGTGCTCAGCCGCACGGTGATTGCGTCGCAGGTGTGGGACATCAACTTCGACAGCGATCTGAACCTGGTCGATGTCTCGGTCGGCCGGCTGCGGCGCAAAGTCGATGGTGACGCGCGGCTCAAGTTGATTCATACGGTTCGCGGCGTCGGTTTCGTGCTCGAAGTGCGTTGAGCGGATTGCCCATGTCCAACAGGCCCGCTCGGAATTCCGCCGGATCCAGCACGTGGTCGATCGCTGCGCGCATTACCACCCTCATCACCGTGTCTGGATTCGGAATCCTGCTGGCCGCGGGATTGTTTCTCTACTGGACGCTGGCAAGGAGCCTGGAAGACGAAACTGCTCGGTTCCTCGCCGACAAGGCGTTCGTGCTCAGGGCAGTGATTCGCGATCGGCCGTACGACATGGCCGCGTTCGACGAGGAAACGCGCTTGGAGGGAGCCGCGCGACGCTTCAGTCGCTATTACGTGCGCGTCCTGAACGAACGAGGACAGTTGATCGTCGAAACGCCCGAAATGAGCAAGCTCGTCGGGGCGACAGCGTTCGAGGCATTGACGCCTGCGAACACAGATTCGAACCAAGTGCACGAGGTCACTCTCGGGAGCCAGACGGTTGCCCTGCTGGCTGCGACGGCGCCCACCACCGCCGGCCAGCTCTGGCGGGTTCAACTCGCGCTCGATGTTTCCAACAAGGCGGCCCTGCTTGCCAGCTATCGGCGCAATCTTCTATTCGTGCTGCTGGCCGGTTTGGGAATCTCCGCGCTGGCGGGCTATGCCATTGCCCGTCGTGGACTGGCGCCGCTCGACTCGATCACTCGCTCCGCTCGCGCCATCAGCGCAGCGAACCTCGACCACCGCGTGAGCAGCCCGGCCTGGCCGAAGGAGCTGACCGCGCTGGCCGACGCGTTCGACCAGATGCTGGAACGCCTGGAGGATTCGTTTCGGCGACTCTCCCAGTTCTCGGCCGACATCGCGCACGAACTGCGCACGCCGGTCACGAATTTCCTGACCGAGTCGCAGGTGACGTTATCGCAGCCGCGCTCGGTGCACGAATACCGCCAGGTGCTGGAGTCCGGCATCGAGGAATTTGCCAGCCTGGCTCGCATGATCGACTCGCTGCTGTTTCTGGCGCGGGCCGATCAGGTCGACGGTCGTCTGGAGCGCACCGAGCTCGACGCCCGCAGGGAAATCGAAAACGTCATGGAATTCCATCGGGCCAACGCCGAGGAGCATGGCGTGACGCTGACCTGTGAAGGGGCCGCGCGGCTTCATGCCAACTCCATCCTGTTCCAGCGCGCGATCAGCAACTTGTTGAGTAATGCTGTGCGTCATACCGCTGCGCAGGGATGTGTAACGATTCGGATCACCGCAGCCGACCATGGCGCAACGAACATATCGGTGCGCGATACTGGTACCGGCATCGCGCCGGAGCATCTGCCCCACCTGTTCGATCGTTTCTATCGCGCCGACGCTTCTCGCAGCCAGCGAACCGGCGGCTTCGGGCTCGGACTGGCGCTGGTCCAATCCATCATGGCCCTGCATGGCGGCGCCGCCCGGCTGGCGAGTGAGCTCGGTCAGGGCACGGAGGTGATCCTGACGTTTCCAGGCAAGGGCGATTCCTGACAACTTCGTCAATGTTTCGTCAAAGTCGTGTTACTGCCCGGCTGGCACTATCGCGGGATGCGATCGGTGCGCCGACATCGAGCCTGGAGCTTCGCCACGAGTCTCTTGATGGTGTCGGCGTGCGCGCACTTCGAACCTCGCCCGCTGCATCCAGAAGCCATCGCCGAAAAGTACGACACGCTCAGTTTGAACGACGCTGAACTGCGTGCATTTCTGCAGGCCAATGCGCCGGAGCTGGCCGCCCCCTGGCCGCGGCCGTCCTGGGATCTGTCGGCCTTGACGCTGGCGGCGTTCCATTTCAATGCCGATCTGCAACTGGCACGCGCCGAGTGGCAAACGGCTGCCGCGGCAGTCGCAGCGGCTGGTATGCGACCCAATCCGTCCGTCACGTTGATCCCGGGCTACAACGTCGATGCACAGCCTGGCACGCCGCGCGGAATCCCCGGCATGTCCATCGATATCCCGATCGAGACGGCGGGCAAGCGTCGCTTTCGCCTCAACAAAACGGAACATCTCGAGGAGGCGGCGCGGCTCAAATTCATCGACGCCGCCTGGCAGGTTCGCAGTGAGTTGCGATCGACGTTGATCGAGCTGACCGCCGCACAGCGGCGCCTCACGTTATTGCGGGAGCAGCTGTCGATTCAGCAGCGCGTAGTCGATCTGCTTCAACAACGTTTCACTCTCGGAGCAGCCTCGGCCGGCGAACTCTCGCCGGCGCGAGTTGCCTCGATTCGGCTGCAGCTGGACCTGGCCGAAAGCGAGCGCCGACAGAACGATGCCAGAAGCAATCTCGCACGTGTGCTCGGTGTGCCGCTGCAGGCGCTTGCTGGCGTAACGTTTGATTTCGTCCTCGATTCGGCTCTTGTGATCGACATCGCACAGTCACGCCGTCAGGCTCTGCAGCATCGAGCCGATATTGCGGCCGGGCTGGCCGAGTATGCCGCGAGTGAAGCGGATCTACAGGTTGAAATCGCCAAACAGTATCCGGACCTTCATCTCGGCCCCGCGTATCAGTGGGATCAGGGTGAGAGCAAGTGGAGCCTGGGCATCGGTTTCGAGCTGCCGCTGAATCGGAATCGAGGCGCGATCGCGCAAGCAGAAGCGCAACGGGCGGAAAGCGCGGCCCGCTTTCGTGCGCTCGAGACCAGCGTCATTGCCCAGATCGATCGAGCGAGCGCAGCGCACAGACTTGCGACCGAGCGGCTGACGCGAGCGCGTGCGCTCCACGAAGCAACCGAGAGCGGCATCGCTCGGCAGGAACTTCGGCTGCGCGCCGGCGATATCGATCAACTCGAATATCAGGCAGCGAAGTTGGAAGCCGCCGTCAGCGCAGTCGCCGTCCTCGACAGCGAAACTGAAGTCGCGCAGGCGGCAGGCAAAGTCGAGGACGCGCTACAGCAGCCCCTCGCCGAGATCGACGCACTCGAGGCGCGCCGGACGCGCGAAAAGAAATGAGAAGCATGTTTCTCGCTCTGGTCGGCGGCATGATGCTCGGCGCCCTGGCGGTCTGGGGCCTGGGCCACTTCCGAACGCAAGCGGCTCCGGATGAAGCCGATGTCGAAGCGAGCACCACATCGAGCAATCGACCAGGGACCGTGCAGTTGAGCGCGGATCAACAGGTCAAAGCGGGAATCACGGTTGCCCCGCTCGAACGCCGTGAGCTGGCGCGCGAAGTAAAAGGCTATGGCCGCGTCATCGATCCGCAGCCGTTGTTCGACCTGCTGGCGGAACTGCACTCCGCTGAAGCCGCGCTCGAAGCATCGGCCAAAGAGTACGAGCGGGTAAAGGCGCTACACAGCAACGATCAGAACGCATCGGCACGCTCCGTGGAGACTGCGGCCGCGGCCGTGAAGCGCGATCAGATTCAACTGGAGGCGATTCGCACCAGACTCGGCAGCGCCTGGGGAACTGCGTTCAGCAAGAACCATATCGCGCGGCTGGTACAGGCTCTGACGACGCTCGATGCAGTACTGATACGCGTGGACCTCGCGGCCGGAGAGTCATTGCCCTCACCTCCCGCGGCGGCGCGCGTGCAGTCGCCATTCGATTCGGGACGCTCGGCTGAAGCGCGTTTTCTCGGACTGGCGACAACGGCATCCGCTCAGAGCCCCGGCCAGGGATTTCTGTTTCTGCTCCAGCCCAACTCGCTCGCGCTTCGACCCGGGCTGGGCGTGGTTGGTTTCCTCGCACTCGAAGGCCCCCGATTGCGCGGCGTCGTACTGCCCCGCGCTGCCATCGTTCGTCATCAGGGTCAGGCCTGGGTGTACGTGCAGAAGGGAGCTGAAACATTCGAACGCGTGCCGGTGGTGCTGGAGCACGCCCTGGATGACGGCTGGTTCATAGAAGCGAGCGCCGCTCCCTCCGGAAACATCGTGGTCAGTGGGGCCCAGGCCCTGCTCTCCGAAGAGCTGCGATCGCAGATCAACCTGGCGGACTAGGGCCATCAGGTAGCCATGCTGCGCCAGATCGTCACGCTCTGCATCCGCTTCCGCCACCTGGTCGTAGCGATTGCCGTGCTACTGGCCGTCTATGGAATTTTCGTCGCCCAGCGCGCCAAGCTGGATGTCTTTCCGGAGTTCGCTCCGCCGCAGATCGTGGTGCAGACAGAAGCTCCAGGCTTGTCCGCCGAGGAAGTCGAGACGCTGGTGACCCGACCGATCGAGCTCAACTTGAACGGGACGCCGGCGCTGCAGACCCTGTATTCCCAATCGATCCACGGGCTGTCGGTTGTCACTCTGGTGTTCGAGGACGATGCCGATATCTACCGAGCACGCCAACTGACCGCCGAACATCTCGCGCAACTGGCAGGCGCATTGCCCACGGGTGTTCACGCACCCGCCATGGGCGCGCTTGCGTCATCGACGAGCGCTGTGCTCACGATCGGACTCACGTCCAATCATCACTCGCCCATGGAATTGCGCACGTTTTCCGACTGGACGGTACGACAGCGCTTGCTCGGCGTGCCTGGCGTCGCTCGGGTCGAAACATTCGGCGGCGAGGTCCGGCAATTGCAGATCCAGGTCCTGCCAGATCGGATGATGTCGTATGGAATGTCGATCGACGAGGTCGTCGCGGCCGCGAGCAAGTCCACTGGCGTCCGTGGTGCGGGATTCGTCGAGACCGACAATCAACGCATCACTCTGCGCACCGAGGGACAATCGCTCACCGCTGCCGCGCTCGCGGAAGCAGTGGTGGCACGACGTGGGAACGTCAGTGTCCGACTGCGGGATATCGCAAACGTCGTCGATGCGCCCGAGCCCAAGCTCGGCGACGCGCAGGTCATGGGCGAGCGTGGCATCGTGCTGGGCATACACGGCCAGTACGGCGCCAACACGCGTGATGTAACACGCGCGGTCGAAGCGGCCATTGCCCAATTGCGGCCGATGCTCGACGCCGAGCGAATCACGCTGCACCCGGCGCTGTTTCGCCCCGTCAATTTCATCGAAACATCGATCCGCAACATCAATCACGCGCTGCTGATCGGTGGCGCGCTGGTGATCGTGGTGCTGCTGTTTTTTCTGGCCAACTTGCGCAGCGCGTTCATTGCGATCGCCACGATTCCCCTGTCCCTGCTGATGGCGCTGGTGGTGCTGGTGCAGTTCGGGGCATCGATCAACACCATCACGCTGGGCGGCTTCGCCATCGCGATCGGCGTCGTGGTCGACGATGCCATCGTCGGCCTGGAGAACGTCTGGCGACGCCTGCGCGAGAACCGAGCCCGCGCGGATCCGAAATCGCCCGATGTTGTCGTCATCGATGCCACGCTCGAAGTACGCAGCCCCATCGTCTATGCGAGCTTCATCGTCATCGCCGTGTTCTGGCCAGTCGCCATGATGTCGGGCATCAATGGCAGGCTGTTCGCGCCGCTGGCCGCAGCGTTCGTGCTGGCGACGCTTGCCTCGCTCATCGTCGCGATCACCCTGACACCGGCGCTGTGTTACCTGCTGCTCGCGAAGGTGGATGCCAGGCAGCCCGCTTATATCGACAGATTGAAACACTGGCACCGTCGCAGCCTGGAGTGGATCAACGCGCGCCCACGCGCCATCGTCTCGGCCACTGCGATCGTCTGTCTCACCGCCCTGCTCGCGCTGCCGTTTCTGAGCGGGGAATTCCTGCCCGAGTTCAAGGAAGGCCACTTCGTGCTGCGCGTGATGACCGCGCCAGGCACCTCGATCGACACCAGTCTGCATCTGGGCACGCAGATCACTCGGGAACTGCTGAAGAACCCGCATATCCGATCGGTGGCGCAACAACTCGGGCGCGCCGAACAGGGCGAAGACACGGCCGGGGCCGAATTCAGCGAATTCCAGATCGAGCTCATGCCGGTCTCGGGCGAGCAAGAGGAACAGGTGCAGGAGCAAATCCGAGCAACGCTACGGACCTTTCCGGGCATCAGCTTCGCGGTCACGCCCTTTCTGGAGGAACGCATCGAAGAGATTCTCAGCGGCGGACGCGGTGCCGTCGTCATCGATATATTCGGCGAGGACCTCGAGGTTCTGGACCGCATCGCCGGGCAGATCAAAGAGCTCGTGGCCACGGTGCCGGGGGCGGCCGAAGTGCTGTCGCAGGCTCAGTCCGGATCGCCCGAGCTCAAAGTCACTCTGCGCCCGGAGCGTCTGCGCCAATATGGCTTCGCGCCGCTGGAGGTTCTCGAAGCCGTCCAGTTCAGTTACCAGGGCATCACGGTCGCGCAGATCAACGATGCCAACCGGGTGTTCGACGTCGCGGTCATCCTGGACCCTGGCAGTCGCCGGGACCCGGAGTTGCTTGGCAACCTGCTGGTTCGGAACGCCGAGGGCACCGCGCTGCCATTGCGCGAGCTGGCGACGATCGACAGCACGCCGGGCCGGTATCTCATCGTGCACGAAGGCACGCGACGCCGTCAGCAGGTCACAGCGGATGTCGATGGCCGCGATCTCAGCTCGTTCACCGGCGAAATTCAGCGGCGCATCCGCTCCGAGATCGCTTTGCCCTCGGACGTTTCCGTAATCGTCGGGGGCGCCGAGCAGGCGCGAGTGACGGCGCGAAACGAGTTGTTATTTCATTCCGTGATCGCGGCGATCGTCATCGTCATGCTGCTGTCGCTGGTGCTCGCGAACCTGCGCAATCTGCTGCTCGTGCTGGTAAACATTCCCTTTGCACTGGCCGGCGGCGTGCTGATCCTCGTGGTCACCGGCGGTGCTCTGTCGGTCGGCGCGATGGTCGGTTTCATCTCGCTGTTCGGCGTCAGCATGCGCAATTCCATTCTCATGATCTCCCACTACGAGGAGCTGGTCACGCAGGAAGGCAAGCCGTGGAACGTGGCGACGGCGTTTCAGGGAGCCAGCGAACGCCTGTTACCCATCCTCATGACTGCGTTGGTGGTCGCGCTGGGACTGCTGCCGATCGCCATCGGCAGCGAGCAAGCCGGCAAGGAGATCGAAGGGCCGATGGCGATCGTCATTCTCGGCGGCCTGCTCACCAGCATGATCCTGAATCTGCTGGTGCTGCCCATCCTGGCGATCCGGTTTGCACGCTTTGCGCCGCACTCTTGAGCGGTGCATCGCGGATCGCGGCGGTCCGGTGTCGCCGATCGGGAACTTTTTGGCCGTGACGGAACACTGTCGGCGTTTCTCGGTTATAACGGGATCATGCGACGACTCCCCCTCCTCCTGGCCGTTGCGGCCAGCCTCAGTGCCTTCGTGCTCCATGCCGCCCCTCCGCCGCCGCCGCGTGACGCAAACACTTTGTATTCCCAGTTTTGCGCGGGCTGCCATGGTGCAGACATGCAGGGCAATCGCGCCGGCAGTCTGCTCGACAAGAAATGGATGAACGCCTCCGACGACGCCGGCCTGCGCCGAGTGATCCGCAGCGGCGTGCGCCGCTCCGGCATGCCGGGCTTCAGCAAGACCTTCACCGAGCCCGAGATCCGCGCTCTCGTGATCCTGATCCGTGAATCCGCACATCGCAACGCCGATCCCGCCGTCCAGGAAACCTACGATCTGCCCGACGATGTACAGCACAGCGAGCGGCATCCGTATCGGGTCGAGAAGGTCATCACCGATCTCGACGTGCCCTGGGCGCTCGCGTTTCTGCCGGATGGTCGCCTGCTGGTCACCGAGCGCAACGGCAAACTCACCGAGGCGAAACTCAGGAAGGGGCAATGGACCCAACGCACCATCGCCGGCACGCCGCGCGTGTTGGCGCGCGACGAAGGCGGTCTGCTCTCCATCACTCCCGATCCGGACTATGCCGCCAACCGCTGGCTCTATCTGACCCTGTCCGATCCGGGGCCGGATGAAACGGCCAACACCAAGCTGGTGCGAGGCCGGATCCGCAGCGGCAAGTGGGTCGACCAGCAGACGATCTATGAAGCGCCGGCCGACACCTATACCAACCTCGCCATCAACTTCGGCAGCAGCGTCGTGTTTCACAACGGCTACCTGTTCTTCTCGTTCGGCGAGCGCGGCGAGGTGGGTCAGGCGCAGAACCTTGCGGTCCCCAACGGCAAAGTTCACCGCTTGTTTCCCGACGGCCGCATCCCGCCCGACAATCCGTTCGTGAAAACTTCGGGTGCGTTAGCGTCGATCTGGAGCTACGGCCACCGCAACCCGCAGGGCCTCGCAATCCATCCCTTGACTGGCGAGCTTTGGGAAACGGAGCACGGCCCACGCGGCGGCGATGAGCTGAATTACATCCGCCGAGGCCGCAACTACGGCTGGCCGATCATCACGCACGGCATGAACTACGACGGCACACCGGTCTCGCCGCGAACCAAGCAGGCGGGCATGGAACAACCGGTGCTGCAGTGGACGCCTTCGATCGCTGTGAGCCCGATCCGCTTCTACACCGGCGACGCGTTTCCGCACTGGAAAAACCAGCTGTTCCTCGGCGCACTCGCGCAGCAGGAGTTGCATCGCCTGGAGGTGAAAGGCGATCGCGTGATCCACCGCGAGCTCATCCTCAAAGGCCAGGGTCGCGTGCGCGACATCATCACCGGTCCTGACGGCTACCTCTACCTGGCCCTGGAGATTCCCGGCCCCGATACGCCCGACCATGTCGTCCGGCTCGTACCGACGGATGTGAGCTAGTTCTTTGAGCCTGTCAGCGCGCAGTCACAGTGGCGTGACGAGCCCGAGCCGCATGGCGGCACGCAGCAGCTGCGTCGCCGTTTCCGCGCCGAGCTTCTGCTTGATGGACGACTGATGATTCGAAACTGTCTTCGGATTCAATCCCAGCTGCTGCGCGATCTCTTTGAGTGAGCAGCCTTCGGCCAGCAACTTGAGAACTTCGAATTCCCTCGCCGAGAGCACGTCCCGAGTTGCGTGCTCGGCGCCCGCCGGCTGAAAGGCCAGCATCTGCGCCACGTCCGGGCTGAGAAAGCGGCGGCCGGCAGCAATGCTACCGACCGCCTCTACCAACACGCGCGGCGCCGCTGCTTTTGTGAGATAGCCGGCGGCGCCGGCATCAAGCGCCCGCCGCACGAAGATCGCATCCTCATACATGCTGAACATCAGCACGCGCGCCTTCGGCTCGTGCGCGAGGATCCGACGTAGCGCTTCGATGCCGCTCACGCCTGGCAAGGCAATATCCATGACCACGACGTTCGGCATCAGACTGCAGAACATCTGATAGGCTTCCGCGGCGTTCTCGGCCTCGCCCACCACGGTGATTCCTCCGCTGACCTCCAGCAATCGCCGATAACCTTCACGCACCACCGCGTGATCGTCGACCAACAGCACGGTTATTCGCGAGCTCATGACAGGCACCTTTGTTCGGCGACGGGAATGCGCGCAAACAGGTTGAATCCCTGGCCCGGGCCGGTCGTGATCTGCCACTGTCCACCGAGCACCTCGACGCGCTCGCGCATGCCGATCAGGCCCAGCCCGAGGGGAGTCTGATTCGGATCGGCGCCACGCCCGTCATCGCTGATGCTCAACGTCACCGCATCGGCACCTTCGCCGGCCCCGGTGCGTGCGACGCGAACGACGACGTGCTCGGCATGGGCGTGACGAGACACGTTGGTCAGCGCCTCCTGAGTCAGGCGATAGATTGCGAGATTGAGCGGCTCGCCGAGCGTGTCGAGATCCCCCTCTAGCGCGACGCTCAAGCGCACGCGCGGCATGCGCTGCTGGCAATGGTCCAAATGATGCTCCAGAGCGGCATGCAACCCGAGATCATCGAGGGCGACCGGGCGCAGCTCGCGGATCAGGTCACGCACCACGGCGTGCAGATGATCGGCATGCCGGACTATCGCCGCCACCGCGATCGACTGTGCACCGCTCAGCTGATCCTGGATCGACACCGCATCGGTCTTGATTGCATTCAGGTATTGCCCGAGCTCATCGTGCAGCTCGCGTGCGAGCGCTTTGCGCTCGGCCTCCTGAGCTTCCAGATACTGTTGAGCGAGACGCCGGTTCTCCAGCAACAGCGTCGCGAGCCGCGCCTCGGCCGCCTGCCGCTTACCGATCTCGATTCGTCCTTCTCGATACCGACGCCACGCAAACCAGCTCAGACAGGTGGCCAACACGACGAGCACAGCGGGCAACTCGTCGAGTTGCAGCGCCTCCCATTTGCGCGTGCTCACGAACAGCCACTCGTTCAGTTCCACTTGGGTGAACAGGATCGCCGCCACCATCACGACCAGCACGATGACGAGCAGATCCCGCCACAGGGAGCCTTGCTCGAGGGTGGAAGGTAAAGCCGCGCTGCGTATCGAGGTCATCGCCGCACTCCCCCGGCCACGTCAGTCAATCAATAACGAACGATCAGGAAGAATTCCCAGACAGATCGGGAACACCTCCCTGTTACTGCCTGACTCCTGTGTGAAATTCTACGGCACCTCGCAGGCTCACACCGAATCCATATATCCGCGCATGTTTGCTTCACGACACACCAGCGGGGTTCATCAGATGTCAGCTCATCCACTGAGCGCAAAGCACCTGTCCGTGGTTGCCAGCTGCATCGCAGCAATCCCCTGTGGCTCGTTCGCCGCGGAGGGCGAGCGAGACCGGACGCTCGAAGAAGTCGTGGTAGTGGCACCTTACGGCATGGGCATCGATCCGACGCTCGTGCCCGCCAACGCGCAACGCGCCAGCGCCGCACAGTTGCAACGTTCGCAAGCCCTCGATCTGACGGAGTTCCTGAATCGCCAGTTCGGCAGCGTCAACATCAATCATGCACAGAACAATCCGTTGCAGCCGGATTTCAACTTTCGCGGCTTCACGGCCTCACCGCTGCTCGGACTGCCGCAGGGACTCGCCGTGTATCAGAACGGCGTACGCATCAACGAGCCGTTCGGCGATACGATCAACTGGGACTTGATACCTTTCTCGGCGCTCGACACCGTGCAACTGCTGGCCGGCACGCAACCGGTGTTTGGTTTGAACACGCTCGGCGGCGCGCTGTCGCTCAGGATGAAGAACGGCTTCACGTTCGCGGGCACGCAGGGCGAGGTGTACTCCGGCTCGTTTGGCCGCGTGGCAGGAAACATTCAATCCGGCGGCAACAATGATCGGTGGGGCTACTACGCCAACGTCGACTACCTGGAAGAAGACGGCTGGCGCCAGGACTCGCACTCCAAAGCGCTGCGGGCCTTCGCAACCTTGAGCGGTCGGGGTACGGACTGGACACTCGATCTGAGCGGCGGCTATGGCGACACCGAGCTGCGCGGCAACGGGGCATCACCTGTCGAACTGCTGCAGCTCGATCGCAGGCAAGTCTTCACGCATCCGGACCTCACCGAGAACCTCCAGAAGCAGATCGTTCTGGAGGGGTCGCGCAAGCTCGCCGAAGGCTTGCGGCTCGCCGGCAACGCGTTCTATCGGGACATCGATACCGACACGTTCAATGGCGACGCCAGCATCTTCGAGGAATGCGACATCGGCGGCGAGGAGCTGCTGGTCGAAGGTGAGTTCGTGGACGCGAACGGCGACGGTGAATGCTCGTTCCCCGAAGACGCCGACATCGAGCCGGCGCTCGATCTGAGCGGCGCACCGATTCCGGCCGAGCTGGACGATACCGAGCTCAACGCCATCAACAATCTCGGCCGTCGCAGCCAGGAGCACTATGGTGCCTCGGCTCAGCTGGAGCTGGAGTCGGCCCTGCTTTCCGGCAATCACCTCACCTTCGGCATCGCA
The DNA here is from genome assembly GCF_937958065.1 of uncultured Steroidobacter sp. Taxonomy (GTDB): domain Bacteria; phylum Pseudomonadota; class Gammaproteobacteria; order Steroidobacterales; family Steroidobacteraceae; genus Steroidobacter. The sequence continues at coordinate 71,557 of NZ_CALFXI010000073.1, forward strand.
TACAGCGAGGGCCGCGCTACGTTCCATTCCATGCTGGAGGTTGCGAGTCTGCTGCCAGACCGAGCGACCACGCGAACGGGAATCTTCGCCGAGGAGTTCACCACCGGCGTGCGCAGCGAGGTGACCACCTCCAGCGCATACTTTGCGAATACCTTGAGCGTCTCCGACAACGTTGCATTGACGCTGTCGGGTCGTTATGACGAGACCCGCATCCGGCTCTCCGACCTGACCGGCGAGAGCCCCGAGCTCAACGGCAGACACAAGTATCACCGGTTCAATCCCGCCGGCGGCATCACATTCACACCCCTCTCGGAACTGACGTTGTACGCCAGTTACGGGGAGTCGACGCGGGCCCCCTCGCCGGTCGAGCTCGCCTGCGCCAGCGAGGATGCCCCGTGCAATCTGCCCAACGCCTTTCTGGCCGATCCGCCGCTCGAACAGGTCGTTGCCAGGAGCTGGGAAGCCGGTCTGCGCGGCACCCTGGGAAAAACGCTGCGCTGGCATCTGGGCGGCTTCCACACCACCAATCGGGATGACATCATTTTCCAGACCACCGGCGGTGCGCTGGCCAATGTGGGATTTTTCAGCAACGTAGGTGACACGCGACGCACCGGCATCGAGCTGAGTGCGTCCCAGCAGCTGTCGCGCTGGCACTGGTGGGTGCAATACAGCCTGGTCAACGCGACTTTCGAAGACAGCTTCATCGTCAACAGTCCGAATCATCCCATCTTCGAGGACGATCCGCAGGCACCCCGGATCGTCGGTCCGGACAAATTGCTGGTCGGTGCCGGCGACAGGATTCCCGGCATTCCGAGGCATCAGGGAAACGTCGGAGTGGATTTCATGGTCACCGACGACTTGAGCATCGGTGCCGATGTGGAGCTGCGCTCCGGCATCTACTATCGCGGCGACGAGGCCAATCTGCTGGACGAGATCGACGGCTATGCGATCGTGAACCTGCGCGGCGATTATCATATAGGCGAGCAGGTGACGGTTTTTGCCCGCATCGACAATGTCTTCGACCAGGACTACGAGACCTTTGGACTCCTGGGCGAGCCGCAGGAGGTATTCTCGGAGTTCCACGATCCGCGCTTTCTGGGCGCCGGCCCGCGACTGGGGGCCTGGCTGGGTATCAGAGTGAAGTTATAACGACTGATCCGGGACAACATGCGTAATCGAACCCTGCTTGCGGCCCTGCTGCTGTGTCTGTCGGCGACTGTGTCGAGCGCCTACGGCGCCAGCGACGGTCCGCCAGCACATCGCATCTATGTCACCAACGAGATGTCCGGCGACATGACCGTGATCGATGGCCGAACGCATCAGGTGCTCGCGACGGTGGCGCTCGGCAAACGGCCGCGAGGCATTCAGCTGAGTCCGGACGGCAAGCAGTTGTTCGTCGCGCTGAGCGGCTCGCCCATCGCCGGCCCCGGGGTCGATGAAAAGAACCTGCCTCCGGCGGATCCCAGCGCCGATGGCATCGGCGTCGTCGATATCGCCAGTCTGAAACTGTTACGAGTGATCCGCGGCGTTTCGGACCCGGAGCAACTCGTCGTCAGTCACGATGGAAAGCGCTTGTACGTGGCCAGCGAAGACACGGGCACCGCCATCGTGATGGACGTCGCCAGCGGCAAGACCCTCGCGGCACTGCCCGTCGGCGGCGAACCCGAAGGTGTCGGCATCAGCCCCGACGGCCGTTTCGTTTACATGACGTCGGAGGAAGATCATCAGGTCTCCGTGATCGACACCGCGAGCAACAAAGTCATCGCGCAATTCCCAGTGGGTCAACGACCACGACAGGCTGCGTTCTCGCCCGATGGCAAACGGGCCTATGTCACGGGCGAAACCGACGGCACGGTCTCGATCATCGATCCCAGCACTCACTCGGTCATCGAGACCGTGCGCCTGCAGGGTGAGCTGGTGCGGCCCATGGAGGTCGATGTCTCGCCCGATGGTCGCTGGGCCTATGTAACGACCGGACGTGGCCGTACGCTGATCGCAATCGACACGACCAACAACAAACCGGTGCGCAGCGTCACCGTCGGCGAGCGCCCCTGGGGCCTCGCCCTCAGCCCCGATGGCAAGCGCATCTACACGGCGAACGGACCATCGAACGACGTCTCGATCGTCGATGCGGCATCGTTCAAAGTGGTTGCGACAGTGCCGGCGGGCACGCGGCCGTGGGGCATCGTGGCAGCACCAGCACCTTCCTCGTCCTCACTGTGACCTTCGAACGCGTCAGCGATGCTGGGTGAGGTGTCGGCCAGACACTCGCGCCGGCACTGAATTGGAGGGCTTGGGTGCTGGAAACGACGACCCCTGCATCTCGCCTCTGCAGCCAGTACTGAGCTTATAGGTGGAGCCGACGATTGGCAGCCATCGGCGGGTTCAGTTTGATGCTGGCTGGCGAGCATGGGCGAGAACTGATGACGATACGTCGCTTACCAGCATTGGCTATCGCGCTGTGCGCCGTCGCGATCGGTGCGATCGCGAATGCAGCCGGTGTCCCGGAGTGCTCCCTCAGGCTCGTCGTCGAGCTCACGCCCGACGTTCCCAATCCCCGCGATCCGGAATTCCTGAGCTCGCTGTTGAGTAATCATCCCAGCTACCGGCTGATCTGGGTCGGTGCGCAGGACGCGTTCCACTCCATTCTCGATCTGTCCGGCCCCGGGCCGGACAGCGCGTGCCAGGACGTCGTGCAGACCATGCGCAAGGACGCGCGAGTGGTGTCGGTGCAGGAAGAGTAGCCGCGGCATCAAAACGATACACGGGTGCCAACGTAAGCCGACAGAGGCGCGCCCGGAAGATAGATTGCGTCATCGCCAGTGGCGCGATTCAAGACGTTGAAGGTGGCGATGTAGCTTTCATCGGTCAGATTGCGCAGCTCGGCGAATAGCTCCCATCCATTGCCGCTGAAGCCGCCGCGCAAACCGAGCAGCTGGTAGGAGGCGACTCGGGCGGTATTGGCAAAATCGACGTAGCGCTTGCCGATGAAGTCGAAGGTAGGGCCGATATAGAAGCCGCTCGCGTGGCAATACATCACTTCGCCGCGCGCCGCATATGTGGGCGCGGCCGGGAGACTTTCGTTGCCATAGACGGGATCGGAATCGAAGGAGAAGCGGTTCACTGTCAGACTCACGAGCGGTTCGAGCCGATGCGCATCGCCATTCAGTGCGAAGCTCGCGCCGACCAGCGCTTCGACCCCGGCGTGCACCGTGTTTTCGATGTTTTTCGAAAGACTGTCGCCCGTCGGCAGGTTGGTGCCGGGGTCGATCTCGTCAACCGACAGGATCTCGTCGTCGATCTTCGCGTAATACACGGCAACATCCCAATGCCAGCGCGTGGTCTCGGTCCGCTGTGTCGCGCCGCGTGTGCCGATCTCCAGGACCGTGCCTTGCATCGGGTCGAGCAATTGATTGTTCTGGCGCACGTCATCCTGCAGCTCAAACGTGGTGGGCGCCTCGAACAGCCGGCTGACGCTGGCGAATATTTCGGTCGCCCCTGCTAACGCGTAGATCACCCCGATGCGCGGATTGACTTCCGAAAAGTTTCCCTTCGGATTGCGCGTCGCGCCGCTGGCCGCGTCGATCACGCGCACATCGCGGCTCGTATCGACGAACTGCGCCCCATACACCAATGTGATTGCGTCCCCGATCCGCCAACGGTCCATCGCAAACGCCTCGATGCCGTCGGCGTTCTCTCGCGTTCGCTGCATCAATCCGTTTCTGTGGCCGAACAGATTGCCGTAGCTGCCGCCTTGGACTTCGGTATCGGCGTAGTTGAGACCGAGCAGCAGATCGTGAGCGCCAAGCTTCACCTGGTACCGGACCATGCCGCCAACGGTACGGTGATCGGTGTCGATGAGAAGACTGAAGAGCTGCGGTCCCAGCAACGGGCCCGGTCCATCCGGATCGGGCCCGCGTACATCGACGATCGGGTGATACAGCGATTGCTCTTCATACGACAGCCCGAACTGCAACGAGCTCGAAGCATCGATCTGCCAGGTCGTCTTGAACGCACCGCGCGCGGTTTGGACGTCTTTGCGATTGTCGCCGGTGATCGCGCTGGCGGCGGCCTGATCGGGATCTTCGGCGATCTGCTGCAATGTCAGGCCGCGAGGCAGTTCCTCGTCGTTGTCGATGTAAGTTGCGTAGAAGCGAGTCGACACGGCGTCGGACATCTGCCAGCCCAGGTTCGCGTAGCCACCCTTGCGTTGCTGTTCGCTGTGATCGCGATAGCCGTCATACGATTTCGCTTCGAGCGTGATGAGCCCATCCAACGCGTCCCCGACGGCACCCGCGGTAACTCTTCCGCTCATCAACCCGTAGCTGCCGCCAGAGAGATATACAGAGAGCGGATCCGTCGTTCGCGCTGTCGGCGAGATGAAATCGAACGCGCCGCCGAGCGTACTGGCGCCATAGGTGAGAGCATTTGCGCCGCGTGCAATGACCGCATACCGCGCACTCAAGGGGTCGAGCACGCGATTGTGATTGTTGCCGTCGGCCGTCGTCACCGGCAGGCCGTCCTGAAACAGCTTCACGCCGTTCTTGTCATAGTCGGTCGCGTCGAGATTGGAGCCGCGACTGGAGAAGAACAGCTCATCGGAACCCCAGCCGCTCTGCGACCAGACGCCGGGCACGTAGCGCAACATGTCCGTCAGGTTGCTGACGCCGCGCTTGTAGAGCTCTTCTCCATCGATGACGGTGACGCCACCGGGCGTGAGCGCCTGCTCGGCTTCGATCTGCTCGCGGATGCGCTGTGCTGTGATGACGACTTCTTCGAGCGCGTTCGAGGTCTGGGTGGCTTGGGCGGCGGCCGCGACCAATGAGATCGAGCTGACCGCGAGCGCGATGCGTGATGGAGCGACAGGACGCATGATGAACCTCGATAACAAAGATCAACCGGATTGAGACAACAAGCGCCCGGCGACTCGATCCAGCATCGCAATGATCCCGGGTCACATCACCGCTCATCGAACCATTCTCCGGCGCATTGTCTGGAGCGATTGTCGCCGCGGCGCTCACGCATGGCATGCGACCGAATGTCGCAGCGACATCCGGTCGCATGTGAACGCAGCGCATGTTTGCTTAGCATGCGCGGGATGCATCTATGTGGAGTGGAGAGAAATTGATGCGCAGCCTCGCGCCGCCTCTCGCCTGTTTGTGGGCGCTGGTGGGGATCAACGCGGCGACCGCCAGCGAGCCAGTGTCGACTGTACGGATCGAGCAGGCCTGGGCCAGAGCCACGCCGCCGGGCGTGAACGTCGGCGCTGCATACGCAGTAATCAGCAACCGCGGCGCCGCCGACCGGCTGGTCGCCGTCGAATCAACACTCAGCGAGCAGGTGGAAATTCACAATTCCTCGCAACAGGCCGGCCGCATGCAGATGCGTCCAGTGGCGGAAGCCGATGTCCCCGCCGGCGGACGTGTAGTGTTCGAGCCAGGCGGCTCGCACTTGATGCTGATCGATTTGAAACGACCGCTGCGCCAGGGCGAGTTGCTGTCGATGACGTTCGTGTTCGCAAATGCGGGACGACTCACCGTGCAGTTGCCGGTCGCTCCCATCGGCTCGACGCAGGCACCGACGAGCGCTCATGACCATCATCACTGAGCGCCGGACCTGGACGCTGGCGCTCGTCGTCGTGGCGTTTGCGGCGGGGTTGTGGGCAGCGCATCGCTGGCATCGCGCATCGAGCGCTGTTGCCGGCCCGGAGTTCCAGCTCGCATCGTTATCCACGAGCACGCCGGCACAGGACTTCACACTTTACGATGGTGAGGGTCGAAGCCGGTCGCTACGCGACTTTCGTGGGCGGGTCGTCTTGATGTTCTTCGGGTTCACCCGTTGTCCGGATGTCTGTCCCACCGAGCTCTTCAAGCTTTCCCAAGTCAAGCAATCGTTGGCGGACGATGGCGCGCGCGTGCAAGTGATCTTCATCACCCTCGACCCGGAACGTGACTCGCCGGCACTGATGCAGACATACACCTCGGCGTTCGATCCGGACTTCGTCGGCTTGACCGGTTCGCGCGAGCAGATAGACAAGGTCGCCGCCCAGTACTACGTCGCTCACGCCAAGGCCGGCCCGCCCGACAGTTACGTGATCGACCATTCCACCTCGACGTACGTCATCGATCCGGCCGGCCGGCTGCGATTGTTGGGAAGGATGGACACATCCGTCGAAGCTTTCGTTCACGACATCCGGCTGCTGCTGCGGGACCAGCCCGGCGGAGCTGGGTGATCAGCCCGGCTCGTCCGAGATCCTGCGCTCGGGGCCCGGCCGTTTGGCGAGCTTGCGCTGCAGAGAGCGGCGATGCATGCCGAGCAGCCGGGCAGCGGCGGAAATATTCCCCTGGGTTTCGCTCAGCGCCTGCTGGATGTGTTCCCACTCCACCCGTGCCAACGGCACCATCATCGTCTCGGGCATCGACTCGCTCTCGGCATCGTCGTGCAGCGCCCGCACGATGGCCTCGGCGGTCACCGGCTTGGTGAGGTAGTTGTCGGCGCCGCGTTTGATGGCTTCCACGGCAGTGGCGATGCTCGCGTAACCGGTGATCAGCAGGATTCGCATGTCCGCGCGCGCCGTCTTGAGCGGTTCGATCAAGGCGAGCCCGGAATCGTGACCCAGCCGCAGATCGATGAGCGCGAACGCGGGACGATGCGTTTGCGCCGCCGCCACGGCGTCGGCGACGTTGTTCGCCAGCACCGTCGCGAACCCCCGCTTCTGCAGCGAGCGCTGCAGAGTGCGAAGGTACAGATCGTCGTCGTCGACCAGCAGACCCAGACCCGCAACGACAGCAGATTGCGCACTCATGCCTTGACCACCGCCGGCAATTCGAAACAAACCAGCACACCCGGCCCGTCCGCCGCCGCTTCCATGGACATGGAACCCCCCAGCCGTTCCACCGTGGCATGCGAAAGCGCCAGACCGATGCCCATGCCGTCGCGCTTGTTGGTTCGAAACAAAGTCCCCGGCAACACCGGAGCGGCGTGCTCGAACCCCACGCCGTAGTCCCTGATCGCCACTCGCAGCCCTCGTCCACTCGCGTCGATACGCAGATCGACCCTTGTCGATCCGGCCTGCTCGCCGGCATCGGCGGCATTGTTCAGCAGCGCGAGCAGCAAGTGGCCGACGGCGGGATCGACTTTCTCCGGTCCGGCGGCAGCGCCGGACCGATGCAATTCGATGGCCGGCCGCACGAGTTGCCAACGTTCGATGACACGCTCCAGGTCGACGCTCGACATCCGACCGCCGGGACCGCCGCTCTCGGCCGGCGCCGCCAGCTCCCGTACGCGATCGCGACACACGTCGAGCAGCGATCGCAGCGTCGCGTACTCTTCCCTCTGCGCATCAGTCGTCGCTTCAGTCGCGAGGTCCTCTACCATCAAGGTCAATGTGCCGAGCGGCGTGTTGAGCTCATGTGCGACCGAAGCTGCGTGCGTGGCCAACGCGATGATGCCTTCGTTGCGCGCGAACTGCTCGCGCAGCCTCGCGACTTCACGCTCGCTTTGTCTCCAGGCTGCCGCCACCCGGGCGAAGAACACGAGCACGACCGCGGCCGACACTGCGAAATTCACCAGCATGCCGGCTTTGTGAATACTGAAAGCGTCTCCGAACACGCTATGCACATGCGGCAACTCGCGCGCAGCCAGCGCTGAAATGCAATAGCCCGCGAGACTCGCGGCCGCGGTAGCACCGGCCCATTTTGCTGGCAGCGCCAGAATGGACAGCGCAATGGGCATCAGAAACAAGGAGGAGAACGGATTCTCGATCCCGCCACTCCAGCCCACCATCCAGGTGAGCAGCACGATGTCCACCAGCATGTGGACGAACGCAATCGCGGGGCTCACGTCGCCCTCGCGGCGCGCGCTCCAGGTCGCATAGGCGTTAAAAAGGGCCAGCGCGCCGATGCCGACCCACAGCGCAGTCGTTGGCAACACCACTCCCAGCGGGCCAGTGACGATGACCACCGTCAGCGCCTGTCCGGCGACCGCAATCCAGCGTAGGTTCGCGAGCAGCCGGACGAATGAAGATGCAGTCAGGTTATCCACGAGGCGACTGTATCCGCGCGGCGCGCGGCGGGGAATGTGACAGGATGTCGCATCCTGCCGCGACTTGGGCCAGAGACTGCCAGGAACTCGTGGCCGCGGATTTCGATTGGTGGATGGAGCGCCGCCGAAAGCCGGCCCGGTGAGCGCAAGCCGACCCGCAAGATCGATCAAATGGTCGCGGGCGGACGGGACGACAATGGCGTCGTGCCTCATGAGAGTTCGACATGAATCCGATCAACCGCGCGCTGTGGTACATCGAGAGCCATCTCAAAACGGAGCTGTCGCTCGAATCCCTCGCCGCGCACGCGAATGTCTCGCCGTTCTATCTGACTCGGGCGTTCAATCATCTGTCCGGTCTGCCCATCATGCGTTACGTACGTGGGCGAAGGTTGAGCGTGGCCGCCCGCGCATTGGCGAACGGCGCGCCCGATGTGCTGTCGGTTGCTCTGGAAGCTGGCTACGGCTCGCACGAGGCGTTTACACGGGCCTTTCGCGATCAGTTCGGGATGACACCCGAAGCCGTCCGCGCACAGGGCCATGTCGACAACCTCGCCATCGTGGAGCCTATCGCCATGACACATCAGCAACTGACGAATCTGGAGCCGCCGCGCTTCGAGGAGGGCAAGGCATTGCTGCTCGCCGGCATCGGCGCGCGCTACAAGTGCGAGAACAAAGCCGGCATCCCGTCCCAGTGGGAGCGCTTTCTGAGCTACTTCGGGCACATTCCCGATCAGGTGGACAACGTCGCGTACGGCGTCGTTCATAACGTGGATGACGGGGGCAACATCGAATATCTGTGCGGCGCGCAGGTGCGCGATTTCTCCAGGACGCCGCCGGAACTGAGCACGCTTCGCCTCGCCCCCCAGCGCTACGCGATCTTCAAACATCGCGACCATGTCTCCGCCATCAGCGGCACATTCGCAGCCATCTGGGGGCGCTGGGTGCCCGAGTCGGGGCACGCGGTGGTCGATGCGCCGACCCTCGAAGTGTACGGCCCCGAGTTCGATTCGAAGACCGGGCACGGGGGTTTCGAAATCTGGGTGCCCATCAAGAGTTGAGGAACGCCGGTTTCGTTGCGGCCTGGGGGCTGCTCTACGCTGCACGACGATCTTAGTTAGACCAGCAGCGAGCCGTCTATGTCCGTCTCACTTCGAAAAATAAATCCGCCTGAAGCTAAAGATCTAATCGCCCGCCCTGAACAGCACTTTTGGGAGTTCAAGTCGAAGCTGATCACTCCGGCGAGACTTCAGAAGACGATTGTTGCCTTCCTCAATGCCGACGGCGGCGAAGTGGCAATTGGCATTGAAGATTCCAAAGCCGGCAGGACGCTGAAAGAACGTTGGCGAGGGTTCGAGACACAAGAACTTGCGAATGCCCACATCCAGTCGATTTCGCAGGACATCCAGCCCGCTCCGCCGATCGATTTCACGTTCCTGGAAGTGGACTCACGCTCGAGCTTTGGCCTGGTTCTCTTCGTGAAGGTGCATAAGAGCGAGAACGTCCACAAGACCAGCTCAGGCGACTGCTATGTTCGTCGTGGCGCACAGAATTTATCTCTGAAGAGCGACATCGAGATTCAAAATCTGAGGCTGTCGAAGGGTTTGATTTCTTTCGAAGATCAGCCCATCGGCGGCTATCAGGCCTCCGAGTTGGAGGCTGAACCAGAACTCTTGAAATATCTCAATTATTGCTCACCTCAGACATCGGCGAGTGACTTCCTGAGACGCGAGAGACTTGTTCGTACAGCACAAGCCAAAGTCAAACCGACATACGCAGGAGCACTTCTTTTTTCGGCACTACCTCCAGCAGTGCTGCCGAGAAAATGCTCGATAAGGATTACTCGCTATGCGACAAAATCAGCGGAACCGGCGCGCGAACACCTTGGATCACAGAAGACGGTGGAGGGCCCACTCATCAAGGTGATCACCAGCGCCACAGAGGAGATCAAGAAGCTGATCGAATCGGTATCGGTGCTCACGTCGGACGGCATGACCAAGGCGAAATACCCCGATGAAGCGATCAAGGAGGTGCTGGTGAACGCCGTAATCCACCGGGATTACAACATCTCCGATGACATTCACGTTTTCATCTTCGACAACAGAATCGAGATCAAATCACCCGGCCGACTTCCTGGACATATAACCGTCGATACCATGACCAAGGAGCGATTCGCGAGAAACCCGAAGATCGTTCGCCTCCTGAATCGATACCCCAATCCTCCCAACAAGGACATCGGTGAAGGACTCAGGACGGCATTTCAAAGGATGCAGGACGTTCGTTTGAAGCCTCCCGTGATTCGCGTTGATGAGACGTCAGTCACCGTCACGCTTCCACATGAGACGCTTGCCGCACCCGAAGATGCCGTCATGGAATATTTGAAGTCCAACCCGAGGATCGACAATCGCATCGGACGTGAGTTGACTGGAATCAAGTCCGAGAACCAGATGAAGGAGGTCTTCTATCGTCTGCGTGATCGCGGAGTAATCACCTTGGTTCCTGCGGGCGGCTCATCGTACTGGCGACACTCGAATGACATGGAAGCCAAGAGACAGATAGCGGCGTCGAAGAAGAACGCAAGGAAGCGGAAGTGATCGCGGCACAATAGGATCAGTGGCGGAGAAACTGCGCTCTGGTCGCCAGCGACGAGCCGGCCGACGCATCGACGTACTCGTTCCGGCACGCGCGCATTAGAAGAAGAGGCAGCAGACCTGCCGCCGGTCAGGCGGCACGATTTCCTAACACCATCGCTCTGCTGGAGTTTTGCTTGAGCCGGCTCTAGGAACCTTGGCCCCTGCGGCGGAAGATGGCGGAGAGGGAGGGATTCGAACCCTCGTAGGGACGTAATGCCCTCAACCGATTTCGAATCGGTGCCGTTGTGACCGCTTCGGTACCTCTCCGCGCCGAGAACGAATTCTACAACAAGATCATCGGCTTACTAGAGAAGACCGAGTCCTGTGCGGGCTCACGGGGGCGCGAATGATAGCAGGTTTCGTCAGGAATGCTATCTGAGAGGAGCGCTGGTGCGGGGCTCGATACGCTGCCTTCACACACTCCCGCGGCCTCGGAATCCGTTCCGGCCGCGGCCGGCGAATATCGCCCTGTGCGTGCCGGAACTCCCTCCAAGCCCCTGACGTGTCGCGAGTTTTGCGTCGGCGATGAACGTACAGCGGCGGTCGAGGTCGAAGTAGTGACGCTTTACAGCCTTCCCAGCCCGCACCACACTGCTGCCTGTGAAAATCCCCTCTTTCTCGCTAATCAAGGCTTTGCTGTGCGCCACCGTGGCGTCCCTGGTCATGGTCGGGGGCGTCAGTCGTGCCGATCCGGAGGATTTGCCCGACATCGGCAGCCCGGCGCAGGCCATGCTGACCCTGGAGGACGAGTACCAGATCGGGCGCATGATCGTTCGCGGGCTGCGGGACCAGGATCAGATCCTGGAGGATCCGGAGGTTACCGAGTACATCCGCTCGCTCGGCTACAAGCTCTCCAGTCAGGCGCACGACGGTGCGCAGCGCTTCAACTTCTTCATGGTCCGCGACAACTCCATCAACGCCTTCGCGTTGCCGGGCGGGTTCATCGGCGTGAACACCGGGCTGCTGTTGAAGACCCAGACCGAGAGCGAGCTGGCCGGCGTGCTGGCCCACGAAATTGCACACGTCACGCAGCGACACATTGCCCGCAGCATCGCTGCGCAGAGTCGTTCGAGCCTCGTGTCCACGGCCGCCATGCTTGCGGCGATTCTGGTCGGCGCGGCGGCGGGCGGCGGCGATGCCGCCATGGCCGGTGTCGCGGCGGCGCAGAGCCTCGCGATCCAACAGCAGATCAGCTTCACTCGCGCCAACGAATCCGAAGCCGACCGCGTCGGTCTGGGCCTGCTGGCCCGCTCCGGCTTCGATCCGAACGGCATGCCGTCCTTTTTCGAGACCATGAGCCGTCTCGCCGGCACCAGCGAAATGAACATTCCCGAAATGCTTCGCACGCACCCGGTGAGCACCACGCGTATCGCCGAAACCAAGGAACGCGCGGCGCAGCTCGACGTGACTCCAACCCCGCAGAGCGTGAGCTATGCCCTGACGCGCGAACGCCTGCGCGTGCTTTCGACGCCGGCGGGCGAAGATCCGCGCGCGTATTACGCCGCCACGATCAACAACGAGCCCGACGCCACGCCGGCGCAGGTTTACGGCCAAGGCCTGGCGATGATGATGGCCGGCCAACCCGCCAAGGCGGTGTCGATTTTCGAGCGGCTGCGCTCGGCGGACCCGACCATTCTTCAGTACCACACCGCACTGGGTCAGGCGCAGTTGCAGGCGGGCGAAGGCAAGGCGTCCCTGCAAACATTGAAGCGCGCGAGGGAGCTGTTCCCGCGCAACGTCGCGGTCACGATCCGCTATGCCGAAACGTTGATGCAGACGGGCGATTCCAAGCAGGCGCACGAGATCCTGCTCGATCTGTTCAACACCGTGCCGCCGACCCCCGAGCAGGCGAAGCTCACCGCGCAGGCGGCGAACGCCGCGGGCGACGTGGCCGATTCGTACTTCTACATGTCCGAGTACCACATCCTGAGCGGCGACCTGTTACTGGCCGTCAATCAGCTGCAGCTCGCGCTCTCCGTGCCGAAGATCACCGAAGTGCAGCGCGCACGCTTCGAAGCCCGCCTGGACGAAATTCAGCAAGCATTGCCCAAGCGGGCCTTCCGCCGGCCCATCGAAGCCAGCAACGGCGGCCGCCGCGCAAATTGATACAATCCGCGCACCCGCCGGGTGTGCTCCCTGATAGACCCTGGCCTGGCCCTGCCCTCCGGCGATGCATGTCGCCAGTTTGCGGCGCCCACCTGATTCTGTTCGTTTGAAGGATTCACGACGCATGAGCACGTTTTTGCGCGCTGCGCCCCTGTTGCTTGCCCTGGTCCTTGCCGGGTGCGCCAGCGCACCGGGCCGCACCACCAACAAGGAGAGCTTCGAAGGGTTCAACCGCGGGGTGTACAAGTTCAACGACACGCTCGACCGGGCGGCGCTGAAGCCGGTCGCCAAGGGTTATCGCAAGGTCGTACCGCAGTTCGTCCGCACCGGCATCGGCAACGTGCTGAGCAACCTCGACACTCCGGGCACCTTCATCAACCAGTTCCTGCAGGGCAAGTTCGTGCTCGGCCTCAAGGACACGGGACGTTTCCTGATCAACACCACGCTCGGTGTCGCCGGCATCTTCGACGTGGCCACGCCGCTCGGCCTGGAAAAGAACGATGAGGATTTCGGCCAGACGCTGGCGGTGTGGGGCGTGCCTTCCGGTCCGTATGTGATGCTGCCGCTGTTCGGCCCCTCTTCGATGCGCGACGCGCCGTCGCGCGTGTTCGACTGGTTCACCACCCCGTTGCAATACACCGATCTGCCGTGGGAAGCCGACTGGGCCCAACGCCTCGTCAATCCGATCCACACCCGCTCCGAATTGCTGCCGCTGGATGCGACCATCCAGCGCACCTACGACCCGTACGTCTTCATCCGCGACGCCTGGGTGCAGCAGCGTGAATTCAGCATCTTCGACGGCAACCCGCCGCCGGAAACGCTCGAAGATCTGGAGCTGGAGGAAGACGAAGAGCTGGAGCCCGAAGCGCCACCGCCGCAGAAATAGGCAACCCTACCGTCACTTCACTCGCGAAAATCCCGGCCTGCGCCGGGATTTTCTTTTGCGTTGCCTGCCCGGTGCGAAACTTACGCCGCGCGTTTTGCGAACCACGGCGTGATTCGTTCGATCGCATCTTCGACCTCTGCCGTGGAGACGGCGAAGCTGAAGCGCATGTAACGATGGCCTTCGACAGGGTCGAAGTCGACGCCGGGTGCGGTGGCGACGCCGGTGTCGCGGAGCAAGGACTGGCAGAAGGCGATCGAGTCGTCGGTGAGGTGGCCGATGTTGGCGTAGATATAAAACGCGCCATCCGGCGGAGCGATGCTGTTCAAACCCAGTTTCGGCAGCGCTTCCAGCAACAGCTGGCGATTGCGGGCATACGTCGCGACGTAGCCTTCCAGTTCGTCGCGACAGTCGAGCGCGACGAGTCCTGCGTGCTGACTCAGCGACGGTGCGGTTAGAAACAGATTGCCCATGAAGGCGCGGGCGCGGGGCTGGTGTTCCATGGGCACGAGCAGCCAGCCCAGCCGCCAGCCGACCATGCTGAAATATTTCGAGAAGCTGTTGACCACTCGCGCCTCGGGCTCGAACTCGAGCATGGAGCGCGCCGGACCGACATAGCTCAGGCCGTGATAGATCTCGTCCGAGATGATGGTGATGTTCCGCTCGCGACACACTTGCGCGATGGCCTCCAGCTCGGAAGGAACGATGATGGTGCCGGTCGGATTCGCGGGGCTCGCGACAATCACGCCCTGAGGCGCCGGATCGAGCGCGGCGATGCTGGCCGCGGTCAGCTGAAATCGCGATTCCGGTCCGCATGAGATTTCGACCGGCGTGAGATGCAACGCGCGCAGCGTGTTCCGATAGGCAACGTACCCCGGCCGTGCAAGCGCGATGCGGTCGCCAGCGGAGAACGTCGAGCTCAACGCGAGCGTGAGCGCCGGCGAGGCGCCGCACGTCAGGATGAATTGTTCCGGCTCGACCTTGACGCCGTAGCTGTCGAGATAATGCCTGGCGAGCCGCGCCTTGAGCGCGACGCTCTCCCAATACCCGCCCGGATCCGTATCGAGGACGTCATGCGCCCGCTCGATCGCCGCACGAGGTGCGCCCGTGGACGGCTGGCCGAACTCCATGTGAATGACGGAGCGGCCCTGAGCCTGCAACTCATGCGCGAGGCGGCTGATGCTGATGGCGTAGAAGGGATCGACTTGGGCGCGCATGTGAGCACCAACTGGGGCGGGGCTCGCATTATGAACCGAACCGGCGCGCCCGAACTATCGAGCGATGGCGTACCCCACCCTAGCGGACGTTGTGACCGTTGCCGTTGAGCAGATTTTCGACTTCGCTGATGCGCGCCAGTGCCGCGATCTGTTCGGGCACATGCTTGAAGTGGATGGTTTGCCGACGCTGCTTCGCCAGCCGCAGCCACTCGATCAGCACCGCCAGCCCGGCGCTGTCGCCTTCCGGGACCTCCGCCAGATCGATCTCGAGGGCAGTGGCGCCCTTGAATGCTTCATCGCTACGTTTGAGCAGATCGGTGGCAGTGTCGGCGTTGAGCGCGCCGAACACCTTGAAGCGCCCGTTGCCGAGCGCTTCGAGCCTGGCAGGCCCCGGCGTCGCTGCAGGCTTGGCGTTCACTTGGCCGCCGGATTCGGCTTCTCGGCCGGCTTCTGGACCGTGCCGCTCGCAACCTGCTGCTCCAGGCGCTGGATCACGGCGTCCAGACCCTTCTGATCGATCTCCGCGCCGAAGTCGGTGCGGAACGATTTCACATACGACACGCCCTGGATCTGCACGTCGTACGCCTTCCAGCCGCTGTCGGTCTGACGCAGCGAGTAGTTCACCGGCACGCGGCTGCCATCGTCGCGACGGACTTCAGTGCGCACCGTCGCAACCTTGTCGTTCGGATTGCCCTGGAACGGCAGGATCCTCAGACGCTCCGGCGTGAACTCCAGCAGCGCCTCGCCATAGTTCTGCAGCAACGATTGATAGAACGCCTCGATGAAGCGCTTGCGCTGTTCCGGAGTCGCCGTGCGCCAATGTTTCGCCAGCACCAGCTGCGCGGCATAGGCGGTGTCGAAGTACGGCAGCATGTTCTTGTCGACCAGCTCGCGCACCTTGCTCTTGTTCTTGGTGTACTCGGCGCGGTTTGCATCCAGGTCCTTCAGCGTGTCGTTGGCGACTTTCGTCACCAGCTCCTGCGGTCCGAGCTTGGAGGCGTCCTGCGCCTGCGCGGCCCCGGCGAACAAGCCGAAAGAGGCGACCAACGCCAGACCCGCCGCCAGCATGTTTCTGCGATTCTGCTTCACGACGATACTCATTGCTTCGCTTCCTCCGTCTTGTCCTGGCCGCCCGAGCTCGACTGGTCATCGCGCCGGCTCATGAAGCTGGCGACCAACTGATTGATCAGATTCTCCAGCACCAGCGCGTCCTGCACCAGTTCGATGCGATCGCCCTGTTTCAGGTACTCGTCCGAGCCGCCGGCGGTAATGCCGATGTACTGACCGCCGAGCAGGCCCGAAGTCATGATGGCCGCATCGCTGTCGCTCGGAATGCGGTTGTAACTGGAGGCGATCCGCATTTTCACAACCGCTTTGTAAACATTCTGGTCGAAGCTGATGGAATCGACCCGGCCGACGGTGACACCGGCCATCGAGACCGCGGCGCCCGGCTTGAGGCTGCCGATGTTCTCGAACTGGGCGGTGACCTCATAACTCCCGCCGTCCACCGAGAGCTCACGGTTGGTGATCTGGGTAACCATGAAGAACAGTGCCGCGAAGCCCAGCAGCACGAACAGTCCGGTCGAGATCTCTACAGTGCGCGTCGCACGCATAATCGCTCCGCAATCACAGCATGATGGCTGTGAGCATGTAATCCAGCATCAGAGTCAGCACCGCGGAAATCACCACGGTGCGGGTGGTCGCACGGCCGACGCCCTCGGCCGTCGGGGTCGCGGTGTAACCTTCGTACACCGCAATCAGGCTGCAAGCGAAACCGAACACGCAGCCCTTGAGCAGGCCTTCGCCAATGTCCTCGTGACTGACGCTGGAGCGCATCTGCGACCAGAACGACGCCGAGTCCACGCCGAACAACTGCACGCCGACGACCTGCACGCCGAAGATACCGATGGCGATGAAGATCAAGGTCAGCAACGGCATCGCGATCAACCCGCCCAGGAAGCGCGGCGCCACCACGCGGCGGATCGGATCGACCGCCATCATTTCCATGGCGGTGAGCTGATCGGTCGCGCGCATCAGGCCCAGCTCTGAAGCGAGCGCGGTGCCGGCGCGGCCGGCGAACAGCAACGCGGTCACCACCGGCCCCAGCTCTCTGATCAAAGCCAGCGCGGCGGCTGTGCCCAGCGCGTCTTCCGAGCCGAAGCGCAACAGCAAGTCATAACCTTGCAGACCGAGCACCGCGCCCACGAACAGTCCGCAAGTCATGATGATGACCAGCGACAGCGCGCCGGCATTGTGGATCTGCTCGACGATCAGCGACGGCCGCAGCAGCGCGCGCGGCACCTGAGCGAGCACGCGGCCGAGAAACAAAGTGACGCCGCCGACGGTCGCCGCGAAATCGCCCGCGTTGTCCGTCAGCTCTCGCAGTAATTTCATGCTTCGGACCCCAGCAGCTGCTGGTAATAGTCAGCCGCCGGATAATGAAATGGCACCGGACCGTCGGGCAGTCCGTTGACGAACTGGTTGACGATGTCGGATTGATGACCTTTCAGATTCTTCAGCTCGCCGGACGCAGCAACCTTGCCGCCGGCGATGATGTAACTGGTATCGGAAAGCTCGGAAAGCTCTTTCACGTCGTGCGAGACGACGATGCTGGTGATGCCCAGCGCGTTGTTCATATGGCGCACCAGCCGCACGATCATACCCATCGAGATGGGATCGAGGCCAGTGAACGGCTCATCGTAGATGAGCACTTCGGGATCGGTCGCCATGGTCCGGGCGAGCGCGACCCGACGATTCATGCCGCCCGACAACTCGGCCGGCATCAATTGCGCGGCCCCGCGCAAGCCGACGGCCTGCAGCTTCGTCAGCACCACGTTGCGAATCAGGCTTTCGGGAAGATCGGTGTGTTCGCGCAGCGGGAACGCGACGTTCTCGAACACGCTCATGTCGGTCAGCAGCGCACCGTTCTGAAACAGCATGCCCATGCGCCGGCGCAGCGCGTACAGCTCTCGCGTCTTGAGCGCCGACACGTCGATGCCGTCGAACAGGACTTGCCCGCTGGTCGGCTTGATCTGTCCGGTGATCAGCCGCAGGAGCGTGGTTTTGCCAGTGCCGCTGGGTCCCATGAGCGCGGTGATTCGACCGCGCGGAATCGACAGATTCAGTCCGGAGAAGATGCTCCGGCCGCCCACCGAATAATGCAGATCGCGGATTTCTATCAAATCTCTGGCGATCAGCGATTCGGCGGCGGCGGAGCGTTGGGCGGAAGACGCATCGGTGCTAGAGACCATTCACGACCCCGATATGAACACGCGATGCATTCTCTGCGCCCATACTTACGCCAGGCTTAGGCAGCCTGCTCCGAAGCGGCGGTGTAGCTGCCGTTGCGCGCGTCGCCGTTCAACTTGGCGCGGCGAGCGAACGCCTTCTGACCGGCAGCGAACTGTTCCGGCTTGCCGCCCCACGCCTTCAGCGCTTCGTCCTGCAGGGCGCGGCCGTACGAGAAGGTCAGCTCCCAAGGCAGAGGGCCGAGCTTGTTCATCAGGCTCAGGTGCTCGGTGGCTTCAGCGGCGCTCTGGCCGCCGGAGAGGAACGCGATGCCCGGCACGGCGCTCGGAACGAAGCGCTTGAGCGTGCGCACGGTGGCTTCGGCAACCTGCTGACGGCCGGCACGCGCGGTGTTCTTCTTGCCGGAGATGACCATGTTGGGCTTCAGGATCATGCCTTCCAGATGAATGCGGTGTGAATCCAGCTGCTCGAACACCGACTTCAGCACGGCGCTCGTCACTTCTTCACAACGCTCGATGGAATGATCGCCGTCCATCAGAACTTCCGGCTCGATGATCGGGACGATGTTCGCTTCCTGGCAGAGCGCGCCGTAACGAGCCAGCGCGTGCGCATTGGCGTCGATGGCGAACTGCGTCGGGATGTCCTTGGCGATGTCGATCACCGCGCGCCACTTGGCGAAGCGGGCGCCCAGCTTGTGATATTCGGCCAGACGCTCGCGCAGCCCATCGAGGCCTTCGGTGATGGTCTCGCCCGGGAAGCCCGCCAGCGGCTTGGCGCCGGTGTCGACCTTGATGCCCGGCACGATGCCGAGCTGGGTCAGGTACTGCGGGAACGGCGTGCCGTCCTTGGTCTTCTGCCGGATGGTCTCGTCATAGAGAATCACGCCGCTGATGTACTTCGCCGCGTCCGGTGTGGTGAACAGCAGCTCGCGATAGGTCCGGCGCGCTTCCTCGGTCGACTCCAGCTGGATGCTGTCAAAGCGCTTCTTGATCGTGCCGCTGGACTCGTCGGCTGCCAGGATGCCCTTGCCTTTTGCAACCATTGCGCGCGCGATCGATTCAAGCTCAGTGCGATTCATACTGTCCTCCGCCTTCAGGGGTGAGCTTGCGCGCGGCTCCACGCCCCCAACAGCGTCAGCCCGAACGGCAAGCCTCAAGTTTTGGGGGGCGTAGGATAGCAAATCGTCCTCACCTCCGGCCGCCGTACATGTTGTAGCGGAACGACAACGTTGGACTGTGTCGCCCTCCGCCAATTCCCTGCCGGTAAAATTGACGCAATCCAAGCTCACTGCCGTGTCGGGGTGGTCACAGGCTTGCATTGGGACTAGAATGGTCCCATATCCTCCACCGACCTCCTCGATGGACCCCCCATGCTTCGTATCAGCAAGCTGACCGATTACGGCACGGTGATCCTTGCCCAGCTGGCAGGACAGCCGGAGCGCTTGTGGACGGCGACGGAAGTCGCCGAGGCCACGCATATCGGCTTGCCCACGGTCAGCAAACTGCTGAAGAAGCTGCAGCGCAGCGGCCTGGTCGTCTCGACGCGCGGCAGCCATGGCGGATACCAGCTGGCGCAGCCGCCGGGGGAGATCACGGCCGCCCGCATCCTGGATGCGCTCGAAGGCCCCTTCGCCATCACCGAGTGCAGCAGTTCCCACAGCAACTGCGGTCTCGAATCGAACTGCGCTGTCGGCCACACCTGGCAGAAGGTCAACGCCGCGATCCGGCGCGCGCTCACCGACATCTCGCTGGCGGAGCTCGCCGGCACGACGCGCGGCGTGACGACGACCACCGTCCCGCTGAGCCGGTTGCGCGCTTCGCACGATTAACTTTTGGGTTGAACGTTCCAAATGGCTAGCAATCCCCAAACCGATCCGACCCTCGAAGCCCTGGTCGCTCAGAAGTACCGCCACGGCTTCGTCACGGACATCGAATCCGACACCGTCCCGCCCGGCCTGGATGAAGACGTCATTCGTCTCATCTCGCGCAAGAAGGGCGAGCCGCAATTCATGCTCGACTGGCGCCTGCGCTCGTATCGGCACTGGCTGACCATGCAGGAGCCGCACTGGGCACACCTGCGCATCCAGCCGATCGACTACCAGGCGATTTCCTACTATTCGGCGCCGAGGCCGAAGGCGGATGCGCCGAAGAGCCTGGAAGAAGTCGATCCGAAGCTGCTCGAGACCTACGACAAGCTCGGCATTCCTCTGCACGAGCGCGCCCGCCTCGCCGGCGTGGCCGTCGACGCGGTGTTCGACAGCGTCTCGGTCGCGACCACGTTCAAGGAACGCCTGCACAAGGCCGGCGTGATCTTCTGTTCGTTCTCCGAAGCCGTGCAGAAATATCCCGAGCTGGTCGAGAAATATCTCGGCAGCGTCGTGCCCTACACGGACAATTACTTCGCGACCCTGAATTCGGCGGTGTTCTCCGACGGCTCGTTCGTGTTCGTGCCGAAAGGCGTGCGCTGCCCGATGGAGCTGTCGACCTACTTCCGCATCAACGCTGCGAAGACCGGTCAGTTCGAGCGCACGCTCATCGTCGCCGAGGAAGGCGCGTACGTGAGCTATCTCGAAGGCTGCACCGCGCCGATGCGCGATGAAAATCAGCTGCACGCGGCGGTGGTCGAGCTGATCGCGCTGGAAGGCGCGCAGATCAAGTACTCGACCGTGCAGAACTGGTATCCGGGCGACGAGCAGGGCCGCGGCGGCATTTACAACTTCGTCACCAAGCGTGGCGAGTGCCGGGGCGCGAACTCGAAAATCAGCTGGACGCAGGTGGAAACCGGCTCGGCGATCACCTGGAAATATCCGAGCTGCATCCTCACCGGCGACAACTCGGTGGGCGAGTTCTACTCGGTCGCCGTGGCCAACAACTATCAGCAGGCCGACACCGGCACCAAGATGATTCACATCGGCAAGAACACGCGCAGCACGATCGTGAGCAAGGGCATCTCGGCCGGCCACGGCCAGAATGCCTATCGCGGTCTGGTGAAGGTTCTGCCGAGTGCCATCAACGCGCGCAACTTCACTCAGTGCGACTCGCTGCTCATGGGCGACAAGTGTGGCGCGCACACCTTCCCTTACATGGAAGTACGCACGCCGACCGCGAGCGTCGAGCACGAAGCCACCACGTCCAAGATCGGCGACGACCAGTTGTTCTATTGCCTCAGCCGCGGCATCTCCGAGGAGGACGCGGTGAACATGATCGTCAACGGCTTCTGCAAGGCCGTGTTCAAGGAGCTGCCGATGGAATTCGCCGTCGAAGCGCAGAACCTGCTCGCCGTCAGTCTCGAGGGGTCGGTCGGCTGAAGCGCCGAGTCGATAGCCGTCGCCAACCTGTCAACAAAGTTCTCATCATGCTCAGTATCAAAAATCTCCACGCGCTCGCCGGCGAAAAGCAGGTCCTCCACGGTCTCGATCTCGAAGTGGGCGCGGGCGAAGTGCACGCCATCATGGGCCCGAACGGTTCCGGCAAGAGCACGCTCGCTCAAGTGCTCGCCGGCCGCGAGGGTTACACGGTCACCGAGGGCAGCGTCACTTATAACGGTAAGGACCTGCTCGCTCTGGCGCCCGAAGAGCGCGCGCGTGAAGGCGTGTTCCTCGCGTTCCAGTATCCGGTCGAGATTCCGGGCGTGAACAACGTCTACCTGTTGAAGGCCGGCCTGAACGCCATCCGCAAGCATCGCGGCGAGTCCGAGATGGACGCGTTCGAGTTCCTCACGCTGGTACGCGAGAAGATGAAGCTCATGCAGATGGACGAGAGCTTCCTGAACCGCGGCGTCAACGAAGGCTTCTCCGGCGGCGAGAAGAAGCGCAACGAGATTCTGCAGATGGCGGTGCTGGAGCCCTCGCTCGCGCTGCTCGACGAAACCGACTCGGGCCTGGACATCGACGCGCTGCGTGTCGTCGCCAACGGCGTGAACAGCCTGCGCCGTCCGGATCGCGCGATCGTCATGGTCACTCACTATCAACGTCTGCTCGATTACATCGAGCCGGACAAGGTGCACGTGCTCTCCGCCGGCAAGATCATCAAGAGCGGTGACAAGTCGCTCGCCCTGGAGCTCGAGAAGCGCGGCTACGACTGGGTGAAGCAGGAGGCCGCTGCGTGAGCGCCGTGGACGCCAAAAGCACTGCGCCGCCGGTCGAGCGGTACAAAGCCGCGTTCGAGGCCCGCTGGCCGGGAACCGACGAGCTGACGGCACTGCGACGTGCCGCGCTCGATCAATTCCTGTCGACCGGCTTTCCGACCCAGCGTGACGAAGCCTGGAAGTACACCAATCTTCGCCGCCTCGAAACGCGCTCGTTCACGCCAGCAGAGGCTTCCGCGCTCGACGCGCATCAGCCGGGCTGGCTGACGACGGGCGGCACGCGCATCGTGCTGGTCAATGGCCATTGGCTGCCGGCCCTCTCCTCGCAGACGGCACAGCCGCCGGGCGTGACCGTCCTGACGCTCAAACAATGGTTGCAGCGGGAGCCGGCTGCCGTCGCCACCTATCTGAAGGATCACGATCAGCTCTCCGGCAATGCGCTGGAGCAGTTGAATCTGGCGTTCTTCGAAGATGGCGTCGTGGTGAATCTCGCCGACAATGTCATCGTCGATGCGCCGATCTACATCGTGCACGAGTCGACCAGCACCGCGGCCGGACGGATGAGCCATCCCCGCGTGATCGTCACCGCGGGCCGTAACAGCCGCGCGACCATCGTCGAACACTATCTCGGCGCAAACGAGGCCGAGTACTTCACCAACCCGGTCGTGCGGTTCCAGATCGCCGCGGGCGGTGCCATCAAGCACTTCCGAGTGCAGCAGGAAGCGCCTCGTGCGTTTCACCTCGGCCACATTCAGACCAGGCTCGCGAAGGACGCGCGCTATTCCATTCATGACATCCAGCTCGGCGGGAGCCTCGGCCGCACTGGCATCACCGCGCTGCTCGAAGGCAGCGGCGCGCACGCGGCGCTGTTTGGCTTACTTGCTCCGATGGGCACGCAGCACCTCGACGCGCACACACGCCTGGATCACATCGCCGCCAACACGACGAGCGAAGAAGACTATCGAGGCATTGCTGGTGGACGTGGCCGCGGCGTCTTCAATGGCAAGGTCATCGTGCGTCCGGACGCGCAGAAGATCGATGCGCGTCAGTCGAGCCGCAACCTGTTGCTCTCGCCGACGGCCGAGATCGACAGCAAGCCCGAGCTGGAAATCTACGCCAATGACGTGAAGTGCAGTCACGGCGCCACGACCGGTCAGCTCGATGCAACCGCCCTCTTCTATCTGCGTTCACGCGGCTTGTCGGAATCCGACGCTCGCGCCGCGCTGATCCGGGCATTCGCCGAATCCATTCTCTCGACCATCGATCTCGAACCCGTGCACGCCGCGCTGGAGAGGCAGATCGATGAGCGGTTCAAGCTCGCTAACGAGGCCAAGGCATGAACGCAGCTGTGACAGCCCCGCGCAGTGCGACTACGCTCGACGTCGCCGCCATCCGGCGCGACTTTCCCATCCTGCACCAGGCGGTGAACGGGAAGCCGCTGGTGTACCTGGACAACGCGGCGTCGAGTCAGCGTCCGAAGTCGGTCATCGAAGCGATCTCCCGGTATTACGAGCACGACCATGCGAACGTGCATCGTGGCGTTCACACGCTGAGCCAGCGCGCGACCGACGCCTATGAAGGCGCGCGCGAGACGATTCGTCGCTTCATCAATGCGCGCGACACGAAAGAGATCGTCTTCGTTCGCGGCACGACCGAAGCGGTGAACCTGGTTGCACAGAGCTTTGCGCGTCCGCGCTTCCAACCCGGCGACGAGATCCTGATCAGCGCGCTCGAACATCACGCCAACATCGTTCCGTGGCAACTGCTGCGCGAGCAGATCGGCGCGGTGCTCAAAGTGATTCCGATCAATGAGCAGGGCGAAGTCGATTTCATCGAGTTCCAGAAGCTCATCGGCCCGCGCACCCGCCTGCTGGCGCTGGCGCATGTTTCCAATGCGCTCGGCACCATCGTGCCGGTGGAGAAATTCATCAAGGTCGCCAGACAGCACGGCGTGCCGGTGCTGCTCGACGGCGCACAGGCCATCCCGCACACCCCGGTGGACGTGCAGGCGCTGGGCTGCGATTTCTACTGCTTCTCCAGTCACAAGATGCTCGGCCCGACCGGCATGGGCGTGTTGTACGGCAAGCGCGAGCTGCTGGAAGCCATGCCACCGTGGCAGGGTGGCGGCGACATGATTCTGTCGGTGTCGTTCGAGAAGACCACGTTCAACCAGCTGCCGTGGAAGTTCGAAGCCGGCACGCCGCACATCGCCGGCGCGATCGGGCTGGCGACGGCCATCGACTACCTGGAAAAGATCGGCATGGACCGCATCGCCGCTTACGAGCACGAGCTGCTCGAGTATGCGACCGAGCGTCTGAGCCAGGTGCCGGGGCTGCGCATCGTCGGCACGGCGCCGGACAAGGCCGCGGTCGTGTCGTTCATGCTCGACGGCATCCATCCGCACGACATCGGCACCATTCTGGATACCGAAGGGGTCGCGATCCGCACCGGCCATCATTGCGCCATGCCGGTGATGGAGTTCTTCAAGATTCCGGCGACGGCGCGCGCTTCGATGTCGTTCTACAATACGCGCGAGGAAATCGACCGGCTGGTGGCCGCGCTCGAACATACGCGTCAAGTGTTGGGCTGAGCCGATGGACCTGAAAGATCTTTATCGCGACGTGATCGTCGATCACAACCGCCATCCGCGCAACTTCGGCAAGCTGGAGCCCGCCGACGTTCATGCGGACGGCCACAACCCGTTGTGCGGCGACCGTCTCACCGTGTACGCCAATCTGAAGGGCGAGCACATTACGGACGTGAAGTTCGAAGGCACCGGCTGCGCGATCTCGGTTGCGTCCGCTTCGTTGCTGACCGAAGCGGTCAAGGGCAAGACCAGGTCGGAAGTGAAAGAACTGTTCGACGACGTACATGCGCTGTTGACCCAGCACGACGCGAGCGTCGATCCCGCCAGGCTCGGCAAGCTCGCCGCCCTCTCCGGCGTGCGCGAGTTTCCGGCTCGCGTGAAATGCGCGAGCTTGTGCTGGCATACCTTGAACGCGGCCCTCGAGCGTGCCGCCGAGCCGGTGACCACAGAGTAGTTGGTTTCTTTTCATGCACAGCCACGACAACGAGCCTGTCATCCTACAGCGCGACGTCGAAGCCATCATGGTTCCCGCCGGCATCCCGGTGACCTTGCGCGAAGGCAAGACAGGCTTCATCACCCAAGCCCTCGGCGGCAGCTTCACGGTTTACGTGGAGGGCAATCTGTTCCGCATCGCCGGCAAGGATGCCGATGCGCTCGGCAAAGAGCCGAGCCTCGCCCCCGAGCTGCCGCCGAATGCGACCGACGAAGATGTGAAACAGCTGGTGTGGGATCAGATGCGCACCTGCTACGACCCGGAAATTCCCATCAACATCGTCGAGCTGGGCCTGGTGTATTCCTGTGACATCACGCACACGCCCGACGGCAATCGGGTCGCAGACATCAAGATGACGCTCACCGCGCCGGGCTGCGGCATGGGCGAAGTGCTCGTGCAGGACGTGAAGGACAAAGTCGAGCTGGTGCCGACGGTCACGCGCGCCGATGTCGAGCTGGTGTTCGATCCGCCCTGGAATCAAAGCATGATGTCGGAAGCGGCGCGATTGCAGACGGGAATGATCTGATGACCTGGCATCCCGTGGCTCCCGCGGCCTCGATCGCGCCTGGCGACTACGCGCAGACCGAGATCGACGCTCAACTGATCGCCGTGTTCAATATCTGCGGCACGTTCTACGCGATCGACGATCTTTGCACTCACGATGGCGGCGAACTGGCCGGCGGTGAAGTCGATGGCGACGTCGTCGTCTGCCCGCGCCACGGCGCCCGCTTTTGCCTTCGCACCGGCGCGGCATTGACCCCGCCCGCTTACGAGCCCGTGCGCACCTATCCGACACGGGTTACCGAGGACGGCATGGTCGAGATCCAAACCGATTGAGGAACCCGATGCGGCTCACCCTGCTTCGCCACGCCAAGACCGAAGCTCAGCACTCCGGCCAGGAAGATTGGGATCGCATGCTCGAACCTCGCGGACAGAAGGATGCGCCGGAAATGGCGCGCCGGCTGCGCGAGCGCAAGCTCAAACCGGACCTGGTGATTACCAGCCCCGCGGTCCGCGCGCTGACCACTGCACAGATCTTCATGCGCGAGCTGCATCTGCCTGCGTCGAAGCTGCAGCAGGATGAGCGCTTGTATCTCGCCTCGCCGAAGGTGTTGAAGGAAGTCATCCGGGAGCTGGGCGGCACGGCGCAGCATCTGATGATCGTCGGCCACAATCCGGGGCTGACCGAATTCGCCGACCGCGTCTCGGCGGACCGTGAGATCGACAACATGCCGACGTGCGCGATCTATACGTTGGAGTTCGACATCGAAGACTGGAGCGAGCTGGAGTGGGACAGCGGCGTGAACGCCGAGCTGGATTATCCGAAGAACTGTAGCAGTTGCTAGGGTCTCCTGACCGGCTTACCCACGCAGTTTCCGTTTCGCTCGCAGTCTCTCACTGCTTTTCTCTGCAGCCAAAGGGCTGAACCCGTAGGGCCATCCTCGTCATCGTGGAAATCTCTCTCGACGTTCCTTTCGTCCTCGGCGTTCTCGCCGAGGAACAGCAGCGCGGCGCGGATGAGATCCGCGAGCTCGGTGTGGTGCGCGCGTACGAGAACTCTCGCCAGCGCCACGACGCTCGGATCGCGTCAGCTCCCGATGTGAGCACGCTGGCCTGTCGCGCCGGCTGCACGTGGTGTTGCCATTTCAGCGTCGACGTTCGTGCCGTCGAGGTCTTCAGCATTCTGGATTTCGTGGAGCGTTCGCTGCCGGCCGAAGAGAAGGCGCGCATCTACTCCGAGGTACGCGCGAACAGCGCGGCATTGCGGGGCATGGACGACATGGAGCGCATGCGACGCAACGTGAAATGCCCGTTCCTCAGCGCCGGCCGCTGCTCCATCTACGAAGCCCGGCCCCAAACCTGCCGCAACTATCACGCCACGGACGTGGCTGGCTGCCAGCAGTCATACGAGGATCCTGATGACCTCGACATCGACCCGGAATTTGCGCCAATGGTCTATCAGGCCGGCGGCGCACACGTCGACGCGTTCACGCGAGCAATGCGCGAGGCAGGATTCGATACGAACGTTTATGAGATGAATTGCGCGCTCGACACCGCACTGTCCGAGCCAGAGGCGCGGGAACGATTCGAACAGAAACGTGCGCCGTTCAAGACGCTCGCGGGAGATGATGTGGCTGGGGAGTTCGAAGATCTCGTCGAGTAAGACATCGAAGCGCGCATTGACGTCCTGAAGAGGCCTCGGTGGCTTGCGTCGCCGGGAGCGACCTACCTCCTCCCGGCACCGGGCACGGCCGGAGCGCACTGCGCTCCTCACCGCACGTCCCTGATGTGCCCTGCTGTTGCGGTCCCGTCCCTGTACCGCAAAGCTGCCGGGAGAAGGTAGGTCGCTCCCGACGCCGCCGAAACGTCACAGCGGCTTCGCGCGTGATTCAGCTCCGACCCGGTCGAACTCGAACGTGAATTTGAGTAGTTCGTTCTTGTAACGCTTGATCCGCCCCTTTCCAGCGGCATGCAAGTGCTGAAGTCTCAGGACACGGCCTGGACTCTCGCATCAAACGTTTCCACTACGCAGCCCGGA